>CAJTVE010000081.1 GCA_910579655.1 uncultured Allobaculum sp. | reverse complement strand
ATGGCTTTTCGGACGTTTTATTTTATAAATTAGCTCTTACTTCTTCGTTTTTGAAGGAGTAAGTTCCAATCGAAAAATCGGCTTTAAGGGTTGGAATTTACTATTTCAATTTACGGTCCTGAATGCCCATTCATATCCTATACAAACATCTATTCGCGCTTTCATTTTCCCCTTCGGGCATTCATCCGAATCGTCTGCTTTATGCTCAAATTCCGCAGAATTAAAAAATTCTTCGAAAACAGACACCATTTTCGTCAGATCTTTCCCTTATCGTAGATCTTTCTGGTCAGGCAAAACCGTATCCTCTCTTCTGTTTTCTTTGTTTGCCACTTCTTGACGTTCTGTAAAGGATTACAAGGGACAAACTGGCCAAAACAAATTGGATTTAGCACAATATAATTACCATAAATAAGGAATGCGGGCTAATCAGACTAAAAAGGATGATCTGTCTGCAAGAAAATGGAAAGGAAACTCTTCATGAACCCAGTTAAAATCGTTTTCTTTGATATTGATGGGACTTTGCTTCGCCTTGGACACACTGCCCCTTCTGCAAAAATTCATTATGCACTCGAGCAGCTGCATCGTCAGGGGATTTTGTACTATGCCAGTTCCGGCAGGCCGCCTTATATTCTGCCTGATTTTCACTTTGACGGCTGGTGCTGTTTCAACGGCGGATTGTGTCAGAAAAACGATGGAACCGTTCTGTTTTCCAAAGTTCTTGATCCCCAGCAAGTGCGAACTCTGGTCAGCAATGCCACAAAAATGGGCAAAAAGATTGTTCTGGCCGGTGCTGAAGATATGGGAAAGAATGGGATTGATCCTGCTCTTGAAGACTATATGGCAATTTCCAAATCCAATGTTCCAGTCGATCCAGAATTTGAAAAGCGGCTGGATGCCTCCATTTACCAGGTCATGCTCGGCATCAGTCAAGACCAGCTGGATGAATTGTTGGCGGGAACGACCGACCTGGCCGGCATGGCCTGGTATCCGACCGCATTAGATATCGTCGATAAAAACACCAATAAGGGGGAAGCCATTTTGACTGTTCTTGAAAAACTGGGAATCGACCGCAAAAATAGTCTGGCTTTTGGAGATGGCCATAACGACATTGACATGCTTAAAGCTGCCGGTACTGGAATTGCCAGGATAATGCGCTCGATGAAGTCAAAGAGATTGCGGATGCGGTCTGCCCTTCCGTCGATGAAGATGGAGTATATGAATATCTCGTCGCTCATCAAATCATTGATCCAATGTCGCTGGAGGACTTTAGGTAAAGTCCACATTCCTGATAAAGATTACTCTGGGTCTATGGCTGATCATCAAAAAAAAAGAAGAATCCGAAAAAAATAAGCCTTAACCTAAAAACAGCTAAAACAGCATTCACGACCAGAGTTTCCTTACAGCCAGGATTAGAAGTGGTATCCCTTTTCTTGCGGATCTGACGGATTTTAACAGAATCTTGAGTATATCCGATCTTATCTGCACAGACAGTGACTGCAATGCCGAAACGATCAGGCTGTACATTCAGCCTAAATTCCCGTTAAGATCAGGTGGATATTAATTCCCCAATAAACAGGCTATTGGATCTCTTTATATATCGCAATATATCGTAGAAATGATGGATATCTGTAAGGGGGTTATTTCTTTTCTGTTCCTTAATATACAGAGAAAATCAGGCTCTGCCCTCTGGCTGACTTTAAATAAAGTCAATCAGAAGGCTTTTTTTCTTGACAGAGACATATGTATAATTTATAGCAATTAGTAATTATACATATGTCCAAGGAGTGCTGATCATGTCATCTCAGGTTCGTGTCAAATCAAAATCTGGTCGCATTTATGTTTACGAAGTTGATTCTTTCTGGAACAAGGAAAAGAAAAAACCAGATTCTCATCGCAGGTACATTGGCCATATCGATGAAGCCACTGGTGAACTGGTTCCTAACCGTCCTAAGGCTAAAAATGGTTCTGCTGCCAAATCTGAAAAGCCTTCTCCCACTTGCTCTATTAAAGAGGTTGCAAATTACGTTCTTATTGACAAAGCCGCAAAGGAAACAGGATTACTAGAATGCCTTAAGGAATGTTTTCCTGTCGAATGGCCATATATTATGACCTGCTGCCAGTATCTTTGCGGATGTGGTCATCCGCTTTACCGCGCTGAAGGATGGTCCACTCATAATGCCTGCTATCTTGGATCCTCTCTGCCCTCTCAGCGCATCAGGGAACTGCTTTCTTCTTTGGGGCCAGACAGGCAGAGGGAATTTTTCCGCTTCTGGATTCAGTACAACCAGGCCAAAGAGTACTTCGCTCTTGACATCACCAGTGTCTCTTCATACTCAGAGCTAATTGGCCTGGTCAAATATGGCTATAACCGTGACCATGATCTTCTTCCTCAGATCAACCTGCTTATGATTACCGGCGAAAAAAGCAAACTGCCGATCTACTTTCTGCCACTTGATGGAAAAATCAAGGACGCAAAGGCCCTGAAAAGCGCCGTAAAAGAGCAGCAGCTGATCGAGCCTCGGCAGCTGTCTGTAATTATGGACAAGGGTTTTTTCTCCAAGGCAAATCTTGATGCCCTTTATGACTCGAAAATGCGCTTCGCAGTTGGTGTGCCATTCTCAAGCAAAATTGCCAAAGAAGCAGTAGAAAAGCATCGAGATATTATTGAAAGCCACCATAATATGATTACTGTCATGGACAGCGAAGTCTATGCCGCCACCGAGCTGCAGAAATGGAATAATCATCGTCTTTACGTCCATGTCTACTTTGATAGTGACAAGGCTGCCGGGGAAAGAAAGACATTCCATAAGAAACTGTGTAGAGTTTATGAACAGCTGGTTAATGGTGAGCCTGTGGAAGATGAGAAATTTCGCGATGAATACTTCATTGTTACTGAAACGCCCATCAGAGGCATAAAGGTCAAATACAACGAAGAAGCAATTGACCGCCATCTGAAAGGGAATGTCGGCTGGTTTGTCCTGGTGAGCAACTCTATCAAGGACAGTGTGGAGGCATTGACTGTCTACCGCGAAAAAGACAGTGTAGAAAAGTCTTTTGACGATCTGAAGAACCAGCTGGATATGAAAAGGCTGCGTGTTCACTCTGAGCAGGCTATGAACGGCCGCATTTTCCTGCAGTTTTTGAGTCTCATTCTGACTGTCTGGATCCGTCGGAAATTGTCGGAAGCCAAGTGGGCTAAGAGATATTCCTACAGCCAGATCATGGACGAGATAGGAGAGCTGAAGCAGGTGACTTATTTTGGGAAGAGAAAAAACAAAAATCTGGTCCTGACGACTACAAAACTTCAGGACCAGATCATAGAATTGTTCGAGCTTAGCGAACCCTATGTATAGTTACGGGAATTTAGGATTCAGGATCAGGAAAACAATTCGCATGCAAAAGATTCCAGAACTGATTGCGCAAGGCATTTCCCCTGACTGAGCGGCAAGAAAGCATCAAAATCCACTCAAAACGCATGGATGATCAAGCCATTCAGTCAGGGACTTCGCCTTTAAAAATAGAGGACCTTTTCTTCTGCCCAAAGATGAAGTGCATTCTACTCTACAATTCCTAACTCCTCTTTAAGTGCTTTTTGCAGTACTTTTGAAAACTTTATTCCTTGAGCAACCGCCGCATCGTTAAGCCACTTTGGAATCGATAGTGTTTTTTTGACAGCTTTTTCAAAGTGTTCTTTCGCGTAAACATCCACATCTACAGAGATTACGACAGGACTTTCACCTTCTTCAATATCCAGTTGATCAATTCTAGAAGGATGAGGGATTGGTTCACTATGCTGCTGCAAGTCAAAAATATGGCCTGCAAGACATTCAACAGCCATTCGCATCGCTTCCTCATACGTTTTTCCTTCGGTTGCAAGGAAATTCAAATCTGGAAACACGACAGAATAGCCATACTCATCAAGAGCAAAAACGGCTGGAAAACTGGTCAACATAATACTGTCCTTTCTAGAGTCTTTGTGATACATTTCATTCATAAGAACAGGAAGGGCTATTTCAGCCCCGCCTGCTTGAGGATGGAATTGATAATCTTGGGACTCAGATCACCTTTATGATAAGGAATGGTGACTGAGCCTTTTTTTGTTGTGTGGCGATAAATGTAATGCGAACCACAGGTTCTGCACCATCGCCATCCATCCGCGAGAACGATCTTTTCGATCTCTCGAAATTTCACATAAGACCCCCTTTCATTAGATTAAGTATACCATAATTACGTATTTTATCCATCCGTGTTTCCTTTGGGCTGGATATAGGCATTGACTGCTTTTCAATATCTGAATAACAGTCAAGAACCCCAAATCCCACCGGAATTTTCAGTGACCCGTTTTTTTGACAGCTTTTTCAAAGTGTTCTTTCGCGTAAACATCCACATCTACAGAGATTACGGCAGGACTTTCGCCTTCCTCAATATCTAGTTGATCAATTCTAGAAGGTGGTCAAGCAACATGATCTCTTCTGGTTTTATTTTGGTATTTGAGGAATATCAAGGCCAATCTGAGTCGTCCTTATTTTTGTCTATAAATTAGACTTTTGTCTACTTTTGTCTATTCGATAGATAAAAATAGACAAAGGTCTATATAACAGTTAAATACAAGTGGAAAATAAAGGGAGGAGAAGATATGAGAAATTTTGATCTGGGCCGAATAAACGTTTAACCGTTGACACCGAATATGACACCAATCATAATCGGAATAGAGGTTTCCAATGTCTAAATGGGATAAACTATTGAAGCGTATCCTTTCTCTATCAGAAGCGTATCCTTTCTCTATCAAAGGATATGCGCTTTGATGAATTGAAGAAAGTGCTGGAAAGTTATGGATATATCATGAATTCCCCGGGAAACGGGAGCAGTCATTATACCTTTCGCAAACCTGGGAAAAATCCTATTACGATCCCGAAGCATGAACCGATTAAGAAAGTATATGTAGAAATGGTTCGAGAAGTCATAGAGGAGGAGGCATTGCATGAAAACAATTGACGAGTATATGAGACTTCCATATAGACTGGAAATTGTTCCTGATCCTGATGAAGGTGGCTATGTTGCTCATTATCCAGACCTTCCTGGCTGCATTACTGTTGGGGAGACGCTCGAGTCTGCTGTACTAAATGCTGCAGATGCCAAAAAAGCGTGGCTGGAAGCTGCATTAGAGGATGGCGTGAAGATAGCAGAACCGGCATCTCTAGATAATTATTCAGGGCAGTTCAAACTGAGGCTTCCTAAAAGTCTTCATCGATCTCTTGCAGAACACTCGAAAAGAGAGGGAGTCAGTATGAATCAGTACTGCGTCTATCTGCTCTCCAGGAATGATGCGCTACAGAAGATATAGCGGAAGTTTCTGATCAGGGAGTCGGTAACATTTGTGTCTTGAATGAAATCATGGACGAAAATTCGGATGGCTCAAATTCGTTTAACTAGTTAAAAACCAGCAGGATATCACTTGATTGTGATATCCTGCCGGTTTTCCTGTTCAGAAAGGATATTCAGCCCAGTCTCACTTCCACAGACAGGTATTTTCCAGCAGCGGCGGCAGGCTTCTCCCGTTTTTTCTGGCATCTGCAACTGTTTTTTTCAGCCGCAGATAATCCGGATAATTGAGTACAACTCTGTATTTTGACTCAAAGGGCAGGGGATATTTCAAGAATGGATCCGGATCCGGAATGTAGCGGATCAGCACCGGTTTTTCATTGCCTTGCGCATCTTTACAATTGAAAGGATCTTTTATGAATCTTATCCAGCAAATCGAGCAGACTGCTGCTTACCACACCGATGCCAGGCGAGCTATTGCGTTAACCATTCTTGCCCACCGTAACGATCTCTATACCTTATCCTTACAGGATCTGGCTGATCTTTCTTTCACCTCCAAACCAACCGTCGTTCGTTTTACCCAGAGCTTTGGCTATCAGGGCTGGAAAGATTTTCGCGTGGCCTATATTGCCTGTCTGCAAAAGGAAAAAGACAATCCTGAACGGATCGATGTCAATTATCCCTTCAATGAGAACTCTTCACTCGAAGAAGTTGCTGCTTCCATCGCCCAGGTGATGAAGCAGACAGTGGAGGATACCAAGGAGACTTTAGATCTGGATCTGGTCAATCGGACAGTCAATCTGATTGAAAGAGCCAGGCGCATCATCATTTTCTGTGTCTCGCCCAACATTTATGCGGCCAGCCTGTTTGCCCGCAAGATGATTACCATCCAGCTGCCTGTTCACATCTGCCAGCCCAAGGAGATGGGGATCACCGTTCGTTCGATGTCTTCAAGAGACCTGGCCATTATCATTTCCTATGCGGGGAACTATTCGCTCGATGAGCCAATGAAAATCACTGACTATCTGATCGAAAACAAGATTCCAACTGTCGTCCTGACTGGTGCCAGCGACAATTATCTGCGCCAGCATTTTGGCAATGTCCTGACCATCGCTTCTGATGAAAACTACTTCACCAAGATTGCTACATTCGCGACAGAAGAGTCGATCAACTATATTCTCAACGTCATCTTTGCGGGATGCTTTGCCCGTCACTTCAAAGAAAACGATGCCAATAAAATTCACACCTCCAGATTTCTGGAACTGCTGCGAATTTCTGGAATTGAGGATGCAAAATAGCCAAGCCCATTGTAGCTTTCAAAATCTGATCATTTCAGGTCTATTTCCCGCTTTTCCCTGCTTTCCAATCTATTTGCACCATGCTTTTGTTTGCGCCTTATTTTAAGGCGTGATTCTGATTAAAACTGGATAAACTCTCTGCCGGAATGCCATTAGTCAGGCGTTCCGGTCTTTTTGTCAGTATATCTAGTTTTTATAACCAGATTATTTGATTTTATTCTCTATCTTATTTACTCTGAAGATATCCGGGATCTGCCTTTTTTCAGACGATTGAAATATCAGAGAACGTTAAGCCCGGTTTCTGCACGAATCATCAAATAAAGGAGAACCTATGCTTCATCTTGTCAGCGATACCTCGACCTTAATCTCGCCTGCTGCGGCCCTGGAACAGGGATTTCACATTGTGCCCCTTGAAGTGACCATCAATGATCAGAGCTTTGCAGATCTTGAAGAAATCACGACATCCCAGCTGGCCGACAAAATCCGCAATGGGGCCATGCCTTCCTCCAGTCAGCCGCGCCCAGCCCGTAAACTGGATCTCTATAATGAGCTGCTTCAGAATCCCGAAGATGAAATTCTTGATCTTTGTATTGCCAATGGCCTTTCGGGGACCTACACCTCAGCCTGCATGATGAAAGATCAGTGTGATGATCCCAATCGCGTCCATGTCTATAATACCCATACGCTTTGCGGCCCCCAGAAAGCCATGGTTGAAACTGCCCTTAGAATGCGGGATGAAGGAGCAGATGCACAGGCTATTATGAAGCAATTAGACCATATGCTTGAATCCCATTTTTCCGGCATCATGGTTCGGGACTTTGACTTTCTCAAACGCGGCGGCCGGGCCGGCTCGGCCAGTGCCCTGGTTGGTAAAGTCTTAAAACTGGTTCCGGTTGCCATCTTAAACGAAAGTGGAGAATCTCTGTCCGTCATTGGAACTTCCCGGACAACAGGCAAAGCATTTGCCAAAATCAAGGAAGAAATTGAAAAGAAACTGGCCCCTGGAACGGGAAGCGGCTATACGCTCTATCTCAGCCATGGCGACGATCCCGATCTGGCTCAAAAGGCCGCCGCCTGGTTTGCGAAAGTCTGGCCTGAGGCCGGAATTGAAATCAATGAACTCTGCCCCATGTTTCTGGTGCATGGCGGTCCGGGATGCCTGTCGGTTCAGATCATTAAAACGAAGTAACTCAAATTTATAGAAAATCAAAATGGATCAGCCTTCTTTCCAGGATGAAAAGGGCCGATCCATTTTTTTAATTTGAATTTGCACTCAACAGAAATCAGAAGGAATCTGTTCAATGATCAATGGGAGGGATTCAGATCTGATTCAAAAAAGTTGTTCCCCTCAGTTCTGGAAACCGGAGCTGAAGCAGAAGAAACAGGTGTGGACTGAACTTTCCGGGAAGTCAGAAAGTATCGGCTGCCCTGCCCTACAGAGCGAATCAGAAAGATCAGAAAGCAAAGTCCGAAAAATACCCAGCTGTAAAACAACAGACTGGAAAGCCAGGCCATTCCAAAGAAATCCCTTGCCAGCAAAGCTTTAGTCAGCACGCAGGCAAGCAGCCCAAAGCCAATTGTCCGGCTGCTGTTTGTCATCAAATCAATCGTGAATCCCTTTGGAAGAGGCCGGTTCTGGGTATAGCTCCATCGGTCCAGCAGGATGGCCAGAAAGAAGAGTCCTGCAAAAATCAGTGCTCCAGCCAGCCCCTGCTCGATTGTTCGCACCCAGCCATCAAACCGGGAATCCAGCATTGGATTCCATCCAGCCATATACAGCAATACTGCCATCAGAAAAGAAAAAGTCATGTGTTACCTCCGTTGCGATGCAAGAAGTATTGCTCTGATTCTGACAACATCACTGCCACTTTTAAAATTTCTTCCAAAACGTGCAAAGTTTATGCATTTTTATTCGAAAATCAGCCATCTTTTATGCTTTTCTTCTTTTTCAGGACGGAGTGCTTCTTTTTTGGGTTTTATTTCATCCGCTGCTTCTGATCTGGACCGATTATTCCGATCCTATATTCTTCTCAAAAGCGAAGAACTTTGAAGACCTTTATGGTTTGGACGAAAGATCGTGATTGTCCTCAAGAGATTCATCCAGGCATTCCATCAGAATGTCATAGATTTCATCATGAGTCAGCTTTCGTGGACCTGTCTGAATCAGATTGGTGCTGTCTGCAACCTGACGTAACAGTTCCGGCGTGATCGTCGCATTCGAGCGCAGTTCGTTCAGTTTTGTCGGCAGATGACAGGCTTGAATCAGATCTTCTAAAGCGTCCAGGCCTTCTTTTGCGGTTTCTTTGTCAAATACTTCTTTGGCAAACCGTTCGAATTTCTCGGGAGCATCTGGAAGAATATGTCGATAATAAACCGGCTGAATAACCGCCAGCCCCTGGCCATGGTTGCAGTCTGTATAGGCACCTAACTGATGCTCAATCTGGTGGGCTTCAAAGTCAGTTTTACGGCCGACTTTCAGGATACCGTTTTCAGCCATAGCTGAATCCCACATCAGATTGCTTCTGGCTTGGATATCATCAACATTCTCGACTAAACGTCGCATGTTCTTTACCGTGTTGCACATGATGGCTAAAGCCACATCATCAGAAACATTGTCCTGATCTGACTGGCCAAAATAAGTTTCCATGGCATGGCTTAACGTATCAAAAGCTCCAGAGAATACCTGACTGTGTGGAACAGTCATTGTAAATTCCGGATTCAAAACCGCAAACGAAGGCAGCGTTCCCAAAACCCCCGCTTTAATCTTCTTGTCTTCATGGGTAATAACTGCACCATTATTCATTTCTGAACCTGTACCTGATGCTGTGACGACAACGCCCATCGGAATGCCCTCGGTCGGAAACTTATGGCCAACCATTTCCATCGTCCAGATATCGGCATCCAGCCTTGCCTGGGCAGAGATAATCTTCGAAGCATCAGAAACACTTCCACCACCAACCGCCAGGATGAAGTCTACATTTTCATCTTTGGCCAGTTTTGCCCCTTCCTGTACTTTTGCATACGTTGGATTGGACATGATGCCATTGAATTCAACCACTCGTTTGCCATTCTTTTTTAAAAGTTTCATGACCGCATCATAAATTCCATTGCGCTTGATCGATCCTCCGCCATAGGTGAGCATAATCGTATCACCCATTTTTGCGCTTTCCTGATCCAGGGCCTGTTTCAGGCTTTCGCTTCCAAAATAGACATTGACAGGATAGCTGTATCTGAAATTCTGCATTGTTTATGCCTCCTAAGATTTTCATCTTTTCTTCCCATAAACATAGAATCCGATAGTAACTATCGGTCAAGAGCAAACATCCATCTTGTCCAAAAAAATTCAGGCAGGTATTCTCAGATTGAACTGGATCCAGCCAGACAGCATCAAATGCAGCCGAATGGCGCAGGATGCTGCCTGATGCTGCCAAACCGGATGGATTGATGCTTTTCTTGACCAGTCAGACAGGAGGAAGTTTATGTTTACCATGAAACAAGTCTGCCAGGAAGCCAACATGTCTTATCAGACTTTGAAGTATTACTGCAATGAAGGCCTTGTCCCCAACGTCAAACGCGACCACAACAATCGCCGGATCTTCGATGAACGCGATGTCAAATGGATCAAGGATCTCACCTGCCTCAAACGCTGCGGGATGAGCATTCAGGAAATGAAAGACTACCTTGAAATGTGCCTTGAAGGACCATCCACCATTCCCAAACGTCAGAAATTTCTCGACCAGAAACGCGATGCCCTGCTCGAACAGATGAAAGAAGTGCAGTCCAGCATTGACTACATCGACTGGAAACAGGACTTCTATCAGGATGTTCTTGATGGCAAGCGCCCCTACCTCAGCAATCTGATTGCGGCAGATCAACTTGAAAACTCACCCAGTGAACATTTCGGACATTGAGCGGCCGAAATTTCCGCTCCCTATCCTAGTCAGCTCTCTATTCCAAATTTGCTCCTGATCCTCGCTCTTTTTTACGGCCCTTGCTCAGGTAAAAACTATCTTGACAAGTTTTTATAAATCACAAAAATTTAACTTGTAAGTCTGATTCATCCTGATGGAGCTTGGCGGTGAACACTCTTTTCACCGCATTCTCCCCTGCAATTTCTTTACAGCTTCTGCTTCTTTGCTGCTTCTCACCGCTTTTCCACTACTCCCCTTTTGCAGAAAGGATGCATCAGAACCCATCCGAACCCTGTAAAGATAAAACGAAAGACAAAACGAAAGACAAAACGAAAGACAAAGAAAGGAAAATCATGAAAAAGACAATGGTAGCCATGCGTCATGGCCAGACAGTATTTAATGAGCGCAAACGCGTTCAGGGATGGACCGATTCTCCGCTGACCCCACTGGGAATCGAACAGGCCCGCTACTCCAAAAAGTACATTGACTCTTTAGGTCTCGACTTCGATCACGCCTATAGTTCCACTTCCGAACGCTGCTGCGACACCATGGAAATTTTGACCGATATGCCCTACACCGTAGCCTATTTTTAGCTAATCCAGCTATACGGATAAAATGAAGCTGCCCTAGAATCCCTACGGCTGGTTCCTC
>CAJTVE010000080.1 GCA_910579655.1 uncultured Allobaculum sp. | reverse complement strand
TTCGGACCCTCAAGGGATCGCTGGCACTCGACTCAATCCATTCCCGTAAAGAAGAGAATATTATCGGAGAGATTTTCGCAAAATTGACTCTCTATAATCTCTGCTCAAGGGTCAGAAACGCTTTGGAAATCAGAAAACTCAAGAAGAAGCATGTCCATAAGCTGGATTTCGGATTTGCGATCAATCTGATCTGGGATAACTTATTTGTCTCAAGACCAACCAGAGGTATAGATGACCTGATCAAAAAGCGAACGCAGCCAGAAAGGCCGAATCGGGCAGACCCAAGAAAGAAATAAAATAAACTCAAATAGATTTATCTACAACAGGATACTGATTCTGCTCTTTTTAGTGCGCCCATTTTTAGGTTTCTGGCTTATTCAAAGACCCAGAGCTGCTACCATACATGAGAAATCCGCCTGATATTAGGTTCTACTTCAGATTTCTAGTGTTAACTTAATGACATTGCATTTTAAATTTATTTTTAACTCGGTTCTCTTTTTATAATCACCATTTTGGGTAATCTATTCACCGGTTATCTATCTCAGGTGTAAGAACACCCACAAGAAGGCGGCTTTCTGTCTTATAGGCAGGCAGATAGTCAGGCAGATCAGTGAATATAGGTTTCAAAGCTTTCTTCTGCTTCGCCAGGAACAAAGTGGAAGGTAACAGGGACGCCCATCGACTGCAGCGTCTTGAAATCCTGAATTTCCTGTTCATTGACAGAAACCATTTTCTTGACGGTGCGCTTACCTTCGCCATCGAACATAATGCCGATGTTGACTTTTGGAATCTCGACACCGTTTTCTTTGAGACGGATCAGAGTCGATGGTTCCCGGACAACCATGAAGACGTTATGGTTGTCATATTTTCCAGCATTGAAATTTTTGATCGCTGTGTCTGTGTCGATGATGGACATTCCGGTTCCCGCTGGTTTGGACATTCGCATGGCCTGTTTCTGAATTTCGTCTTTGGAGACTTCATCGTCAACTACCATCAGGCGTTTGGCTTTAGTGGCTCCAGTCCACTGGGTAACGACGATTCCGTGGATCAGTCGCTGATCAATGCGTGCAAGTACTAAACTCATTTCTTTTTCCTCCTGTTTGAGAAGTCCTCTCTGACTTCATCTGTCTTTTGACGGTGTCAGAATACAATCTAAGAAAACCGGTTTCAATCTCTGGGAAAGCATCTGGGATTTTGCAGGATTTTCTGTGTTTTTCCCATTTCGGCCGGAATTTTCCCAGGCTGTTTTTCTCTTTATTTATCGCGCTTTTTCTTTCTTCTCTTATAGGCTTCAATAAAAACCGGTTCCCATTTTCCCGTCCCTTTCCCAGTTTCTGGGAACCCCCTTTCACAATTGCCGGCATAGAGGATGAAGCTTTGGCCATTTTCTCTTCGCGCTTTTCTGTTTTCTTTTCCTGGTCTTGCCTCTTTCTTCTCACTTATCCTCGGGTCTTATCTTTCATTCTTCTTTTGAGCCCGGCCCAAAAAGCGATGGATTCAAAACGCTGCTGGATCAAAGTGCTGCCTCTGATGCAACCATGGATCCAAAAAAATACTTCCAAAAGGCAAACCGACATCTTTTTATTCGTTTTCCGTATAGATCGAAATGATTAATAGGTATTAGATATTAATAAGCAGACTTTCTATACTAAAACCATCAAAAAAAAGAAAAAAAAGCAAAGATCCCGTTTTCTGGTTGTCAAAACCAGATCCGGCTCAATCTCTGCTCTTCGTTTGAAAGGAACCTTCAATATGAATACGTCTCTGAATAAACCTGAAATTATCTGTTACATGATGACTTCCGTCGATGGAAGAATCGATTGCGCCATGACCGCAAAACTTCCCGGTGTTGAAGAATAATTATCCCCTGCTTGATGCTTTTCAGTTTGATGCTACGGTATCCGGCCGCCAGACAGCCCAGCTTGAAATGGCCCAGCCAGGGCAATTTCAAGCCAGTGATTCTTTGCCAGCAGGACAGGAAATGATTTCCAACAAAGTCCACGGCCCCAAGCCCTTTGATGTGGTAATGGCCTCTCATGGGGGACTGCTCTGGAAACAGGCCAAAGAGTATGCCCATCCGCTGATCATGGTTTGCAGCAAGCAGGTCCCGATTAAATATCTGAAGTACCTTGATACTCTGGACATTTCCTATATTGTCACAGGGGACAGAGAAATCGATCTGCCCAGGGCTGCTGAACTTTTGCATGATGAATTTGGCATCAACCGTTTAGGTATTGTTGGCGGCGCCACGATCAATACTGCCTTTCTCGATGCCGGCCTGCTCGATGAAATTGATATCCTGATCGGTGCCGGGATTGACGGCCGGGCCCAGTTTATGCCGGTGTTCAACCGCCAGGACAATGAAGCGCCTTTAACCAGACTGAAACTTCTTGATGTAAATCATCGGCCAAGAAGCAATGCTGTTCTCCTTCGCTATCAGGTTTGCGGGCAGTAAACCATCGCTTGCAGCCATTCAAACACGACTTTGCCCCTTTTCAGAAAAAGCTCAGCATCAAAAGCTGAACTATAAAACTTGCTATAAAACGATTCAGGAAAACACAACAAGAAAGGATCTTTATGGAAACTCATTCCCTGAAAACTGAACGCTTTTCCAATAAAGCTTTGATGGCGTTTATCGTTCCCCTTTTCTGCGAACAGTTTCTGGTGATGCTGGTGGGCATTGCCGATACACTGATTGTCAGTTACGCCGGTGAAGCGGCTGTTTCCGGTGTAAGCCTGGTCAACCAGTTCAACAATATTTTCATCTATCTGTACGCTGCTTTAGCCAGCGGCGGGGCCGTTGTCATCAGCCAGTATATTGGCCGGCGCGATCGGGCTAATGGCAGTAAAAGCTCCAGTCAGCTCCTCTTATTCTCGACTGTCTTCTCCCTGATCATGGCTGTTTTCGTTCTGGCTTTTGCCCGTCCAATCTTATCGTTATTATTTGGTCAGGTCGAAGTGGATGTGATGGAAGCCTGCATGACCTATTTGCGGATTTCAGCTTACTCCTATCCGTTTATCGCCATTTACAACTCGGGTGCCGCGATTTTCAGATCCCTTGGCAAAACCAAGGTGACGATGGTGATCTCGCTGTTCTCGAACTTGATTAACGTAGTCGGCAACCTGCTGGGTGTGTTTGTTTTTCATGCCGGGGTCGCTGGTGTTGCGTGGCCAAGCTTGATTGCCAGAGCCTTCAGTGCTCTGGTGATTACCATTCTGGCCTTCTCCCCAAAAAACGATGTGTCCTATCAGAAAGAATGGTTGAGCAAATTTTCCTGGCCGATGCTTCAGCGGATTTTACATATTGCCATTCCCAACGGACTGGAAGATGGCATCTTCCAGCTGGTCAAAGTTGGCTTATCCAGCATTGTTGCTATGTTTGGAACGCTTCAGATTGCTGCCAATGGTGTTGCCCAGAGTATCTGGTCGATGGCTGCCCTGGCTGGAGTGACCATGTCTCCTGTCTTCATCACTGTCATTGGTCAGTGCATGGGGGAAGGCGATATTGAAAATGCCAAATTCTTTTTCAAAAAGCTGCTCAAGATCACGCTGATTTTCTCTTCCGTCTGGAATCTGCTCATTCTGGCTGGCTGTCCGGCTTTTTTGGGTGTGTACTCCCTGTCTGCCCAAACCAAAACCCTGGTGTTCTGGCTGGTTGTCATTCACAACGTCTTCAATGCCCTGTTCTTCCCCTTCTCGGGGGCTCTTGCCGCTGGTTTACGCGCGGCGGGCGATGTGCGCTTTACGATGATTGTTTCGATCTGCTCCACAGTATTCATCCGCCTGGTCTTCTCCTGGCTCTTAGGCGTGATGTTTCGTCTTGGCGTCATCGGTGTGGCTTTGGCCATGGCAATGGACTGGGGCGTTCGAGCCGTTATCTTCTATGGTCGTTTTCGCTCCGGTAAATGGAGTCAGTTTAAAGTTATTTAAAAGACTGAATCCGGCACTCTATTCTTTATAAAAATCAACTTTTCTGATCCAGAAATCCGTTTCCAGCGGGGAACTCCCATCGATGAGTTCCTCGCTTTTTGTATAGAAAACACTTTCATTTTTATCGAATCGTATAACTTGTTTCTGGTTCTTATTCATGTCACGATAATGGTGAACGAACTGTAAAGCGACTGCAAGCTTTGGATAAACCTCATCCTCTAAAACAGATGAATTTAATTTATGTACAGGACGATATTATGGCTTATTTATCGTGAAAGCGATTTATATTCTTTTCTGAATATCTACTTTTCTCATTTTTATGTCTTCGAATCATTTCTGCACATTTAAAATTGCCTGTTTTTTTCGATCGTTCACTTTAGTGATCGCTTTCAATTCCAGATAACTGTACTTCGAGGCCGATTTTTTACTGGAATCTTGCTCATTCGATTTCTTTCGTATATCTTGATTGAGGAGTTCTGATCACAGATCTCAGATTCTTAATTCAGGATTACATGATCTAAGATTTCTTAGACAGGTCTTCTAACAATTGAGGTATCAAAATGCGTAAATATATCAGCAGCGACGAATTGTATAGTACCCTTCAACAGATCATCTCGAAAAACAACCCAGAACTGATCGACATCTATCGCAGCGTCCTCCATTATCGGATGGCCTCTTCTTCGATCGAGCAGAATGAGTACGCTCAGATCGAGTCGATGCTTCAGATGCCGCAGAAAACCGTTCTTGCTCTGGCCAATATGGTTCTGATTCCAATTCTGTGCACCGTGTTTGTTTTTACGATGTACCAGCGGATTCCAGAACTTATATCGATCCCATCCATCCTTGCGATGTTTGGCCTGACTTTACTGGAAGCGTGGCGCTTTTCCAGACTGGCTGCCTTACTTTCTAAGTGCCGCCCGTATGTACTGATCGATGAACTCTTTGCACGTAAAATTCTGATTGTCCGCCCGTGCCCAACCAAGACGTATAAGACAGCAAAGTAGCTGTCTTTTTTATTGTCAGATGCTGTCCATTCTTTTTCTGTCTTGTCGTGTATCCTGCCTGTTTTTCCGGTCGTGTAAGACACTCCTGTTTCCTTTTTCTCTTTGCTTTAACGAATGAATACGACCCGTTTTTGCATTTCTGTCTCTTTTTTGTCCTTAATATTCGTATTTCACAGATACACATAAAGATTAGATAAGCGATAATTGTTCACATATTGTCGATTTTTATTGACTTTTCTATCAACTTGCTGAAAAACGTCTGTAAATTGACCGCTTCTAATCATTTCATATTGTTTATTTCTCTCTTTTCGGCGATTATGAGATGGTCAAAGTGGGTTTTATTCCTTATTCGTGGTAAAGATCCACAAAACGACTGGAAACAGGCTTTGGACGTTTACATGCAGGCAACGATCAGCCGCCCAGAAAAGAGCGCCCGATTCATTTCTGTCAAAATAAGCAGGATTCATCGTGGTCAGTGGAAATCATTCAGGCAAACGATCGGGATTGCGGTTATGCGTTTGCGATATCTGAATTTGTTGAGGACACTCAACATTTTCTTTATTCGATTCATACCCGCCTTTTTATTCCTTAAGCGCACCTTAATGAACTCTTCTATATACTGAAGGCAATAAGCGAATATTCACATATCCATATTTTGAACTTCACTTGTTCTTCTCTTTTCCCAGCTCGAAAACTGACCAGTATTCTGTGAGCCTCTTTTTATCCTTCATGAGGATTTTCTTAGAAAGGCGGTGATAGAATGAACAGTCAACCTTCTTTACCTGCTCAAAACTCGCCTTCTGTCATTGCGGTGTATCTGACTTCTGATCCATCGAACAGACAAGCCATTGATACTGCTTTTCAGGAGGCTGCGCTGTCCAATGGGGAATTTTTTGCCTTTTATGTCAATACACCTGACATGCATCTTTCCCGTGAAAGCCAGAAAACTGCTCTTCAGAACAATGTCAATTATGCAGCCTCTTTAGGCGCTCATATTACGGTTCTTGATGGGGCAGACCCTGCCTACCTGATCGGTGAATTCTGCCGGAGCAATTCCATAAATTTATTGGTAATCAATCAATCGCCGACTCCAAAAGGTCTGGGCCGTTTTCATCCAACCTTTGCCCAGAAAATTTCAGAAGTTCTTCAAGAGACAAGACTGATGATTGTCCCCGGAACGATGACCGTACATGCTTCGCATCTCCAGCCTGAAAAACACGATCTGAAATCCAACCTGCTGAACTTGGCGCGCATCGTTTTGATCATCGCTTTGACCACAATTGCGTGCTTTATCCTCGATGGAGCCAACGTCGACGAATTTATCCTGGCGCAGATTTTTATTCTTGGGGTTCTGGCCTGCTCCATTACCACCGGAAGCATCTTCTGGTCACTGATTTCCGCATTCTGTTCTGACCTGTTGTTTGTCTTCCTGTTTGCCCAGCCGCGATTGTCCATCCTGTATAACCAGCGGCGTCTGTCGATGGCCATCGCCATGGCCTTTGTTGTTTCCCTGATCGGATCCTATATTGGAATCAAACTTCAAGCTGAAACCCGAAGCGCCAAAAGGTCAACCTGGGCAACTCAGATGCTGCTCAATACGACCCATAAACTTCATCTGGCCAAAACACCAAAAGAAGTCATTGACGTTACCTGCCGTAAGCTTGCGGAAATTTCAGAACGGGACATTGTTTACTATCCCTATGAAGAGGACATCTTCCGGGATCCTGTCTACTTCGATGTGAATCTGAATGTTCCCAGTGACCACACGCAAGCTGAAAAAGAACTGGTCATTGCCAAAGAAGCGCTGAAGTATCGTGAACCAACTGGGTGTATGACCCGTTATCACACGATGGCCTCCTATCTCTATTTTCCCTGGGAAACCTCTTCGGAAACCTTCGGGGTCATTGGCATCCGCTTTGACCAGCAGGCCATTGATCCCCTCGAGCAGATGGTGCTACGCAATATTGTTGCGGATGGGGCCCAGACTCTGGAGACAATGACACAGGAAGCCGCATTGCAGGAAGCCAATCTCCAGCGTGAAAGCGGCCTGCTTCGCTCTAACTTGTTAAAGGCTTTAGCTCATGATATCCGCACGCCATTAACCGCCATTATCGGCAACATTGCCAACTACAAGCTCTCGCACGACACCATGGATCAGCCGGAAAAAGAAAAGCTCTGGGATGAAATCCAGTACGATTCCCTGAACATGTATTACATGATCGAAAATCTGCTGACAGCTGCCCGCATGGATTCAAGTTCCATGCCGGTTAAACTGCAGCCAGAATTGCTGAGTGATGTGGTTGAAAGCGGAATGGACTACCCAAACAAAGCCAACGTCACCCATCCAATTACGATCGAAGAAGGTGATGACCTTCTGGTGGCCAATATGGATGCCAGTCTGATTGCCCAGGTTGTCTCCAATCTGGTGACCAACTCCATTCACCACACCCCCGAAGGCACTCCAATCAAGGTACGGACCTACGCCCAGGACAATATGGCTGTGGTTGAAGTGTCTGATGAGGGGGATGGGATTAAAGACTCCATGAAAGAAAGAATTTTTGATATCTTCTACACGGGAGAGGCTCCAAGGTTTGACTCTACCCACTATTTAGGTCTTGGCTTATTCCTTTGTAAAGCGATTATTGATGCTCATCACGGAACCATTGAAGTTCACGATAACGAGCCTCATGGATGTGTTTTCTCCTTCCGGATTCCTTTACTTTCGATCGCATAGCGTCAGCCTTGCACGCCTGGCGCTTTTTTTGCCAAATCCGCTTTCCGTGCACCAAACTTGCATAGTTGCATTTGTTTCCATATATAAATCTTTTGTATAATTGAGAAAAGAAAAAGGTGATCTTTATGAATACTACAACAGTACTTGTTGTCGAAGACGACAACTCCATTCGCAATTTAATCGGTACCACCCTGAAAGCTCATAATTATAAATATCTGATGGCTCCTGATGGCAAAACGGCAATTCTGGAAGCTTCCACCCACAATCCAGATGTAATTTTCCTGGATCTGGGCCTGCCCGATATGGATGGAGTCGATATTATTAAGAAAGTCCGCAGCTGGTCCAACGTTCCAGTGATTGTTATTTCTGCCCGTACAGATGACGAAGATAAAATCCGCGCTCTGGATGCCGGTGCAGATGACTATCTGACAAAACCATTCTCCATTGTTGAGCTGCTGGCTCGTCTGCGGGTTGTCGAAAGACATCTGTCTTCTCAGCCTCAGGCAGCCGTTTCCAAGTCTGTTTTCGTCAACGGCCCATTGCGCATTGATTATGCCGCTGGATGCGTCACTCTTAATGGTGAGGAACTCCACCTGACGCCTATTGAATTCAAGCTCTTAACACTGCTCAGCAAAAACGTCGGTCGTGTGCTGACCCACAACTACATCACGCAGCAAATCTGGGGATCCAACATGGATAACGACATTGCTTCCCTGCGTGTATTTATGGCTACCCTGCGTAAAAAACTGGAAAAGAAAGGCAACGTTCAGTTCATCCAGACCCACATTGGTGTCGGTTATAGAATGTTGAAAGTGGAATAGCCGCTCCCCAATTTAAGAAAAAAAACAAAAAGACTGGAATTTCAGAACATGCCCTAAGAAAGCATCTCTGATATCCAGTCTTTTTCTATATCCCCTTTCGCAATGGTCAACGTTCTATTTTAGAAAAGTGGTCCATGGACCACTTTTCTAAAATAGAAGCCAGTGATTCTTCTCATTTCCAGCAACTCGTATTTTAGATTTTTGGTCCTTGGACCGCTTTTCTAAAATAAAAGCCGGTGATTCTTCTCATCCCCAATGACTCGTATTTTAGATTTTTGGTCCTTGGACCACTTTTCTAAAATAGCTCTTTGATAATTTCGCCAATATCACCATTAACGCAGATCGAGCGATCCTGAATCTCTTTAGGAGCAAAAGCCTCGCCCATGTTCAGGCAGGCATACACTGCATCTGGATTGGAATTGGTAAACGACCAGAAAGGATACTTGATGATTCCTGGCGTATTGGGTCCAACGCCCAGTTCGAGATAAAGAACTTTCTGATCCGCATGACTTTGCAGAAAGTCATGATAGCGTCTGGCTGCCTGATGCCATCCCTTGTCTTCCACAAATGTATTGTCAATACGCAGATTCATGCTCATCGGTTCATGGCAATGGGGGCAATAGGGAATCAGATCTGAAGGAATTTCCATTTTAGGCGTTATGCCTTCAGGTAAAACCAGATCTCCATTTTTGTCGATCACAAAGCCCTGTGCTTTAACCATTTTTTGGATAATTTCTTCGTTATCGTAATCCACTTCCTGGCAGGGAATGCTGCACTGGAACAGGCCATAGTCCCCCTGGGTATAGAACAGGCGCTTTTTATCAAAACCCGCTTTCTGGAAGCAATGATCCACATTGGTTGTCAGAACAAAATAATCTTTGTCTTTCACCAGTTCAAACAGCTCATCATAGACTGGTTTTGGTGCTTTCATATAGCGATTGATGTAATTATTACGGCTCCAGAACGCCCAGAATTCTTCCGGTGTTGAATATGAGTAGAATCCGCCTTCATACATGTTGTCAAAACCATACTTCTTTTCGAAATCTGAAAAGTATTTCTCAAACCTTGGACCGCTATACGTAAATCCTGCAGCCGTTGAAAGACCAGCCCCAGCCCCAATCACAATTGCATCAGCCTGTTCAATTGCTTCTTTGAGCTGTTCAATGGCTGTTTTGTCCTGATCCAAGGATGGATTGGTAGATTTGTTCATCCAGTTCTTTAAAAACATCGAAGACCACCTCGATTCCTGATCCTGTTTCTTTCAGATATTGTTTAACGGTATCCACCGCAATCTTTGCGGCCAGCTCATTTGGAAAATGGAAGACACCGGTTGAGATGCAGCAAAACGCGATTGATTTTAAATGGTGCGCATCGGCCACTTCCAGGCAGGACCGGTAGCAGGAAGCGAGCAGTTCACGATCTCTTTTCGTCACATGGTGATAAACAATCGGCCCGACAGTATGAAGGACGTATTGACAGGGCAGATTGTAGGCTTTGGTCATTTTCGCCTGTCCGGTTGGTTCAGGACCATTCTGTTCTGCCATCAATTTTGCGCAGTCTTGACGAAGCTGCATGCCCGCAAACGTATGAATGGCATTATCAATACAATGATGTCGTGGTACAAAACAACCGAGCATCTGATCATTGGCCGCATTGACAATCGCACCAACCTTCAGACGAGTAATGTCCCCTTTCCATAGATAAATCTGCGGTTCAACCGACTTAAGATCTTCCAGCCCCACTACTCCTTTATGCTTCAGTTCTTCCTGTAAAAATTCATCCTGCAAAGTCAGAACTTCCGGATCAACCGGACGCGGCGGCCTTACATTCATCAATCCCCGCAGCAGATGCTTTTTGTCTTCATAGCCTCCCGGAATCGTTAAGCCCTGATATCGTTCATCTTCTTCTATCAACGCTGCAATCAGGCAGCTCATTCTTTCTTCTTGTGTCATGGCTTTCTTTTCTTCCTCTGTCTGAATTTTCTTGCCGCTTTCTCCTATTTTCTTTATCAAAATGCATATTCCCATTCTTGCACGTAGCAGAATAGATGGAGAGAGTCAGTTGTAATGATAACCATTACAATAAAACTATAGATACCTCTTGTTGTTATGTCAAACATTACATCGAGAATTTTGACCTGTACTGACGACCTTTCCTGCTCTTCAGACCACACCAGATGCAGCCACAGCCCCGCGTTTTCCAGGAAAAAATCAAATTCCAGATTGAAACCAAAATTCAGACCTGATCGCAAAAAGCCCTTTTGAAAAAGCCTTGCAGGCTTTCCAAAAGGGCTGGTGAGCATTAAAAACTGTTCCCCGGTTTTCGTTTTTCCAGGAATATGTTGAAACCTGGCTAAAATCAGCGTTTACTTCTGATCCTCTACATCTGGAACCATTGCCACATACTTTTCAGGCAGTTCCAAAGCGGAATGGTAGTAACGCTTGTTTTGATTGAGTGCCGCAATCTGATCCATTTCTTCTTTGGTCAGTTCAAAATCCCAGATATTAAAGTTATCTTTGATGTGGACCGGATTCTCAGATCCACGAATGACCACGTTCTCCGCTTCCGGTCAAACTCTCTTCTTTTCATATCGAGGATACGGCAGTGAAAAAGGACTTTGCGAATGACTACGGACGAACGACTTCATTGAGCGTAAAGCGGCCGTCTTCATAGTCATAGACAAAAATCGTGCAGTTGCCAAATCCTTTTTTGAGTTCTTCCATCGGATCCTGCCAGTGTCTTAAGAAGTTAAAACAGGAGCCACTATGCGAAACCGCCAGGACATTTTCATAGCCATCCCGCTCCATAATCTTTGTCAGGGTGCGGACCATCCGGTCTTTGGTTTCGTTACTCGACTCTCCGCCATACTGCAGATAAAACGTCTCACATTCTTTTGGCGTAAGATGGTGGTTGAGTCGTTCGCTTTCCCCTTCCAGCTCACCATAAAACTGTTCTTTCAATCCTTTGAAGCGCTCATAAGGAAGATCAGTTACCAGTTCCAGGGTATCGCAGCAGCGCTCCGCCGTTGAACAGCAGGCATGATCAAATTGAATCCCCCCTTCGTTAAATGAGGTTGTTTTATCCCTGATAGGATAAAACGGTTACATCCCTGTCTGCGAACAGTGTTCGGCA
>CAJTVE010000079.1 GCA_910579655.1 uncultured Allobaculum sp. | reverse complement strand
ACACTGCCAGCAGCGGTAATAAAACAAAAAAACCGCTTTAATCCATTGGACTAAAGCAGGGGTGTGAACAGTAACGGATAGCCAGATTCAGTCAGGCCCAGCCGCGCAAAGCAAACTGAATCCGAATCCCTTGCCTGAGCCTGCAAAACCCGCAAATCGACAGAGCCATCGTATGGACAGCAAGCAGAAGGGAGAGTGGACACGGAAAGGGCAGCCTAATTGTCTCAGGAAGTCTTCCTGTTTGGGGAGGAGCGGATTTCCAGGCCTGGGAGTCCTGGACCAGGATCAGCGCAAAAAGCGTCACTCAGTCGATTGCAGTAGGTGTCAGTTCCATCAACACTCAACATTCATTTTTCATCGCTTTGAAGCCTGGCGCTGCTGCCGGCGTCTGGCTTTGAAGTCGTAAATGGCCTGATGGATGGCTTCGGTATCGTTTCCAGCCAGTTCTTCTTTAAGCAAGGTATAAAGCTGGTAGGTGGCAATGCAGTCATCAATCGCCCGGTGTGTATTTTGGTAGAGATGGAACAGGGAAGTCATGGCGGAAAGGGAATGAGACTTCTGTTCAGGGCGGGCAATCTGGGCTAAAGGCAGGACATCGAGAAAACTGTTGGCTGGCGTGTGTTTGGTCGTATGAACCTTAAGAAATGACAGGTCAAAATTCACATTGTAGCCCAGAATCGGATCCGCGCCAATAAAGTCCCAGATCCAGTAGCTGACTTCTTCGATGGACGGAGAATTGATCACCATTTCGGTGGTGATTCCGGTCAGAGACGTAATGAAGGCTGAGATCGGAAGCTTTTTGGGGCGAATGAGAACATCCATCTTGGAAACCGGCTGATTGTGGCGGATTTTGAGGATTCCAACTTCAATAATTTCGCATGAATTCGCTTTCAGACCGGTGGTTTCCAGATCAAGAACACAATAGTCGTCAACGAAATAGTTTTGGTGTTGTGGAAAATACATAAATACCTCCATAAAAATGTGAAAAAACGCTTCGATTTGTCCGCCTTATCACAAAATAATTCCATTGTTTGGCGGGGAATTGATATAGTAGGGAAGATTTGAGCCTAGAAAGGAAAGGTAAAATATGAATAGTCTCAACATGGAGACAATTCTGGTCATCGTCATGATCGTAGCGGCTTTCGCATTATGCTATGCTGCTACTTTATACGGATCGGTCAAAAAAGAAAGTTCCGGAAACGAGAGGATGACAGAAATTGCCTCCTATATTCGCGAGGGTGCAATGGCGTTTTTATCCCGCGAATATAAAATCATTGTAATCTTCGCCATCGCAGTCGCTATCCTGCTGACTGCGCTCGGATTCATTCCCTCCCTACAGGGAATTGACGGCGTCGGCTGGAGTGGTGCCATCTGCTTCTTAGTCGGTGCAACCTTCTCAGCCCTGGCTGGTTTTATCGGAATGAAATCGGCAACCTATGCCAACGTCCGTACAGCAGAAGCTGCCCGTACTGGCGGAATGCCAAATGCTTTGCATGTGGCATTTAACGGGGGTTCTGTTCTTGGAATCTGCGTCGTTGGTTTTGGTCTTTTAGGCCTGACTGGCTTATTTTTGTTGTTTACGTTTGTCTTTGGCGAGCCTGAACAGGCTGTGCCCGTTGTGGCTGGCTACTCCCTTGGCTGCTCGATGATCGCTCTGTTTGCCCGTGTTGGCGGTGGTATTTATACCAAAGCGGCTGACGTTGGGGCTGACCTGGTTGGTAAAGTCGAAGCTGGAATTCCAGAAGATGACCCGCGCAACCCGGCGGTTATCGCGGATAACACGGGTGACAACGTTGGAGATATCGCCGGCATGGGATCTGACCTGAACGAGTCTTATGTTGGTGCGCTGGTTTCCTGCATTGCCTTAGGTCTGACCGTTACGATCAATGGGCAATCGTATGGCCTGCAGGCTACACTGTTCCCATTCATCATTGCTGGATTTGGAATCATCGCAGCGGTTCTTGCCCAGGCTTTCGTCCGGATGAAACGCTGGGAAAACCCACAGCGTGCGTTGGATATTGCCACTTACGTAGCTACCATTATCGAACTGCTCAGTTCCATGGCTGCTTCTTTATGGCTGTTTGGCCAGATTGCTCAGTTCTTCTCTGTTGCAACCGGTCTTGTGGTTGGTATCCTGCTTGGCAAGATTGCTGAATACTATACCAGTGATGAATACCCGAAAGTAAAAGAAATCGCTTCTGAATCGGAAACGGGTCATGCGACAAACATTATCTCCGGCTTCTCCGTTGGTATGGAATCCACTGCATTAACCGTTCTGGTTCTGGCTGCTGGTATCGTAGTTGCCTATCTGTTCTCTGGTATGTATGGAATTGGCTTAGGTGCTGTTGGTATGCTTTCAACCTGCGGAATTACCGTATCTGTTGATGCGTATGGTCCAATTTCTGACAATGCTGGCGGTATTGCGGAAATGTCCAACCTCGATCCAGCCGTTCGCAAGATCACGGACCACCTGGATTCTGTAGGAAATACGACCGCTGCGATCGGTAAAGGATTCTGTATTGGATCAGCTGCCTTTACAGCTCTGGCTATGATTGTTGCCTTCGCTCAGGCTGCTGGCTTAAGTTCCATCTCCCTGTTGCAGCCTGGTGTTCTTGTTGCCCTGTTAATCGGATCCATGCTGCCCTTCTATTTCACAGCCCTGACTATCCGTTCGGTTGGCCGTGCTGCCAATAAGATGATCGAAAACGTTCGTGAACAGTTCAGAAATGATCCAGGTATCCTTGCAGGTACAAGCAAGCCAAACTATGTAGAGTGTGTAGATATCTCCACCAAAGCTGCCCTGCATGAGATGATTGCTCCAGGTCTGATCGCTCTGCTCAGCCCAATTGTTGTTGGTCTGTTCCTTGGCTCTCAGGGCCTTGGCGGTATGCTTTTAGGCGGTCTGGTTTCCGCGATCATGCTGGCTGTTTTCATGGCCAACTCTGGCGGCGCCTGGGATAATGCTAAAAAGTATATCGAATCCGGTGAGCACGGCGGTAAAGGTTCTGACGCGCATAAAGCGGCTGTAACTGGCGATACCGTTGGTGACCCATTCAAAGATACGGCTGGCCCAGCCATGGATATCCTGATCAAACTGATGTCTGTCATCTCCTTGATTATGGCCCCGATTCTGGCCGAGATGACTCCATGGTTAAGCTTCTTATTCAATTAATGACTCAAACCACGCCCGGTGCAAGCCGGGCTTTTTCTGTGGTTTGAGTCATTCGTTGAGTCAATGGCCGGCCGGTTTTGAATGTCCGGTTTTTTTGGATTCAAAAAGCAGGGCCATTGGAGCGAAAAGGTCTGGAAAAGAGAGAAAACCGGTTTTGATTACCAGTGCTAAAAAATACAGAAGATCTTACGGAATTGTCAGAAATAAACCGGATCGAGTCTGCCGGGCCGGACAGATCTTGAACTGAAATGGACACATTGTTAAACTCAGAGATAGAATTTGTTTCCCATTGTGGAGTCTGGATCAACCAAAAGAAGAATCCGGGCCAAAAAAATGAGGGAAGCAGAAACAGATCCGCCACCAAAGAAAGGAAGAAACGAAGTGAACGTATCATTAAAAGGAAAAAAAGCGCTTCTTGCTTTAGCAGCGGCAACCATGGCCCTGTCCAATGTGCCTTCGATTGTCTTTGCCCAAGAAGAAAGCTTTGAAGAATCGAGTCCGTCGAAGGATGAAGTGTCGACTCCCGTCGCCGTCGGCGAGAGCACCATCAAAGACATTAAAGCCTCACTCAAAACCCAGAAAGACCGTCTGGAGAAAGAAACCAATGCGGCCATGAAAGAGCAGATCCAGGACTATATTGATCAGCTTGAAAACCAGCTTGAACGATATGAAATGGTTCCGATGTATCGTCTGTACAATCCAAACTCTGGCGAACATCTCTACACCAAAGATGGAAACGAACGTAAGACTCTGATCGGCATCGGCTGGAAAGACGAAGCCGTTGGCTGGTATGCGCCAGTCAATATTGGGGATCCTGTGTATCGTCTTTACAATGGCAAAGGCCGTGAAGGGGAACACCACTACACGCGTTCCAAAGAAGAACGGGATGATTTGATTGCAGCCGGCTGGAGTGATGAAGGAGTTGGCTGGAATTCCATGTACAACACCGAAGAAGATGTAAACGCGCAGCCGGTCTATCGTGAGTACAATCCCAACGAATATGCCAACAACCACAACTACACAGTCAGCAAGAATGAAAATGACACCTTAGTCAAACTCGGCTGGAATGCAGAGGGCATTGCCTGGTATGGTCTGATCCGCTACCTCAAAGAACCGGCTGCCGATGGCGGCTTTACGTATTTCGACCAGGAAGAGGATAAATACCTGTCCGGCTGGAATACATTTGATGCGGCAACCTTCTATTTTGATCCATCCAATGGCAATAAGGCCGCAACCGGATCGTATCAGATCGATGGCAAATACTACCTGTTCAACGATGAAGGCCACCTGCAAAGAGGTCAGGTGGACTATAATGGCGAACGCTATTTCCTCGATGCCGGAACTGGCCAGGCCCTGACTGGGTATACACTGCTCGAACCGGGCCAGGCCGATGGTGAGTATCGCTTTGTCTATCTGGACAGCACCGGCAAAGCCGTCCGCAATCAGAGCGTCAACGGAATGAACTTTGATTCCAACGGATTTAAAACCAATCTGACTCCAGATGAAACCATCCAGATTGAAGCGCTGGAAGTCCTCGACTCTACTGGCCATGACCTTGGCAAAGCCTTTGACTGGACCGCTAAAAACATCGCCTACAAACACTATGAACCTGAATACTTTCCCGCAAACGCAGGCATGACGCAGGAACAGACCTTCGCACTGGTCGGATTGCAGCAACGCGTAGGCAACGTGTATGTCTACTCTCAGGTCTATGCCGAACTGGCTAAAGCCTTAGGCTACCAGGCCAAAATGGTTGTCGGAACCATCAAAACCACTTCGGGTGAAACCCCGCATGCCTGGGTGGAAATTGTTGTGGATGGCCAGAAATACATCTGCGATCCAGAAATGTATGCCAAAGCGGATGGCTTTCCACGCAATTACTGCTACATGCAGCCAATCGACAAAACAACTTTTGTTTACAATTATTAAGCAGTGATTCAGGATCGATCGGGCCTTCTTGAAAGAAGATTTAAGGGACGATTGAAATCAGATTCAACAAGCCGGACTTACCAGAAGAATCCGGCTTTTTCCATTTTCCATGACTGAAAGTGAAAGCGGAGCGTCTGAAAGGGATCGCCCTGTCGGGCAAATGTGGCAGCACAATGCAGAAAGATCAGGACTGGAAGCCACTCCAGACAAAAGCGGATTTGAAATCAATCCAAAAAGGAGGACCCAATAGACTTCGCTCAATGGCCTGTCTGTGCAATCAAACCAGTATGTAACCGCTGTAAAGAATCGAAAAATCATTGCCTGTATTGGCACGAATACTGGAAATGTTACAATTCCTGCGAGTCAGCCTGACCTTTCCAAAGTGTAAAAAAATGGAAAAGAGGACTGGATCTTTTCGCGATAAAATCGATCTCATATTCGATTGTCAAGTCGATCCGGCCATTCAGTGGCTGACAATAGAAATGTTTTTCCATTACCCAGATTTCAGGAGGAGTTTCTCAATGAAAAAATCCGTTTCTCTGTTCATGAGTGCGCTGATGGCGGCCAGTGTTTTTGCCGGCTGCTCATCCGCCGCTAAACCCGAACAGACATCAACTTCCAATACATCGACCACCCAAAACGCCAGCGCCCGCCTGGTTTTAGGTGAAGAATCTGATCAGGCTAAAAAGGTGATCCTGACCAACAAGACAGGCAAGACGATTATCAGCGTTTCTTTACAGCCATCAGGCGACCAGCAAGACCCTGTCAACCTGCTTAAAAATGAGCGTACCTGGATGGATTCCCGGCAGGCAGATCTTTACATTGCCAACAAAGACCAGGCAGTCGATAACCTGGAACTGGTCATCAGGACAAAAGATGGCCAGGATGAACAGGAATACCGTCTGGAAAATTTCCCGGTCCATATCATTGCCCAAAAGGCTGACCTGATTTTAAACGGCGACATTCTCGAGGTCACATGGGATGAAGGCGGCCAGACCCAGGCCAGCACATCCCAATCCACGCAGCCAGCTGAAACCACAACGAATACGGATTCTGCAGGATCGGACACGGAAGAACAGGATCCTTCCATCCAGGACAGCGAGCAGGAACCCATCTATATTGAGCCTGTCTATGTCGAACCGGATTATGTTGAACCGGATTATGTTGAACCGGATGTCGACAATGGAACCGATGCTGTAGAACCAGACGTGGAAATTGATCCCGATCTGCCGGTTGAAGGGGATGGAGAATACGAACAGGGAACGCCTGACGATGCTTATCAGGAGGGCATGGAATAAGCATTCCACCGATGATGATCTCATTCGATGATTCATTCAAAAATCTTCATCAGATCCATGTCTATCACCAGATGCAGGCATTTCATCCGATGCTATAGAGATTGGACGCACAAAAGGGGCGAATCTTCCGATCAATGGAAGGTTCGCCCCTTGATGTTTGTGTTCGTTGAAGAAAAACGCGAATCAGATTTCAAACCTGTTCTGGCACCTCAGAGGGCCGATGAGTGATTCGAAGCTGAACTTGAGGGGGAATCCGGTTGTAAGACTGGTGCAGATTCTGAAGAAGGACTCAAGGATTCCGGTTTATGAATGGCTGCCAAAACAGCGGAAGAAACAGCTGCCGAGACCGCTGCACTCACCGCTGCACTTGTCGTGGAGACAACAGTTTTTGGATTTTTTGCGCCAAGGGATTTCTTGGATAAAATCTGATCCGGTTTGTTGGGATGGTTGAAATCCTCTTCATCCACGGAACGAAGCTCACGTTCAATCAGCATCACCATACAGGCTTTGATCAGAATCAACAGAAAAACTTCAAAGATTTCTAAAAGGCTTGTGGCGGTGACGGTTCTTAAAATCTCAGCACCCAGCTTGAAGGACAAGCCTAAAGACTGGCCGTGAAGCAGATAGACTCTGGCATAGCGTTCATGCCTGAACAGCTTGAAGAAGGCTGCAACGGTCGAAAATACGATGATACAGATCGAAAGCAATTCAAGGATGTACATCGACCAGGAAGCAATGTCCATGGTCAGCTCATGCAGAAACTTGGTGTTCGATGACATATAGGTTTCACTGGCCATCAGGCCGCTGGTAAACAATAGAGATGGCATATAAATTCCCGACTTTCTATTTTGATAACTTTCCAGAAAAGACAGACATAATTATTCTGTTATCTAGATTGTACTCTAGTCTACCATTTACTTCCCCAGACAGAAATTGGAAAATAGCGTATCCAGCAGATCCTCGCGATGAACTTCCCCAAGAATCTCTTTCAGATGATTATGGCTGGCTTCGATATCGATTTCAATCAGGTCTGGCTCAACGCCTGCTTCCATTGCATCCTGGGCTCGAAGCAGATCCGTCCTCGCCTGTTCCAGCAGACCAATCTGGCGCTCGTTGGAAAGACGTGGTTTCCAGGCAAGAGAATCGGTGTCGAAATAGGATTCGAGGGCTTTTTCCAGCGCATCCATTTTCTTTTCTTTTGCACTGATCGAAACGACCGGATTCAGTCCAATCGCTTCAGGCTCAAAAGCTGACGGCAAATCATTTTTGTTGAGCAGGACAATCCGCTTACGGTCCTGGGTTTTTTCCAACAGATCATAATCTTCTTTTTCCAGCGGTCTTGAGCCATCAAGAACCAACAGGACCAGGTCCGCGGCCTCCAGCGACTGACGGCTTTTATCAATGCCGATCTGTTCAATTTTATCGGCACTTTCCCGGATGCCCGCGGTATCGACCAGATTGAGGGTAAAACCGCCAACCCGAACCCGTCCTTCGACCAGATCGCGCGTGGTGCCTGCAATATCGGTGACGATGGCTTTTTCTTCATCAAGCAAAGCATTCAATAAAGAACTTTTCCCAACGTTTGGCTTACCGACGATCACGGTCTGGATGCCATCCTGCACCATGACCCCTTGCCTGGATCGTTTCAGCAGATCATCCATCCGTGCAAGCAAGGCTTTGGAGCGGGGAAGCAAAGTCTTTGCGGTGAGCTGTTCGGCATCTTCATATTCAGGATAGTCAATATTGACTTCAATGTTGGCGATCAGATCCATCAGATCATCGATTAAGGGCTCAAGCAGTTCACGAATCTGCCCGCGGATCGAATAAATCGCCTGCTTGCGTGAAGAATCGGTCGAGGCTTCGATCATATCTTCAACGGCTTCGGCCTGCGACAGGTCGATTCGACCATTGAGAAAAGCGCGCTGGGTAAATTCACCCGGTCTTGCCAGCCGCGCGCCATGGCTGAGTACAAGCTTTAAAATTTCACGGGTAACCAAGGGTCCGCCATGGGCATTGATCTCAACGCTGTCCTCAGCGGTATATGATTTTGGTCCTTTAAACACACTGACCAGGACTTCATCAACAGGCTGGTCTTCATCGACGATATAGCCATAATTGATCGTATGGCTGGCTGCCCTGGTCAGATCCCGGCTGAAAATTGAATTGGCAATCGCAATCGAATCCGGGCCGGAAAGCCGGATAATGGAAATAGCAGACTCTGCAAGGGGAGTTGCGATGGCCGCAATGGTATCATCAAACATGCAAATCCTTTCTGGAAACAAAACCTGAGGATCAGGCTGGTTCACTTTTCTTTACTATACCCGAATTTGGAAAGAGGAGCTTTTGGCACGTCAGCCGAAATCCGCCATGCATTGCCAGACAAAAGAAAACGACTCAGTGAAACGGACAACTCGACAGTCAGAGGTGACAGCTTGCCGGGCAGGAAAACAAAGTCCGCAAAGTCTACAAAGTCTACAACGAACAAAAGTGAATCCCAATGAAACCAAAATCCCAGAATCGAAACAACCAGAGCAGAAATGGAGGAATTCATTCGTGAAAGAATATCAGGCCGATCAGGTCGAACAGATGGCAAAAGCCCTTAACGAGGGACAGATTTTGGCCTTTCCAACCGATACGGTTTATGGAGTAGGCACAATTTATGGGGATGCCCAGGCCTTAAGCCGTTTAAAACAGATTAAGCACCGCCCGGAAACTAAACCGGTGCCCATGATGGTCTCCCGTCTGGAAGCCATTGAATCAATTGTAGAGGTCACTGACATGGCAAAGATTCTTGCTGATGCCTTTTTGCCCGGCGCTTTAACCCTGATCATGCCCTTAAAAGAGCATGTCGATCGCTGCTGGACCAATGGCAAGGATACCGCGGCTGTGCGCATTCCCAACGCACCGGTTTTATTAAAGGTTATGGATCAGCTGGATCGACCATTAATGGTGACTTCAGCCAACATTTCCGGTGAACCCGCCGCCCTGACCAAAAAGGAGGCCATGGACATGCTTCCTGGACTTGACGGCATCCTGGATGGCGACTGCCACGATTTACAGGCATCCACCATCATTGACTGCACAAAAGAAGAACCGGTCGTTTTACGCCAGGGTCCGATTTCCCAAGAGCAGATTGAACAGGCCTGGAAAGCAGGAAAGAAGCAATAAGGCAGACTGGAAAACCACCTTGGCAAAGGACAGAAGAGGCAAAGGATAGAAGAAAAGGAAGGGAAACCGGTCTGCTCTGAACTGGAATCTCTCGCGCAAAAGGCATCAAAACCGGCTTCAGATCTCTCCTCCATCCCGGTTCATGTCTTTTGAACAGGCGTTGAGGAAAGCCGCTGCAAGCCTGTGCGAAACTCTTTTTGGCCCGAATTCAGGTGGGATTTGACAGACGCATCAAAACTTCTTAATGTAAAACAGATAAGTCGACAATAACCAGAGCATCTCAGGCATAAGGATGAAGTCTGGTTGTTTTATACAGACAGAAAGGAGACCCGAAATGAGTCAGAAAAATACTGGCGGCGTGAAACTGACAGAACAGGAAAAAGTCAGACGCCAGAAAATGCAGGATCTGCGCGATATGGGTGTGGATCCATTTGGTCATGCTTACCATCGAACCCATAAAACCGGTGATATTGTGCCGGTTTATCAGGATAAAACCAAAGAAGAATTAGAAGAGCTCCAGATCCCTGTAAAGGTAGCTGGACGAATCATGACAAAACGCCGGATGGGCAAAGCCGGCTTCATGCACATTCAGGATCTGGATGGACAGATTCAGATTTACATCCGTAAAGATACAGTTGGGGATGAACAATACGAACTGTACAAGAAAGCGGATTTAGGGGATATCGTCGGCATCGAAGGTGTGCTGATGAAAACCGATCATGGTGATCTTGCAATTCGCGCCAAAGAGTATACTCACCTGACAAAAGCGCTTCGTCCGCTTCCAGAAAAATATCATGGCCTGACTGACGTGGAAGAACGTTTCCGTCGGCGTTATGTGGACCTGATCATGAACGACGAAGCCCGCCGTATTGCCATCACCAGACCTCGTATTATCCGCGCCATCCAGCATTATCTCGATGGTCAGGGATTAATTGAAGTCGAAACGCCTGTCCTGAACACGATTCTTGGCGGGGCTGCGGCTCAGCCATTCGTTACCCACCACAATACATTAGATATTGATATGTATTTACGGATTGCGACCGAACTGAACCTGAAACGTCTGATCGTCGGCGGCATGGAAGGGGTATATGAAATCGGTCGTCTGTTCCGTAATGAAGGCATGGACCAGACCCATAACCCTGAATTCACAACTTTCGAAGCGTATGTGGCCTACTCTGATCTGGAAGGCATGATGGATCTGATCGAAGGTTTAATGCGTTCGGTTGCACAGGAGGTTCTGGGCACGCAGGTCATCACTTACCAGGGAACAGAAATCGATCTGTCTAAACCCTTTGCGCGCGTTCGCATGAACGATGCCGTTCTGGAAAAAACAGGGATCGATTTTGAAAAGATCACGGATTTTGACGAAGCTGTCCGTCTGGCGAAAGAACATGACATCGAACTGGAAAAGAAACACAACTCCATCGGTCATATCCTGAGCCTGTTCTTCGAAAAATATGTCGAAGAAACCATTGTTCAGCCAACTTTCGTTTACCACTATCCAATCGAAATCTCCCCGCTGGCCAAGAAGAACGCCGAAGATCCACGATTCACGGACCGTTATGAACTGTTCATCAAAGGTCATGAATACGCCAACGCTTTCTCGGAGCTGAATGATCCAATCGACCAGAAAGAGCGTTTCGTTAAACAGCTCGAACTGCGTGAGCTTGGGGATGATGAAGCCAATGATATGGATATCGACTATGTCGAAGCCCTCGAATACGGCCTGCCGCCAACCGGTGGTGTTGGACTTGGTGTCGACCGCCTGGTTATGCTTCTGACTGACCAGTCTTCCATCCGTGAAGTTCTCTTATTCCCAACCATGAAACCGCTGGCTTCGGAAAAAAAGGACAAAAAAGATAAGAAGTCCAAAGACGTCAAAGTGATTAAAGAAACCAAGGAAGATCAGGAAGCCGTAGAAACGGTTGATGAAATTCTCAAGGAAGCCTAAGTCTTTCTTTTAAACCAATACTGGAGTTGTTCAGAATTCAGTAAACTTATCTCATTTAATAATCAAGGCCGTCAGATTCAGTGTCTGGCGGCTTTTTTTAATGTCTGAAGGGTACACAACTGTTACCTTATCTTGGCGAATCAAGATATTAATATTCCTATATAACTATTTTATAATTCTACTAAT
>CAJTVE010000078.1 GCA_910579655.1 uncultured Allobaculum sp. | reverse complement strand
GCATTCTGCCGTAAGCCAGAGGGTAAAGCCTTCCAGGATTTATCCGCACTTACGGTTCAACGGAAAGCATGTTTTTTGGAAGGATACGATGGCTCCAATTTATTGCCGAAAGGCTTTTTAAAGTACAATAAGTTACAATTTGCACCATCGTATACTAAGAAAGTACATGTTTTTCGAGCGATGCAGCTAGAAACTTTGGTGCTCCAAAAGAAAAACATGGATTTCGATGCTCTTCCCGCTTCTGATCAACAGCTCACCTTCCAGACTTTAGAGAATGAGCTCATCTCAAAATTGCAGCTGGAAAAACCAGGAACAGACACCTTTAAGTCACTGGGACTTTTAAAGCCTGGTTGTGGATATACGATTGCTGCCCAGCTTCTTTCAGACCGTAATGAATTTCCGGGCGTTGAACTTGTTCGATACGGGATGAACGAAAACGAGATTCAAAATCGGCTGACAGTTGAAAACTGTTCCGTACTGACCATGTATAAAGAAGCAGAAAAATTTTTCAATCTGTATTTTCGCTCCGAACTGATCAATGGCTCAGCTCGTGAAGAGTATTATCGAATTCCAAAAAACGCATTCAGAGAGGCTGTCCTGAATGCGTTGATCCATCGGGACTGGAAAAGAAGAAATTCCAGGATTCTGATTCGAATGTATAACGATTCCATCAAAATCAGTTCTCCCGGCGGTCTTCCTGAAGGAATCACGCCTGAAGAATATCTTCAGGACGATCTTTCTGTTCCAAGAAATCCCGATCTGGCTTATGTTTTCCTGCGGCTTGGGTATATCGAAAGACTCGGTTCTGGAATCAGAAGGATTTTATCTTCTTATCAGGACCAGACTGGAAAGCCAGAATTCGCGTTTTCGAAAAATGTCATTACGGTCAGGCTTCCATCCCTCAGCTATCAGGCAAATCTTTCTAAAGATCAGAACACTCTGTTTGCTGCAATTAAGGAGAATCAGCCGATTTCCCGTAAAGAGATTGAAAAGCAGACAGGATTTGGGCGCTCTAAAACCGCAAAATTGCTTAAAGAGCTGACAGATTTGAACCTGATTGAAAAAGTCGGCAATGGACCTTCGATCCGATATACACTCAACTTGCATCCTGCGCTCATCCATTAATCGATTCAGGTCTATCGTCCGCGGACGATAGACCGATCTGCTTGATTATCTGCCTGATCTGCTTGCTCTGCCAGACAGAAAGGATGCTTGGATTGACCAAACGAAAATCAGTTTCTGATCCATAAGCCAGAAACTGAAACCGAACAGAAATTGCTTAGATTAGAAAGGAAAACAGCCTGTTTCCGATTTTCCGGACTCTCTATATCCGTCTTACGCCGTCTTGGTTGTACCGAGCTCTGTCTCGCTGCATACAACCACTCGGTAGGTGCATCGAAAAGCAGGGAAAATGAAGTGGAAAAAACGAAGTCAAAACAATCAGGCTGCCAGAATATTCATGAAACTGAATGTCCAGATTCCCGGATCGTCGTATCCGATTGTGATTGAAAAAGGATGTCTAAGTCATTTAACCGACTGGATTGATCCGAAAAGAAAGGCCATGCTGGTGTATGACACCGGTATTCCTGCAAAATGGGTTGAGCTGGTGGAAAGTCAGCTGTCCAATTGTTTTGCGTTCTGTTTTGAGCAGGGCGAAGGCTCAAAAACAATGCAGACTTTAGAGCAGTGCCTGATTGCGATGTCCGATGCCGGACTCAACCGCAAAAGCCAGGTAATTGCTCTTGGCGGTGGGGTTGTTGGCGATCTTGCCGGGTTTGCGGCTGCCTGCTACATGCGCGGCATTGATTTTTACAATCTGCCAACCACTGTGCTGTCGCAGGTGGACTCTTCGGTAGGCGGCAAGACGGCTGTTGATCTTGGACCCGTTAAAAACATCGTTGGCGCTTTCTGGCAGCCCAAAGCAGTGCTCATTGATCCGGATGTCCTGGAAACGCTTGATCCCCGTCAGATTGCGGCCGGTCTTGCAGAAGCGCTTAAGATGGGACTGCTCTTTGAAGAAGACTTAGTTGAAGCCTTTGAAAAAGAAGATCTTGACCTGACGTACATTATTGCCCGAAGTATTGATCTCAAGCGGATGGTTGTCGAACAGGATGAAAAAGAAGCTGGTCTGCGCAAGGCATTGAACTTTGGCCATACGATCGGCCATGCCATTGAAGGCAGCTTTGAGGATCATGACTATCTGCATGGCGAATGCGTTGGGACCGGTATGCTTTACTTCATTGAAGATGAAACGCTCAAAAATCGAGTGATTGCCATTGAGGACCGGCTGAATCTGCCTCGAATTGAAGAGTTCGACCTGGCAAGAGTCAGAGAATTATTGCGTCACGATAAAAAAGGAAACGACCAGGGCATTGATTGTGTGTTTGTGACCAAACCAGGCCAGTTTGAATTCCGGACACTCCAGCCTGAAGAAGTAGACAGACTGGTAGAAAAGGAGATGTACGTATGAAAAATACGATTGGCCAGAACATTTCGCTGACGCTGTTTGGTGAAAGCCATGGCGAAAAAATCGGGGTTGTTGTGGATGGTCTTCCTGCCGGCTTTGAAATTGATCTGGACAAACTGGAATGGGAGATGGAAAAGCGCAAAGCCAAAGGACAGCTTTCTACGAAACGTCATGAAGCGGATGCGGTGCAGATTGTTTCCGGCTTTTTCGAAGGCAAAACCACCGGAACTCCGCTTTGTATTCTGATCGACAATACCAATACGCGCTCGCAGGACTATGCCCAGCTGAAATACCGTCTGCGCCCAGGCCATGCGGATTTTGCGGCGTTTGAAAAATATCATGGGGCGCAGGATTATCGCGGCGGCGGCCACTTCTCGGGCCGGCTGACCGCTCCCATTGTTGCGGCTGGCGCTATCTGTCGACAGATTCTGGAAGCCCATGGCGTCAACCTTGCTACCCACATTCAATCCCTGCATGGCATTGAAGATATCGCCTTTGATTTTGCGGACGCTTCCCATTTAGAAGCGCAGATGAATACTCTCAATGCAGCGCAGTTTCCGGTTCTTGATGAAGAAAGCTGTCAGAAGATGCAGACGCTCATTGAACAGACCGCCAAAGATCTTGACAGTGTGGGCGGGGTTTTGCAGACAGTGGTTACGGGGATGCCGGCCGGTATTGGCGAGCCCTTCTTCGATTCGATCGAAAGCAATCTGGCTCACCTGATGTTTTCCATCCCGGCCGTCAAAGGAGTCAGCTTTGGCGCCGGCTTTGAGTTTGCAAATCTCTATGGCTCGCAGGCCAATGATCCATTTGTGCTCGATGAAAACGGCCAGATCATGACTTCAACCAACCATAACGGCGGGATCAACGGCGGGATTACCAATGGAATGCCGATTGTCTTCCAGACTGTCATCAAGCCAACGCCATCTATTTATAAACCTCAGGCCAGCGTGAACTACCAGACCAAAGAAGAAGTCGAGCTTGCGATTAAAGGCCGCCACGATCCGGCGATTATCCATCGGGCCAGAGCGGTTGTCGATTCCTTATGTGCCTTTGGCCTGCTGGATCTCTGGATGGAACATGCGGCGATTCAGGCTTTTGAAGAAAAATAAGAAGCAAAATATGTAAAAAAGCCAGAACGGGGACATTTCAAAATGAATGGACAATGCAAAAAATCGATAGGTAAAAGCAAGTCAGAAAACATAATAAATTGGGCGAATCCACCTAGAGTTGAGTCCTAATAAAGTGGATCCCGCATAGAATTGAACCCAGGCTGAAATTGAGGCGGCCGTTCAAGTTGAAACCGCCGCCCAAGCTCCAATTCAATCGAAACCACAATACAGAGAAAACAGATAAGGAGAATACCGATGAATGTATTGATTACGCCAGGCAAAGTATCTGGCCAGTTACTCATTCCCGCCTCCAAGTCATTGTCGCACAGAGCTCTGATCTGTGCGGGACTGGCAGAAGGAACCTCTTCGGTTTACAACCTTGGCCACTCACAGGATATTGAAGCGACGCGAAACTGTCTGCAGGCTTTAGGAGCAAAATTTAAAGACGATCCCCAAAAGGGGTGTGTGCATGTTTCGGGATGCACACCACAGGATCTGGTTGAGCCCGTTACGCTCAATGCCAATGAATCAGGCAGTACGCTGCGTTTTTTCATTCCGATTGCGGCAGCCGGCAAAGAAGAGGTTGCCTTTTTAGGCAAACCGAGCCTGCTTACCCGTCCATTGGGGATTTATGCCAATATTTTCCTCGAACAGGGGCTTCCCTTTGAGCAGGGGCCAGAAGGCCTGCACTTTCATGGACCACTGCAGCCTGGGCTGTATACCCTCAATGGCGATGTTTCCAGTCAGTTTATTTCGGGCCTGCTTTTAGCCGGTCCATTGGTGGACGGAATGGAGATTGCGGTGCTGCCGCCCTATCAGTCCAGATCCTATGTTGACTTAACCGTTTCCATGCTTGAAACGTTTGGATGCAAAATCGAACAGCCAACGGACCATGCCTATCGCATTGATCCGGGGCAGCGTTTGCGGGCCAAAAGCGTACAGGTCGAATCCGACTGGAGCCAGGCAGCATTTTTCTTAACGCTGGGGATGCTCAATGCGCCCTTAACCCTGAAGGGTCTGAAAAAGGATTCTTTGCAGGGGGATGCCATCATCTCCAGCATGATCGAACAGGCTGGTGGAAAACTGGAGTGGAAAGAAGCACCAAAATCAGAGAATGAATCAGAAGACGCAGGTGCCGATGTCGATACCAATGTCAGTGCCGATCCGGACTCTGCTTCTTGTGCGCCTGGCCCTGATCCTGATTCAGTTTCCGGCTCTGGAGTGGCTGATCTTTACGTCAGTCCGGATACGCTTCGCCCTTTTACCTTTGATCTGGCCAACTGCCCGGATTTAGGCCCGATTCTCTGTGTGCTGGCTGCCATGATTCCAGGCACAAGCAGATTGATTCATGCCGGCCGCCTACGCATTAAAGAGTGCGATCGCATTGCGGCAATGGAAGACGAACTGCGCAAGTGGGGCGTTGAAATTTCCAGTGATGAAGACTCCATGACGATCGTCGGCAAATCGGCCGACAAGTATCAGATGGATTCAATTGTTCAGATTGATGGTCACAATGACCATCGTATTGTGATGGCCATGGCTGTTTTTGGACTTTGCGCCAAAACACCTTCCATCATTCATGGGGCACAGGCGGTAGCCAAAAGCTATCCCGATTTCTTTAAAGACCTGGCTTTGATTCATGGCCAGTGCATGGAGGTTAACGAATGAAAACAGCCGGTGTTGTCGGCCTGGGGGTCATGGGCGGCTCCTTTGCGGCCCGTTTAAAAGAACTTGGCTATAAAGTCTATGGATTTGATCTCAATGGTCAGTCCTTAAAAACAGCGCGCAAGCGTGGCTGGATTGATGAAGGGTTTGCGGACTTTTCACAGGGAATTTCAGACTGCGAACTGATTCTGTTCTGCATTTATCCTTCTCTGCTTCCAAAGTGGATTGAAACCTGGCAGAACCAGTTTGCGCCTGGCACTCTGTTATTGGAAATTTCCGGGGTCAAGCGAGCCATCATGGAGCCAGTCCATAAAATGCTTCGCAAGGATTGCGAACTGATGTCGATTCACCCCATGTGCGGCCGTGAGTCCAAGGGAATTGATCATGCAGATCCTGAAATCTTCAACCAGGCTAACTTCATCCTGATTCCCGATGATTCCAATACCGCCTCTTCGATCGTTAAAGTCAGCTCTCTGGCTAAAGATCTTGGCTGCAAAAACATCTCCGTTCTTTCGCCAGAAGAACACGATACAATGATCGCCTTCTTATCCCAGCTGACGCATGTCATTGCGGTTACCCTGATGGATACCCATGAAAATGAGCATCTGGTTGAATACACTGGTGACTCATTCCGGGATTTAACCCGCATTGCTTCAATCAATGAAGATATGTGGAGTGAACTGTTCTTATTGAACAAGGACTATCTGCTCGATGAGATCCGACAGTTCAGAGAAACGCTTGATGATTTCACTGAGGCTCTCGAAAATGAAGATGAGCAGAAGATGAAGTCCATGATGATGCTTTCAACCAAGCGTCGAAAGAAATTCGATTAAGACGAATAAATCAACAAAAAGCATAATGGCCGGAAATCCCTTAAAAAAGGGATTTCCGGCCATTGACCGTTTTGACGAATTATCACTTTCGTTCAGGTAGTCTGTCGGCAGGCATTGCGGGGACGGACTGCTGCATTCGTCCCTTTACCAGGCCGAAACCGGCTGAAAATTCCATGGTTCTCCATCTGGTGTCTGATATTCCATGACCTCAGTTCTGGAATATATTTCGTTTGATGTCAGACTCCCCTGACTTAAAGCGATAAGCGAAATGCATTCTGATCCCATATGTCCCCACCAGGTGTAAAAGGTTCCGGGCTCAGGGCCAGAATAGAAGCCAATATGGCCAGCTTTGCAGGATGCAATCTCCTGAGCCGTTCCATTGGCGACGGCATAGAACTTTAACTGATAGTCCGCTTCACAACTTCCAATTTTCATCACCAGAAGAGGATTTTCATATTCGGGATGATCCCAAAGATACCACCTGGGCTCATAGTTTCGGGAAGAACCGTATGGGGAATTATTCATCTCATTACGTAAAATCTGTCCGTAGATCTCGTACCAGTTAGTCGAGGAATTCTTTTCGACATTACCAATCTCAGGTGAGGCATAGACATATTCTGCATCCTGCAAGCATACCCAGCCGCCAATTTCCAGTTTTCCCCATGTTTCGACACCATTTTTACTCTCCTGGATTATATTGATCAGACTGTCTTTAGGGAGGACGTGGCTCTGAGCGCTGGTTCGCTCCGGATTTTTACGAACAGTCATGTCGTAGTTCAGTTTCCATGTCAAGGCAGAGGGAGCCTGAGTGATCGCAGCCGATTCTGATGAAAAGCCAGAAGATCGATAGTCTGGATAAAGCTCAGAAAGCAAAATCGGTTGTAATGGATCCAGGTGTGTCAGATCGTTGATACTGACAAACTGAATTTCCTGAAGTGTTTCTGCCTTCAGTTCTTTATTTTCGTCGGCAGACAATTCTGTCATCTGTATATTTCCATCAGCGGAATCTATTCGAGAGATTTTATATCCATCTTCCAACGTCTGGAAAACAAGGAGTTCATTTGCTCCACTTGAAGCATTCGAAGTCGTATACAACAAAGTATTGGCGGCTGAAAAAGAAGCATCTTCTTTACGGTCTATCACATTGGAAGTCAGGCCATAAACCGAAATAACCTGATCCTGGTTCTTGCCGCCGCTGGCAATTAACAACTCAGGAATCTGATTCTGATTCAGGTCTGCAAGCGCATAGCCCCAGTTCAGGGAACCCTTGGCATTCTCAAATGTTTTTCCTACGAGAATCTGTCGATAGACCTCTTCAAGAGAATCACCGCCAATCAATGGCCCAACAACCACTCCCTCTGGTGCTGAATAGAACCTAGGGCCATTCTCATCTATCCATTGAAACCAGCCTTGCTGAGTGTGCCCCCAGATCGTTCCATCTTTGGCAGTCGCCAGATGGATCAGAATCTGAGATGAATTTGACTGAAGCGGAGTGATTCCAGTCTGGTCTTCATATAAAACGGTTCCCGGTTTGAGTCGAATCATTGTTTTCATTGGCCAGGCAGAATCTTCTTTGAAATCAGCCATTTGTGGAGTTGCAGCAAAATGATCATAAAGAAGAGCTAGACCAGAGCCGTCAGCCATCTGGCCATAGATCTTTGAACTTTGCGGATCGTTAAATGGAGCTGCCACCAGGGCACAGATTCTGAATTTTTTTCCCTGAGGGAGCGTCTTAACCACTTGGTTCGTCACCTGAGAAGTTCCATCCTCACCCATCGTAAAAACAGAAACTTCCTGGCTGGCTTGCCACAAGGTGCTGCTTTGCGTGATTCCTCGTGAATAGTCGTTCGGATCTGCCTTTTGGGGGAAAAGGGAGAGTAAAGAAGGATTCAGGGGAAAAGAGTTAGCGGCTGTTTCATTGCCAGTCATCTTGGCAGCACTGGCAGACATCTGTAAGTCAGTCTCTGACATAGTCCTTTCTTTTTGGATTTCTACTGCCGGGCCAGCGCAGCCAATCAGCAAAGCAGAGATTGCCGTCAGCAGCATGGAATATTTCAAAATATGTTTCATGGACTAACCTTATCTTTCTTCTTAAGTGCGCTCTTTTTACCTAAAGGATGTAAGCGCGATTGGATCAGCTTATCACAGATTATTTTGTGGACTGGCTATTTCCAAAAGATCACATTTTCACAGTTAAATAATCCTATCAAGATTGGTTCTCTGCGCTTTAACAGGATATAAAGAACGATGGAGATTTTTTTGACTGACTGAAGAAAGAAGGTCGGTCTGTTTTCGGCACATTTCTCCGATCCAAGCTTCAGAGCAATCTCTTCAGTTTGAATATTTATCCGAATCTATCTATTTGATTAGTTGTTTTAGATGACTTTCAAGTTCCTGTCAAACAGTTTTGTAACTGACTCTGTTGCTTACGCTTGCATTTTGTTACACTATGACTGTCTTCGATTCGCAGCAATCTGAATGATTGCTGCGATTTTGTTTGATTATGGGTGTATGTAGCTTATAACTATCGCAATTGTATGGGATAAATCCATTCAATTTGTGAATTGATCGGATTGTTAGCAGACCAAGGAGTATACTGCTAACTTCCGGTATAATGGACATACATCTTAGAAAGAGGAACTGCTTTATGAACAGAAAAAACAGCTCTGGTTTCAAAAATCCGAACCAGAAAAATCTGAAATATTTACTCTTAACGTTTGCGATTATCATCGGTTTCTGTCTGTTATTTATTCCAGGCATGCTGTCCAATCGCAATGTCTCCAGCATTTCGTACTCCCAGTTTCTCCAGCAAGTAGAAAACAAACAGGTAGAAGAAGTCCAGATTCAGGGCGATACCATCAACTACCAGCTCAAAGATGATGCTGGCAAAGTCTATACGACCACAATGGTTGAAGACCCCGGCCTGGTGGACCGTCTGATTGAAGGGGATGTGAGCTTCTCCGAAATCCCAGTCCGCCAGAACAACAGTCTCTTCACTTCTTTTCTCATTACCCTGCTGCCCTGGCTTCTGATCTGGCTGGCCTTCTGGCTGATGATGCGCAATATGCGAAAACGCATGAACAGCTCAGGCGGTGGATTCACCTTTGGCGGCGGCCCAAATCCTGGCAACGATAACTCCGGTGATGACGGAGATGACGACAATGGCGGCGGTATGGGCGGCTTCCCATTTGGCGGATTCGGCGGGTTTGGCAATCAGACCAAATCCAACGCTAAAGTCTACAAAGGCGAAATGACCCACACAACCTTCAAGGATGTAGCGGGTCAGGATGAAGCCAAACAGAACCTGAAAGAAATTGTCAGCTTCTTAAATAACCCGGGCAAATACACCGAAATTGGTGCCAAGATGCCAAAAGGTGCACTGCTTGTCGGTCCTCCTGGAACAGGTAAAACTTTGTTAGCCCGTGCGGTGGCCGGTGAAGCCGGTGTGCCGTTCTACTTTATTGCCGGTTCTGAATTTGTTGAAATGTTCGTCGGCCGTGGTGCAGCCCGCGTTCGTGACTTATTCAAAGAAGCCCGTAAACATGCACCATGCATCATCTTTATCGATGAGATCGATACGATCGGTAAAAAACGTGATGGTTCCGGATTCTCCGGCAACGATGAACGTGAACAGACCCTCAACCAGCTCTTAGCTGAAATGGATGGTTTCGATGGTTCCAAAGGAATCGTGCTTTTAGCCGCAACCAACCGTCCAGAAACCCTTGACCCTGCCTTAACTCGTCCAGGTCGTTTTGACCGCCGGATCCCGGTTGAACTGCCGGATCTGGAAGGTCGTGAAGAAATTCTGACTCTCCATGCCAAGAACGTCAAAATGGCTCCAAACATTGACTACAACATGATTGCCCGTGCTTCTGCTGGTACTTCCGGTGCCGATCTGGCCAACATCGTCAACGAAGGCGCCCTGTTAGCGGTCCGTGATGGCCGTAAGCAGGTTGCCCAGCGCGATTTGGAAGAAGCCATCGAAATCGTTATTGCCGGTGAACAGAAGAAAAACAAAGTCATTTCTCCAAAAGAGCGGATGATCGTGGCTTATCACGAAATCGGCCACGCCTTAGTGTCCGCCTACAGCTCCAATGCTGCTCCGGTTCATAAGATCACCATTATCCCAAGAACCAAAGGCGCGCTGGGTTATACCATGCAGGTCGATGAACAGGAAAACAACCTGTTAACCAAAGACGAACTGTATACCCGTATCGTTACCTACTGCGGTGGTCGTGCGGCGGAAGACCTTGTCTTCCACTCCATCACATCTGGTGCAAGCAACGATATCGAAATGGCAACCAAGACAGCCCGCATGATGGTTACCCGTCTGGGTATGTCCGATACCTTCGGGATGACGGCTCTTGAAACCGTCAACAACCAGTATCTGGGCGGCGATACATCTCTGGCCTGCTCGCCTGAGACTTCCACTCAGATCGATAAAGAGGTTGTAGCCATGATTGATAAGGCGTATAAAGAAGCCTGCCAGATTCTGAATGATCACATGATGAAACTGCACGAACTGGCTAAATACCTTTACGAAAAGGAAACCATCACCGGTGAAGAGTTCATGAACATCCTTCATGACCAGGATCCGGATGTTGCTGCCTAAACAAATTCAATCCAGTTTGATTTCAATCTGATTTCAGTCTGATTGGAATCGGCGTAAGCAGATTGCTTTCTTTTCACAAACTAGAAAACATACCAAGCCGGCAGAAAGAGGTGCCAATCCTCTTTCTGCCGGCTTTTCTTATCGCCCATCCATAGAAGATGAAAAAGCCGGAAATCACTCTCCGGCTTTTTCTTGCGGCTGATGTTCTTTGATGAATCCAATCATGAATCCTTTGATCGCTTCAGTCTGAGAAATACCTGCTGCACCACAAGCTTTCGCGAATTCATCGCAAAGTTCTTTTTTCAGCTTGAAATTTTTTGAGATAATCCCCTGACGCTTTCGGTACTCCGCTGATGCCCTGGTTTGCGCATTTGCCATAAAATTACCTGATCCCTCTATGCCGTTTGGCCAATGATTGGTTTAATTGTTGCCATTTCCCTTGGTAAAAATCTATAGGAACCAGTCAAAATAATTCTTTTATCGCATTCTTACAGGGATTAAAAACGATTGATACTCTTTGCTTTCTACGCTGCCACAGAAATCTGCATCATTGAAAAATGATCAGTTTTTCGTTGTCAAAAGGTCAACTGCCAGAGCAATCAGCAACATGGGCAATTCATTTTTCGGGTTCTGGTAATGAATGGCGTAAAAATCCGTCAGATGCCAGAGTTCCCGGCAAACGCTTCCGATTTCGAGATTATTCTGGTCATAAACCCGAAAGTCCCAGCCGGTAAAATTTCCTTCAACACGCCAGCCAAGTTTGTCGAAATCGAGAGCCAGATGGAATGCAAAACGATAGTCGATCGTTCCCATCGACTGACCATTCATTTCCACTTCAAATTTTGGACCGAAGGAAAATAAAGAACGAATCTGTCCAACTTGGATGTTTGCGTTGTTGTAGATTACCAGTCTGCGAGTAAACGAAGGTTCCCCTTCAACGGTATACACGGCCTGTCCCGCTTCGTTTTCCACTTCAAAGCGGCCCCACATGGAAAGCCACTTTTGTTCAATATAAAGAGTATGATTCATAAATCCTCCTAAGCAGCCTCTCTCAGTATAAAGCAGATGGTCCTCTTGGCGATTCTTATGGTAGAAATCAAGAAAGTTCCTGACTAAGGTCGAGACATCGGTTTTCGTCGTGCTTTATGGATGAAAACCGAAGTAGTTGTCATCTAATGCGGCAAGGAAACCCCTTAGCTTGCTGTGGGGAGGAATTGCCGCCAAGCATCTTCTGTTCGATATTTACAATGCAGCTTTTGGCTTATCAATAAGCCATCCATTTGATGACTCAAGTCTTTTTAATTTCTTCCAGGATACAGAAGCAGATACCGTAGTTCCATCAAGCATCCTGATATCGAATCTGCCTGATGTTCGTTTTCCAAAGATAAAACACTCTGT
>CAJTVE010000077.1 GCA_910579655.1 uncultured Allobaculum sp. | reverse complement strand
CAGAGCCACAGAGCTTAAGACTAGAACGATATCCTAAGGTGTGATGACATAAACAACGGAGTTCGTATCGTCCGAAGCCAATATTCACCAAGGCTACTCACAGACAACAGCTGAAGCTGTCCTGTCAAACAACAGGGGTGTATTTCAACCCCCATGGCTTGCCATGGGGTCAGTGAGCATAGTGCGCTAAGAAAAGCTTCTTCCACTTCACCAAAGAGCTAAAAAGACTTAAGTCAGCGAACAACTGAGGTGTTGATAAACAAAAAACAGGAAGGCAGAAATATGGTAGATAAAGTTACTTTCGCCCATTTCTTTGTTTCGGGCATCTTGCTTAAATGAAACGCAAAATAAAATCTTTTGCTGCTCTGTTGGGTGACCACGTACTTTCGTTTTCGGGTTTTCTGGCGACGATGCCATCTAAGTATCCAGTTTTGATGAGAGATCGAGCTGTAAACTGCAGCGCTGGATGTAGCTTGGCAGCCTATAAGTAGTCGTAATCAGGCTTGAGAAATTTATACTTTGCTTGTTGGCTGTTTATGATTTTTTAATTTCCTGTTCGTAGACTTTTTCAATAAAGCCGGCAAGATCAGTGTGCTCTAACAACTCGTGTTCTCTTCCATGCTTTTTCAGGTAGACAGTCACTGCGTTAACCATGTTTAAAATGTTGGCTGCACCTTCTTTTTTACCTTTGCCTTCTCCAAGGGAGAAAAAGTAGTCCTGATCTCTTTTTGAGATGATTGGTCTAAATGTTTCGAGAGTAGTCATATCATTTTTTCCTTTCGTTTTGATGCTGATCAACATTTCCTCTGCCAGACTTCTGGAGTTTAACAATGCGGTCATCGCTCAAATAGAGTCTCCGACGTGTTTTAAAAGGTGAGTAAGAGGATGTGCTTTCCTTTATTCCTCAGATCGACTGCCGGAGAAAAAACAGGAAGGGCGGAAATATGGGAGATAAAGCGATTTCCGCCCGTTTTTAGTTTCGAGTATCCTGTCAGATAAAATGCGAACAAAATACTTTGTCACTCTGTTGACCGACCACGTATTTTCGTTTTCACGTTTTCTGGCGACGATGCCATCTAAGTATCCAGTTTTGATGAGAGATCGAGCTGTAAACTGCAGCCCTGGATGTCGCTTGGCAGCCTATAAGTAGTCGTAATCAGGCTTGAGGAGTTTATATGTCGCTTGCTGGCTGTTTATGATTTTTTAATTTCTTGTTCGTAAACTTTTTTAATAAAGCCGGCAAGATCAGTGTGCTCTGACAACTCGTGTTCTCTTCCATGCTTTTTCAGATAAATAGTCACGGTGTTAACCATATCTAAAGTGTCGGTTTCTCCAAGGGAGAAAAAGTAGTCCTGATCTCTTTTTGAGATGATTGGTCTAAATGTTTCGAGAGTAGTCATATCATTTTTTCCTTTCGTTTTGATGCTGATCAACATTTCCTCTGCCAGACTTCTGGAGTTTAACAATGCTGCCATCGTTCGAATGGACTCTTCGACATGTTTTAATGGATGGTTGAGTTGAGGCAGTTCTTCTTTGTTTCGCAGAGCTTTGATCACAACGGCAATGTCGTGCAGATCCGACTGAAGGCAGTCGATCTGTTCGTTACTCAGACCTCCGAGATCGATTACTCTTACGCGAAAATTCGAATCGTTTTTGATTTCGGGAATGTTTTGGACCTCAACTGGACTCAGGTTCTGCAGTGACTCACCTACGCTTTTTGCCTGTGGCCAAGGTTGGTCAATTCCAAAGTATAAAACAATCGTTAATACAGCACCTTTTTTCTTTTCCAGGAGCATTTGGCTCAATTCCATTCCATATGATAGGCAAGGGTATCCCATCCAAATTGCTATGCAGTTTAGGTGGGGAGGAATTGCCGAATTGTTGTTTCTTGAATGTATCCTTTTGCCCGTTCTACGAGAATCAGCTTTTTCATGGAAGCTCCGTCTTTTACTTTCTGTCCCCAAAAGGTTTTGAGTGTAAAAGCGCCCCTTACCCGGCGTCCGGTAATGAAGCATTCCTGTCCCTGGTACAGAACTTTATCAAAAAGACAGAAGCCGCCAACCATATGTGGAGCCTGATTATTCTTGCGCTTATGTTCTTTGATGAAGTTGAATTTATGAATCTGGCGGTTATGTCTTCGGATCTTTTTAAGATACAGGCATTTGTCTAACGGTCTGGCATTCAGATTGCCTGCGATGCAATAGGCATCATTGTAGTGTTCTTTAGCCAGTCCAAGCTCGATCCTTTTGTTCTTTGTCAGATAGCCATAGGTATTGACCACTTCGATCTTGGGATTGGCTTTTTTTAACCGCTCTAGCAGGGTGTTGCGCATAATGCCCATGAAGGCGGCATCCCGATAAGACTCAGCCCGTTCAGGAAGCTTGAAATCCTTTGGTCCTTTAATTTCTCCAGCCTTGATTTTGGCGTGGTATTCCTTATGACAGGTTTCACATAACGTAATCAGGTTGGAAGGTGAGTTTCCGCCAGTCTTCCGACTTTCAATGTGATGGATATTCAGGATTGGATCTTTTGTCTGGCCATGACAGTGCTGGCATTCGTGATTATCGCGACACAGGACGTATTCACGAACATTCCAGAAACCTGCCTGTTCCCCCTGCTGGTATTCAATACCGCTGATATCAGGATTCTTTAATTTCTGCGTATCAAAGGAGGCTGTTTCCACCACGATCTTTGTTACGGGCAGAATTTTCTGAACTGCCGCAATCCGGTTAAGATGCGTATCGATTTTATGCTCAACAGACGGGGCGAGCCATCCTTTTTGTTTAGACTGAATAGCTTTCTGCTTAGACTGAGTATCTTTTTGCCTAGACTGAGCATCTTTTTGTTCAGTCTGAACCTGACTTTGTTTAGACTTGTCTCGGTTTTTAAACCTGGGCGCTCGGTATCTTGTCTTGCGGTTTCTTCTTGCCCGCCGTGCTTCTCTTCTGGTGGAGATCAGCTCAGTGATATCTGTTCTGCACTGGACATCCCAGGCAAGAAGTTCTTTTGTCTCGGTTGAAGCACTAAGACCAATGTGTTTGGAACCAGCGTCTACTCCAAGAGTGACAGGCTGGGTATATCTTGTTGAGTTGTATAAAAGCTGGATGGTAAAGGGAGTTTTCTTTACCACTTTTGCTTTTCTTTCTTTTAAAAGGCGGCGCACCTTGCCATGCCTTTCGGTTGGCATTAAGGGTTTACCGTCGATATCTAATACATAAACCATCGTTTTACCTCCAGGGTAATAAATCTTCTCTGGACAAAAAGCATTCCAGAGAAGTGTGTAAAGCATCAGCCTTCGCCAATGTTATAAGAGGTTTGTTGATCTACACACTGCACCTGACCTCAGCGCTGGTTAATGCAGATCCGCAGAGTCCGGAATTAGGCTGAACGTTCCGGAGTGCCTGTTTAGACCTGTGAAAGGTCGATTCTCAAATAACGTAGTCAGTTAAGACTCAGGCTAGTCAATCAGGCTTGAAACAGATGCATGAAAGCTTCTTATTTCAAGCCCCATCCAAATTGCAAGGCAGTTTGGGTGGGGTCATTGACCGAGACATCGCGTTCAATCTCATGCAAATCATTATCCAATATTTAATACTGGCACGCGGGTAACAAGATGCTGGAGTTTCTCCTCAGAAATATTGAGAGGAGCAAAATCATCGACCAGGTTCATGACATCCGCAAACACATCAGGATGCGAGAGTAAATGCTTGGATGAAATGTCTTTATTGTGATTTCGAGAATTCGTTTTTTCTGCCTGTGGAGCAGGGCTTTCTGTTTGTTTACTGCTTGTGTTATTGATTTTTGGCGGAGCATTATGATTATTGTACATACAATCTCCTTTGGATTCTTCAATAGTAAAGACGAATCCTAAAATTAAGTTTTGAATCCCATAAGCCGACAGTCTGGCTTGCCTGAAGGTGTTGATTGTCTGTCTGCCAAAGGATTACCCATTCAATCACTTTTAGATTGAATGGAGATTCAGCTAAAGCCGTAATGGATGAACTGCGATCCACAGATATGATCTGGAACGGCTTAACTGATTCCAGGTGCTTGAACGAATGCTTATTTTCGCTCAAACTGTTGTTCCTTAATGATTACGTCCTAGGCGCTCTCACCATCCTTTCTAATTGCATATACGCGGGACTTGCAAGACTGTTTCTGTTTCGCAGAAATTTTTAAAACTTTTTTGTGTGGTAGAGATTCCATTGCTTTTTTGACTGGTCAACGCATTGTTATGACCAGGAATCTTTCGATCTTTTGAACGAATGATTATTTCTGCTCAAACTGTTCTTCCTTAATAATTACGTCCTAGGCGCTCTCACCATCCTTTCTAATTGCATATACGCGGGACTTACAAGACTGTTTCCATTTCACAAAAATTTTTCGAATTTTTTTGCGTGATGGAGATTCCATTGCTTTTTTTGACTGGTCAACACATCATCGTCATGACCAGGATCTCTGGATACGCCAGGCTCTCTGAAGTTAGCTCCAGAGTTCTCATGCAAAGAAAATCCAAAGATATAAGCGATAGACGATATGGAAGAAGTGGATCTGGATGGAAACAGGCAGGCAAGGCCAGTGGGCAATGGAAACGAATAGGTCCAGATGTATGGACGGACAGCAGATAAAGAAGAAGGGATGCAGATCGGCCTTTCGAAAATGATCTTTGCTGCACTTTATTCGTCCGTCTTTAACGGATAACAAAGAGCGAAAAAAGATATCGATCAGTATCCAGTCTGAATAAGACTTGTCGTTCCATGCAGAAGTTCAGAGTGGGAAAGTGGAAAGGCAGATTGGGTGGTGGAAAGGTGATAGATTGCCTTTCTGGAATTCAAAAAAATTGATTCATTTTTGCGACAGACTATATTCACTGGAAGATCAGTTTTCTCTCTTCTAATGCCTTTTTGATACAAAACCAAATCGAATTTTAAAAAGAAAAAGCGATTGAATGAACAGAGAAAATTAGAAAAAACGTATGGCATAAACGAATAAAATATGGTTAAATTATGGGTATAAAAACCGTTTTGTTGATCTGATTCAATAATGTTTGAAATGATTTCCTTTGAAATTCCGGAAAAATTTCCTGAATTTGGGTGATGGGAAAAAGAGAGAATTGTCTAATACGTTTCTATTCTGATTCTGATGATTTGATTCGCTTTGAAGATGATAGTTGTCAAAATGATTTTGATTCAATTCGAGATAGCGAAGATAAAGTGATAAGAAAAGAGCATATTGCTAGACAATTATACGATATTGATCACATGAATCTGAAAGATTCGACAAAATTTTTCGGAATTGTAGATGAAAATTATGTAAAAAATTGGAAGAACAGGGTATACTGAAACGGTAAAATCAATTGTATATATGTTGCGTATCAGTTGATTTGTCTTTACTTGGCAAAAGCCAAGTCTCATAAGGAGGATGAGCGAATACATGGTAGGAATTATTCTTGCTAGTCATGGAGAGTTCGCGAATGGAATCAAACAGTCTTCTGAAATGATTTTTGGGCCGCAGCAGGATGTTCAGGCTGTCTGCCTATATCCAAATGAAGGACCGGATGATTTCCGTAAGAAGCTGGAGGATGCGATTGCTACACTGTCAGATCAGGAGCAGGTGATGATCCTGTGTGATTTGTGGGGTGGAACACCGTTTAACCAGTCCAGTGCATTGATGAAGGGACATGAAGATACCTGGGCAATTGTGACAGGTATGAACTTACCTATGATCATTGAAGCGTATGGACAGCGCTTCGGCACTGAGAATGCCCATGAAATAGCTACTCACGTCTGCAAGACGGCTGAAGAAGGCTGCAAAACTGTTCCAGAAAGTCTTCAGCCTGTTATGGAGGGAGCTGCTCCTGCAAAAGCTGCTGAGCCAGCTGCTCCACAGGGTGCCATTCCACCAGGAACGGTGCTTGGAGATGGACACATTAAATATGCACTTGCCAGGGTCGATTCCCGTCTGCTGCATGGTCAGGTCGCAACAGCCTGGTCAAAGACGACAAACCCGGATCGAATCATTGTTGTATCAGATGCGGTCGCTAAGGACAATCTGAGAAAATCACTGATTGAGCAGGCGGCTCCCCCCGGAATTAAAGCCAATGTTGTTCCGATTAATAAAATGATTGAGGTTGCTAAAGACCCGCGTTTTGGAGCAACGAAAGCTCTCTTGCTCTTTGAAAACCCAGAAGATGCGCTCCGTACGATTGAGGGCGGTGCTGACATTAAAGAAATCAACATGGGCTCGTTAGCTCACTCCAAGGGAAAAGTTGTTGTGAACAATGCGATTTCTCTTGGAAAAGAAGATGTTGCTGCAATTGAAAAGCTGAAATCCATGGGTATCAAGTTCGATGTCCGCAAAGTTCCTGCTGACTCGAAGGGTGACATGGATGCTCTGTTAGCCAAGGCTAAAGCAGAGCTGAAGTAACCAGGAGGATTTATGTCATTCAATTTTATTCAGATTATTTTAATCTTTATCATTGCCTTCCTGGCTGGATGTGAAGGAATTCTGGATGAGTGGCAGTTTCATCAGCCGCTTATTGCCTGTACTCTGATTGGTCTGGCCGCAGGAGGTCACAACGTTGCTACATGTATTATGTTGGGTGGTCAGCTTCAGATGATCGCTCTTGGCTGGGCCAACGTTGGTGCAGCCGTTGCTCCGGATGCTGCATTAGCCGCCGTTGCTTCTGCCATTATCCTGATTCTTGGTGGTGGTACGGAGCATGAAATTGGTACTGCAATCGGTCTGGCAGTTCCTCTGGCTGTTGCTGGTTTATTCTTGACCATGCTGGTTCGTACAATGTGCGTTCCTATCGTTCACCGTGAAGATGCAGCGGCAGAAAAAGGTGACTACAAAGCGATTGAAAGATGGCAATGGATTGCAATCTGCTTACAGGGGCTGCGTATTGCCCTTCCGGCTCTTTTCTTAATGTTCATTCCTTCTCAGGCTGTTATTGACGCATTAAAGATGATGCCAGCCTGGTTAACGGATGGTATGACAATCGGCGGTGGCATGGTTGTAGCCGTTGGTTATGCAATGGTTATCAATATGATGGCTAATAAAGAAGTATGGCCATTCTTCGCTCTTGGTTTTGCGCTGGCTGCAATCAGCCAGTTAACACTGATCGCTTTAGGTGTTATCGGCGTTGCAATGGCACTGATTTATCTGACTCTTTCTGAAAAGAGTGTTGCAGCTGGTGCGAATGGCGCAGCTGTTTCTGGGGATCCTTTAGGGGATATCCTTAACGATTACTAGAGAGTAGGAGGCTGTTATCATGGCTGATGAAAAAACAAATGTCCAGAATGGAACTGCCAACAAAGTCTCTCTGGATAAGAAAACGCGTCAAAGCGTAATGTGGAGATCTGCATTCCTGCAGGGCTCCTGGAACTATGAACGAATGCAGAATGGTGGCTGGTGCTATGCAATGATTCCAGCAATCAAAAAACTGTATTCAACAAATGAAGATCGTGCAGCGGCTTTAAAACGCCACCTCGAATTCTTCAATACCCATCCATATATTGCTTCTCCAATCATTGGTGTTACCCTGGCTCTTGAAGAAGAAAGAGCAAATGGTGCTCCAGTTGATGACACCGCCATTCAGGGTGTCAAAGTCGGAATGATGGGTCCTCTGGCCGGTGTTGGTGACCCTGTCTTCTGGTTTACTGTTCGTCCAATTTTGGCTGCCATGGGTGCTTCGCTGGCAATGTCTGGAAACATCCTTGGTCCAATCCTGTTCTTCGTTCTCTGGAACGTGATCCGTATTGCCTTCTTGTGGTACACACAGGAATTCGGTTATGAAGCCGGTACTCGTATTGCCTCCGACCTGTCGGGCGGTATGATCCAGAAGGTTACAAAAGGCGCATCCATCTTAGGTATGTTCGTCCTTGGCGCCCTGATCGAACGCTGGGTTAACGTTACGTTCACTCCAGTTGTTTCGACGGTTAGTCTGTCGGAAGGTGCTTACATTGACTGGGATAAACTTCCAGCCGGAGCCGAAGGAATCAAGCAGGCTCTGTTAGATCAGGCTGCGGGCATGTCTTTAACTCCAACGAAAGTCACGACTCTTCAGGAAAACCTGAACTCCCTGATTCCAGGACTGGTTCCATTGTTGCTGACACTGTTCTGCTGCTGGCTGTTAAAGAAGAAAGTTTCGCCAATCGTTATCATCATCGCTCTGTTCGCTGTTGGTATCATTGGACACCTGATTCATTTGCTCTAATCAATTGAGTATTCGAAACAAGCGCGATTCACTTCAAAATCGAAGCGAATCGCGTTTTTTTATCGGAATGAATCTATCCTGATTTTGAATCTGGATGGAAGTAATCGATAATAAAGGTTGAAATGCAAAAAATCCAAAACAGTGCCAAGCGTGTTCCTGGATCAATGCTGTACAAAACCTTTCCATATATATAAGCAAGATATATAAGCAAGGATACAAGAAGGAGGAAAATTTATGGTCCAGTCTATAAACCACAAAGCGGACTTTGTTACGAAAGCCACATCCTTTCAGGGATTTGATGAATATGGCCAGATCATGGTTGGAGATCAGGGATTGGAATTTTACTCCGATCGTAATGTGAATAAGTATGTCCGCATTCCCTGGAGTGAAGTCGATGTCGTTCTGGCTTCTATTCTGTTTAAAGGAAAATGGATTCCAAGGATCGGAATCCGCACGAAAAAAGATGGAACATTCATGTTCGCTGCCCGCGAACCGAAGAAACTGCTCCATCATATCAATCAATACATTCCAGCGGACCGCATGTATCGTTCCTGGACATTCTTTGAAGTCGTCAAAAAGAATATCCAGCGGCGTAAGGAAAAAAGAAAAGCAAAGCGAAAATAGTGAACATAAAATCGTTACTGACAAACAGTTGAGAATAGATTGTGCTGGATCAGCGGCTGTCCATTAAACGTCCATCGGTGTTTAATAGACAGCCGCTTTTTAAACACAACAGGATCCAGCCTCAAACGAATGTCCGCAATAATCTGGTCAGTCTGCTCTTTGACAGCCTGCATGATTGTAGATTCCAAGATCAAGGAGTCTGGCTGATTTGTTTTTGAACAGCTTCTTTTAGCATGTTTCTCATTTTGATATATGAACCATATTCAGGCGTGGTTCCTTCAGGCCACCCGCTGATGAAGGCTTCACTTTTTTTGATGTCGTTTCTTTTTAGTTTGTCGGCTAATGGCTGAACTGTGATTCCATGTTCACCTGAGTTTCTGGCAATAAAAATACCATCTGTACAATCGAACAGGTCCAGTAGTTCTGGATAATGTGTGGTAAAGATAAGCATTGCGCCTTTTTTGTTAATGTCTGGGTCCATGAACAACCGAATAATGATCGAAACGATCTCTTTGCTCAGATGATTTTCAAGCTCATCTGCAAGCAGAATACCGCCAGAGCATAAGATGTCCTGAACCTTTGCGAATGCAACGATTCCTTTGATCGTTCCCAGGGAAAGATAGTCTTCCAACTCATGGAGACTGCCCAAGTGGAAGATTTCTCTGCCTTTGAATTTCAACAGAACAGATTTATGTTCTCCATTTCCTGTGAAAGTTAAACGTTCAATGGATGGATCAAGAAGAACAGCTGCTTCTGAAATCATTTCCCCACATCCTGATCCGGATTCTGATTCGGCTGTCGTACTGGATAGAAGTTCTTCTAGCACGACCAAGTCTTTATTCACCTTATTTTCGGCAATGACAATGCTGACATCGTCTGAAAGAAAGTCGCACTCTCGTCTTTCTATCTTCTGAACATTGCGTCTGGCCGGATCAAAATCAAGGAGGGCTGCTTTCGTTGCAGAAGCAGCAGATTTTTTTAGAAGAGTCTCAGAAGAGATATTGTAAATTATGTCTTTGCCTCTAACGATTGGCTCGATGACTGTTTCCAGTTTGATTACGTCAGATTGTGAGCTCAGGTAATCGATTTCGAATACAACTTTTTTGCTGCCTTCCAAAATTGAAACCGCCTTTGAATAGTTGATGGGCTTATTATTGAGGATATCAATCGCAAGACGAATCACTTTTAAAATGGACGTTTTTCCGGATGCATTGATCCCGGCAATCACATGAACGGGGCAAAGAAATACGCTGGGCTTTTCCAGAAGCTGGAAAGAAGACTGCTGGCGTGCCCTCGCAACTTTCTTTTTCCGATAAAAATCCAGTTCAACAGGTCCTGCAAACAAGGGGAGTCCATCTGCTTTGATTTTTAGAATTTTTTTCATGAGTTTACCTCATTTCGCGTATTTCGATTTTATTTATAACCTGAACTCCCGATTAAAATATACCTATAGAACAAAAATTCCTAAATAAAGGCTTTTTCAAAAGAAAATATGCTGAATTTAAAATTGAACGGAGCTGTTTTTCAATAAGTTATAATAATAACTATACAAATAAGGCGTCAATCGGAAGATGAATAAATATATTAACTTTATATAAACCGTTTATTAGAGCTGTTTAGCTATACAGGTATAATTCAATTGGGAGTTCAGGTTATAAATAAAATCTGGGATTCAGCTTGAATTTTCGCTTAAAAACGAAAGATATGTGTTTAGTTTATTAAAGATGAAGAATACCCAATATCAAGGGCAAAATTTTTAGATTGGCCCCTTCTTTCGTACAAGTGAATAAGGCTGCCAATATTTGGCAGGCTGCTCATGGCGTTTGAACCAATTGATACCTGGATTCTCACTTCCTTTGTAACTGGTCAGGCTTTCTTCCATCGATTACTCACAAATGACAAGGTGCAGTGACCTTCAGAACAGGCAACGGTTTAAGCAAAGCTTGCCAAGCCGCTTTTGCCTGGTCTATGAAGGAAAACCTGCAAAATAATACAGGCTTTTTATTGGAAAATAGATTTGATCTTTACATCTGGGAAAAGCCTAAACATGGTTAAAACCAAAGCGAAAAAGACAACTTGAATACCCGTATTGATACTTTGGCGCGATCATAATACGCGATCAAAATAAGAGAAACAAAAAGGAGCCAGAAATGTTTAAACCTGCACAGCTCTCTGAAATGCCTGTTTATCAAAATGAAATTACGAATACAGAGAGTTTAACAACAAATGAATTTGCCAGGAATCTTAGAAAGAGTCTTGGACTATCGCAGCGGATGTTTGCGAAAGCATTGGGAATCAGCGAAAAAACTGTAGAGAAATGGGAACAGGGGGCAAATCCGATTCAGGGAGCAGCCAGCAGACTGCTTTACCTTATTGACCAGGATCATTCGCTCATGGATAAACTCTATCGGTTTAACGTGAGTGAACAAAAAGAGAATCCTGAATACCTGATCAAAAGAGAAAATCGAACGAATGAGAACCCGGACAGCTAAAATTCACTTTCCGTCCTTTCCAGTCCTGATCGTGCTAATGAGGAAAGTTGGATGAATGTGAACTATACCGGTGGTCATTTTTCAGAGAATTAATGGATTTGAAATATTTGTTCCTTGGCCTATAGTTAAAGAAGACTTTCAATTTATGCCAACAAAAAACCGGGAAATCAATCCCGGCTTTTTCGGTTTTCTTTGCAATCTGTGCAGGCCGCTCAAAGTGGCCAGACATCATTCCCTTCCTGAAAAGTTTTTATGAGGAACTGATCGGGGTTTTCGTGGCTTTCTTTGAAAACCGCAGACTTTGGTAAGTGTTGAAGCCACTGCTTTTTGGCTTGATTCTAATCACTATGGCCGACAAAGGGAGCAGGGGATATATCCCTGATCGAGAAGTTCTTCGGCAGTCAGATCGGTAACCTTACGGAAAGGAGACCAGAGTTTTCGAACTTTGAGGCAGGTTGGGCGATGGTACACTTTGCCGATACGCTCGATGATGTAGTGATCCGGGGAGGGAAGAACGCTCAGGTCAATATCTTCCAAGTCACCTTTTTCGGCAACCTTCCAGGCAACAGCACCGTTGGTCCAGCCAAGATCCAATAAGCCGTTGTACTCTTCCACATCAGTGGTGTAGTGATGAGAGCCTGACGAGGCATTGGGATTGTAGACGACGTACAGATTGACGTTGCCGCCGGAATAGAAGACTGGTTGGCCATCGTTATCAAAGATCCAGCCGAGATTTTTGAGGGCTGTGGCTTCTTCAATGCTGGCGGTATAGTAGTGATCCCCGCCATTGGCATTCGGATTATACAGACGATAAACGGGATCGCCGCTGAGAAAACCGCGCCAGCCAAGTCCTTCGTAGTTCCAGCCAATGTTGAACAGCGTATCGATTTCCTTAAGATCAGCGGTGTAGAAATGTTCACCGGTATTTTCATTGTACAGGCGATAGACATCAGTCATTTCCCGGTCGCCACTTATGCTGGTGTCATCTAATGCGGCAAGGAAACCCCATAGCTTGCTGTGGGGAGGAATTGCCGCCCTCACCTCCTGTTCGATATTTATACTGTTGCCTTTTGTTTATCCACAAGCCATCCATTCGATGACTCAAGTCTTTTTAATTTCTTCCAGGAAACAGAAGCAGATATCTTGGTTCCATCAAGCATCCTGATATCGAATCTGCCTGATGTTCGTTTTCCAAAGATAAAACA
>CAJTVE010000076.1 GCA_910579655.1 uncultured Allobaculum sp. | reverse complement strand
TCGAGAAAGATTTGTTTGCATTCCGAAGACAAAACACGAAAAATGGTTTTGTGAAAAAAGCCATGAATTATTCGGGTTGGTAATTTAATAATCATTTTTACTCTCTTTCTATTTTTCTGACTTTGGAGGAATCTTGACGTATTTTTTCTGTTTTGTGTTGATTTATCGGTTTATTTTTGGGCATTTTATGTTACTCTACAAAATACTGGTCCAGAAAGAAAGATCTTCATCAAAGAAAGGAGGAATATTTCTTTTTTATGAAACTGATCTTTCACTATTTGAAACAACACAAGCTTCTGTTTTTGTTGAATCTGATCTGTGCCGGAAGCTTCGCTTTAACTGAACTTGGCATACCGACGCTCTTTGGCCGGATGACGGATAACTACCTCGATCAGGGCCCAGAGTCATTTTATTATCAGTGCTTTTTTCTGATTCTGATTGCAGCCATCACCACGACCATTGGCATGAGTCTGCTTGCCTATACCTCCAGCAAGCTGTCTACTTTGATCGTTTATGAAATCCGTAAAGATCTGTTTGCCCATGTAATGACGTTTTCAGTCGAAGAAATCGATCACTTTACTGTTTCTTCGCTGATCACAAGAACCGGATCGGATGCCTATCAGATTCTGATGTTCTGTCATCAGATTTTTCGTAGTGCCTTGCTTGCCCCGATCATGCTGGTGGTCTGTTCCATTCTGGTCATCACCACCTCCCCCACTCTTTCCTGGTTTGTGCTTGGAACGATCCCAGTCATTCTGATTGGTGCCTATGGCTTTTTCAAAGCAGCCGGTCCGCTGTCTGCTCGCCAGCAAAAGTCGATTGACCGCATCAATCAGATCCTGCGTGAAAACCTCAACGGCATCCGGGTCATCCGTTCGTTCAATCGCCAGAAAACAGAAGAAGAACGCTTTGCCAGAGAAAACAAAGAATATCAGACGGTGACCTCGAAACTGTTCAAGCTCATGGCCATGTCTGAACCGCTCTTTTTCTTTTTGATGAACCTGACTTCGATTACCATCTACTATGTGGCTTCGCACATGATTGGGGCAGGCTCTTTGCAGATTGGCGAACTTTTGATGTTTGTCGAATACCTTTTCCATTGCATGATGAGCGTTCTGGTCGTCTGCATGATCTGCATGATGTATCCGCGGGCTGCAGTGTCGGCCAGACGAATTGAGGAGATTCTGGATACAGAACCTTCGATCAAATCCTGTGGCCATAGCGTGCTCGATCATGTGGATACACTGGAATTCAAAAACGTTTCATTTGCTTATCCCAACAGCAAGAATCACTCCCTGACCGATATCAGCTTCAAAGCGAAAGCGGGTCAGAAAGTTGCGCTGATCGGGTCGACAGGGTCAGGAAAATCAACGGTGACCAAACTGATCAGCCGTTTCTACGATCCCAGTGCGGGTTCGATTGAAATCAACGGCCAGGATATCCGCACCTATACGCTCGAATCTTTACGATGCAAAACTGCAATGGTTTCCCAGAAAGCCCATCTGTTTTCGGGAACGATCAAAGACAACATCACCTTTGGAAACCGCCAGGCGATGGATGAAGAAATCGATCATGCCATTCAGATCGCTCAGGCCCAGGCATTCATTGCCGAGCGCGAAAACGGTCTTGAAGACCTGGTCAGTGAAGAAGGAAGCAACTTGTCCGGCGGACAGAAGCAGCGTCTTTCCATTGCCCGGGCCATCGTAGCCAATGCCGGATTGTATATTCTGGATGATTCCTTTTCGGCACTTGACCTGGCTACCGATGCCAAACTGCGCAAGGCGCTTGAACCGATTCAGAAAGATGCCTTGTTTTTGATCGTTGCCCAGCGGATCCCTTCCATTCTGGACTGCGATCAGATTCTGGTCCTCGATCAAGGACATCTGGCTGCAGCTGGCACGCACAAAGAACTGTACCGGGATTGCGAACTGTATCGCCAGATTGTGCTCTCGCAGATGAGTGAACAGGAGGCAGATCGCTATGCCGAGTAAGAAAACTACACCGGCCATCCACAGTGATATGCCGAAAAACCTTACCTTCCGCCAGTGCCTCCAGCATCTCTATACTTTTATCCGTCCAAACCAGAAAAAACTCTGGGCGGGTCTTATCATGGTGGTCATCACCAACCTGACCTACATCGCGATGCCGGTTGCGGAAGGGAGAATCACCTCGCAACTGCAGATGGATGTCACCTCTGCCAATGGTGGCTCAATCCACGTTCAGATGGATGTCATTGTCCATCTGATTCTCATTCTGTTGAGCATTTATCTTATCAAGATCACTGGCCAGTTTCTCAGTACGATCTGGATGACCGATTCGATTCAGAAAACGATGTACGATCTGCGCAATGCGATCGAGCATAAGATCAACTGCCTGCCAGTCGCTTACTTTGATGCGCACAAGACCGGCGATCTGCTTTCGCGGATTACCAACGATGTCGAAACCGTCTCCAATGCGCTTCAGCAGACGCTTTCCCGTATTATTGGAGCATTCCTTTCCACCACGCTGATTCTGATCATGATGTTTACGATCAACCGGGTGATGTTTGGAATGGTTGTGCTCGGTATTCCGCTGATTATCACCATCTCAGTTTTCATTGTCCGCAAGACCCAGCCCATCTTCGATGAACAACAGGAAGCGCTGGCCACCCTGAACAGTACCGTTAACGAAATGTATGGCGGCCTGAGCGAGATCATGATTTACAACCAGCAGGACTTTGCCAAAAAAGCCTTTGATGAAGCCAATGAGCGGATGTATAAAACCAGCTTCAAAGCGCAGACTCTGTCCGGCCAGATTGGCCCATGGACAACGATTGTGATCTATATCGAGATTGGACTTTGTTGTCTGTACGGGATTTTCCAGGTGATTTCCGGTCATCTGATGCTGGGTTCCCTGCAAGCCTTCATCCGCTACATCTGGAATGTCAATGATCCTTTATCGCAGCTCTCATCCCTGTCTTCAGCCGTTCAGTCGGCTTTTTCCGGAATGAACCGTCTGTTCTCATTTCTGGACCTTGATGAAGAAGAACAGACTCTCACCCAAAAACCGATTGATGAAATCAAAGAGATCGACTTCAGGCATATCCGCTTTTCCTATACGGATCAGCCTTTGATGGAAGATGTATCCTTCCACGTTGATCGCAATCAGACGGTTGCGATCGTTGGCCATACCGGCGCCGGAAAAACAACGCTGACCAATCTGCTGGAACGCTACTATCCATTGGATGGCGGCCAGATTGCGATCAATGGCCAGAATATCAATGATCTCTCTTTTGAAGATCTGCGTGATCTGATTGGTCTGGTGCTCCAGGATCCCTGGTTATTTGAAGGCACGATTGAAGAAAACCTGAAGTATGCCAAAGATAATCTGAGTGATGAGCAAATCCATAAAGCCATTGAAACAGCCCGACTGACTGAAACGCTGGCGGCTCTGCCTGATGGCTTACAGACCGAGCTGAATGAAGATGCCCAGAACCTTTCTCAGGGAGAAAAGCAGCTGTTAACGATTGCCCGTGCCTTGTTGAAGGATCCAAAGATTCTGATTCTTGATGAAGCGACAAGCTCCGTCGATACGCGTCTGGAAAAAAGACTGCAGGCAGCCATGAATGAAGTTATGAAAAACCGAACCTGTTTTGTCATTGCCCACCGTCTGTCCACGATTCTCAATGCAAATCTTATTCTGGTCATGGATCATGGGGACCTGGTCGAAAGCGGAACGCATGAAGAATTGCTTGCCAGAGGCGGTACCTACGCCAGACTCTACAACTCCCAGTTCCAGGACTCAGGTCTTAATCTTGCTGGGTAATTTGAAGGAATAGATAAGATTTCAGTCAAAAGCAGAACGATTGCCAAAGAGTGATCAAAAAATAACGGGAAGATTGCCCAGATTCGATCTGGTGAAATCTTCCCGTTCTTATTTTCTGGTGCTTCTTATTTTCTGGTGTATTTTCCGGCCCTGCTGGTTGGTTTTAACTCTTTGCTGATTTTAAATCCGTACTGGCTCTGTCTCTTACCAGACTGGTCATCCGACTTTTCCCTTCTTTACCGATGCGGCTTTTAATTTTCTACTGGCCCAAACTCGATTCAATCCTGCTGTTTATCTGGCTTTTGATCGGTCCGACCTATCTTTTTACAGTCTTTGTTCGATTCGCTACAGCAGCTGCCGGTTTGTTGCATATGACCATCATTTTTGATTAATCTTACATTATTCTTTCACTTATCTTGCGCATCTGTCATGTTTATTGAATAGATGAACATGGTTTAAGAATCAAAGGTTTTTCTTACGGGATTCTTACTATGAAGTTCATAAATTATTCACAATGCCCTCTTTGTGCACTGCTAAAATAGGTGCATGTACAAAATCATGATCGTTGAAGATGATCCTTCTGTTTCTGGAGCTCTGGCTTCCGTACTGGAAAGCTGGGGCTTTGATGCGAGAAGGGCAGAAACATTTGATGATATCCTCGAACAGTTTGAATCCGTAAAACCAGACCTGGTGCTCATGGATCTGAATCTGCCAGAACGCAACGGCTTTTTCTGGACCGGCGAAATCCGGAAGTTCTCCTCAGTCCCCATCATTTTCATTTCCAGTGCGGATGAAAATATGAACGTCATCACCGCCCTCAATCAGGGGGCAGATGACTACATCACGAAGCCATTTGATATTTCGGTTCTTGTTTCAAAGATTCGTGCTCTGCTGAGAAGAACGTTTGATTATACCTCCCGCACCGATTTTCTTGAGCATAAGGGAGTTCGTCTGGATACTGGAAGCAACGAAGTCAGCTATAACGGGAAAACAATTGATCTGTCAAAAAACGAGGCAAAGATACTGAAGATTCTGATGGAAAACAAAGATCGGATTGTCCGCCGTGAACAGCTGATGGATGCCTTGTGGAAAACGGATTGCTACATTGACGAAAATACCTTATCGGTCAACGTCAACCGGCTGCGCCGCAAACTCGAAGGCATTGATTTGTTCGATTATGTTATCACCCGCAAAGGAATCGGCTACATGGTCTGATTCCTCCCAAAACCGCCCAGGCGGTTTTTTCTTTTGGGCATAAAAAAATCCCTGCGATAAACATCGCAGGGAGATCAGACAATGAAAAATTAACGTTTGCTGAACTGTGGTGCGCGGCGTGCTTTTTTAAGACCGTATTTCTTACGTTCTTTAGCACGTGGGTCACGAGTTACATAACCGGCTGCTTTTAACACTGGACGGTAATCTTCAGAAGCGTTCATGAGGGCACGAGTGATACCATGACGGATGGCACCAGCCTGGCCTGTGTAGCCGCCGCCCTGTACGTTTACGAGTACGTCGAACTGATCGAGAGTATTCGTAAGTTCAAGAGGGCTGCGTACTTCCATCTGAAGGACTTCAGATGGCATGTATTCTTTCAGTTCTTTACCGTTGACTACGATTTTCCCTGTTCCATTTGGACGAAGGAAGACACGGGCAACGGCTTCTTTACGACGTCCGGTACCGAGATACTGAACAAAGTTTTCTTTTTTTGCCATTTCCTATTCTCCTATCCTTTTACCTTGAGTTCTACAGGCTTCTGAGCCATGTGTGGATGTTCTGGACCTGCATAAACAAGAACGTGTTTACGCTGAACATCACCAAGACGAGTGTGAGGGAGCATTCCCTGAACAGCTCTGCGAACCCATTCAACAGGGTATTTTTCCTTCATTTCTTTGGCAGTACGAACACGTAATCCACCATAGTATCCGGAATGGTTGTAATACTTTTCAGTGTTAAGTTTGTTACCAGTCATTTCGACCTTATCAGCATTGATAATAATTACATAATCTCCACAATCCACGTTTGGAGTATATGAAGGTTTATGTTTACCGCGCAGAACGTGTGCTGCAGTTGTAGCAAGACGACCAAGAGTCTGGCCTTCGCCATCAATTACATACCAAGTGCGTTCTACTTCAGCAGGTTTTGCCATTGTTGTCTGACGCATGATTCGCTTCCTCCGTTTCAATGAGCGTTACCGGGGCTCAAAGGCTTGGATACAGCCACGGAATATCTTAGCCAAACAAGCGCCGGATGTCAATCCAGGATGCTGTTTGCGCGCCTTCTTTTTTTGTCGACCATCACATTTGCGATTTGAAAGAAGATTTGGTTTTGCGGCTTTATCCATCGGTAATCTTTTCTTTTGTATTCATCAGTTTCCAGGGTGGGCCGCCTGGAATAGATCCCTTTTTCAATCCGATCAGATGTTACACGCTTTCAGGCGTGTCATCCTGATTAGAGATCTTTTCGATTGTAATAAATTTTTCGCAGAAATCAAAACAATTCTGCTTCTTTTTTCAAAAAAATTATCAGGGGTTCATCTTGCCTGAAGCGTTTGAAAAAGCAGCCGCAATTCGATGGCTTTTAACTGTAATTTTTCCCTATTTTGACAATTTCGCCAGGCAGGTTCCAGATGGTTTTCAGATGTTTTTCATCCAATTGCCTTATTTTCATCGATTGTCAGATTGAATGGGGTTCTGCTTCTTTGTGGTCAGCCTGAACATAAGCTATCTGTTCATGAGCCGCCTCTTGATGTTATTGATGTTCTTGATGATCGGCCTCATCGTTCTCCTTATCCACGCCCATGGCCTTGGCCAGATCCAGAGTAAGTTCCGGGAGTTCTTCAGGATAGCCGACTTCAATCAGATACAGGCCTTTAGCGGGAGCATTGAACCGGCAGGCGTTTTTGTCTTTGGCCTTTAAGATGCGTTTCAGCTCAGCCAGATCAATCTGGCCTGTGCCCACCGCAATTAAGGCTGCGCTCATCATCCGCACCTGATAGCGCAAAAAGCCATTACCCTTAAAGACAAGGCGGACATCTTTGCCTTCTTCTTTGACTTCAATGCTGGTGATGGTCTTCACGCGAGGTTTGCGCGGATCAATCTGCGCATTACAGAACGAAGTAAAGTCATGGGTTCCTTCGAGGATTTTGGTGCCCTGGCGCATCTTCTCCAGGTCCATTGGGCGGTAGACATAGGTTTTATAAGGCTCTGTAAAGGGGTTGTCTCTTTCGGTGGTGATCACGTATTCATAATGCTTCGAGCAGGCTGAAAAGCGGGCATGGAACCGATCGGGAACCTGCTCAACTTTCTGGATCCGGATGTCTTTAGGAAGCAGAGTATTTAAAGCCATGTAGTAGCCGTATTCAGAAATGTTGTCCGGTCCATCAAAATGAAAAACCTGCCCCAGCGCGTGCACACCGGCATCTGTACGGCCGGCAGCCGTGATGGCAGCAGGTTGATGGATCACTTTTTCAAGGGCTTCTTCAATCACGGACTGAATGCCTTTTGAATTGATCTGTTTCTGAAATCCGGCATAACGATGGCCATCGTAAGCAACAGTCACTTTATACCGCATTGTATTTTCTCCTATAACCAGGCAATCGCAATATCGATGCCAAGAACTAAAAACGCAAGGGCCAGACCGATATAGTCCACGTTGGTCATCTTCAGCGTTTTATACCGTGTACGCGGGCGGGATGGATCATAGCCTCTCGCTTCCATTGCGTTGGCCAGCTGATCAGCTCTGTCAAAAGCAGAAACGAACAGCGGAACAATCAGGGAAAGAATAGCACTGATCTTTTCTTTGAGCGTACCATTCTGCATATCAACCCCACGCGAAGCCTGGGCGTTCATAATTCGATTGGTCTCATCAATCAGGGTTGGAATAAATCGTAAGGCAATCGAGATCATCATCGCAATGACATGCGCTGGCAATCCGATTTTTTCAAATGGCTTGAGCAGCTTTTCAATTCCTAATGTCAGATCCAGCGGTTTGGTTGTTGCCGTCAGAATCGTACACAGAATGATCATCAGCGTCAGACGGATGATGATATAGGCAGTCTGAACCAGGGCGTCGGAATAAACTTTAAACCAGCCCCACGCAAATAACAGAGTTCCCGTATGCATCACCAGCACATTGATGACCAGCAGGAAAACCATCATCAGAAGCATCGGCTTCAAGGCGCGCATCGCAAAGGAAAGCGAAAGCTTGGACAGGTATAAAGCCAGGATGATAAAGGCCACAATGGGCAGATAGCCCCAGAAGCCAGCTGGAATAAAGACCGCAATCATCAGGATAAACAAAATGAGAATCTTGGCGCGCGGGTCCATCCGGTTGACGACCGAGTTCATGGGCAGATAGCGGCCTAAAGCAATATTATTCATGCCCATTCACCTGTCTTTCTACTTCTCTGGCCAGTTCGTCTAGCGAATAGGTATCTGGATTGATCTGGAAGCCTTTGTTGCGAAGCATTTCTTTGAGTTTGACAATTCCAGGCGGATTGATATTGATCTCACGAAGAATTTCTGGATGCTTGAAAAACTCGTGGACAGGCATCTGGGATTTAACCTGACCATCGGCCATGACGATCACTTCATCGCAATACTCCAAAACATGTTCCATATCATGGCTGACCAGCAAGATCGTCTTGCCGGCTTCTTTATTCAGGCGCATGAACAGACTCATCATCTCTTTGGCAGATTGTGGATCCAGGCCAGCAGCCGGCTCATCAAGAACCAGAATATCCGGGTCCTGAACCAGGATGCCCGCAATAGCTACCCGGCGTTTCTGGCCGCCAGAAAGTTCAAATGGCGAACGTTCCAAATAACTTTCATCCAGGCCGACCAGCGGCAGGACTTCCCTGATTCGCTTTTCGGTCTCTTCTTCCGAGACACCAAAGTTTTTTGGGCCAAAAGCAATGTCTTTGGCAATTGTTTCTTCAAAGAGCTGGTACTCCGGAAACTGGAACACCAGGCCGACTTTCTTGCGCAGCATCTTGGCATCTTTAAGCTTTGTATCGGGGGTGATATGAAAACCTTCGATCTCAATACTTCCGTACGTTGGCTTTAACAGCGCATTGAGATGCTGGACAAGCGTTGATTTTCCAGATCCAGTCTGGCCGATAATCGCGGTGACTTTTCCTTCGGGAATTTCCAGGTTGATGCCTTTGAGGGCCTTGTGTTCAAACGGAGTGCCTGGCGAATAGGTGTATTCTAAGTCGTTTATTTTGATGGACATAACTCCTCCACAAGATCTTCTGTTGTAAGCACTGGCGGCAGATTGAGGCCGGCTTGATTGAATGCTCTGGCTGCCTTTAAGGCAAAGGGCAGCTCAAGCCGCAGGCGATTCATCAGCTGGTCATTCAGGAACACTTCTTCGGGCTTGCCAACCGCTGCAATGCTTCCCTTATCAAGAACGATCACCTGTTCGGCCTGCGCCGCTTCTTCCATATCATGGGTGATCGAAAGAATGGTGATGTTCTTTTCTTCATTGAGGCGGCGGATCTGGGCATTGACACTGGCTTTTCCCTGCGGATCCAGCATGCTGGTGGACTCATCAAAAATGATGATGTCCGGCGCCATGGCCAGGATGCCAGCAATCGCCACACGCTGTTTCTGGCCGCCGGAAAGGTTGGTCGGTTCCGCATCCAGATAGGCACTCATTCCAACTTTAGCGGCACTTTCTTCGATAATACTTTGCATCTGTTCAGTCGGGACGCAATGGTTTTCCAGACCGAATGCGATGTCATCGGCTACTGTAGAACCGATAAACTGGTTATCCGGGTTCTGGAATACAATTCCAACATGATCCCGGACTTCAGAGAGAGTTTCATCCGTCAAAGGTGTGCCAAGAACCTGAATGGTTCCAGAACCTGCTTCCAGCAGACCGATGATCAGTTTGGCCAGGGTGGATTTCCCCGAACCGTTATGACCGACGATCGCTGTATAGCTGCCTTGAGGGATCGATAAGGAAATATCCTTTAAAACCGGTGTCTCGCCATCATACGAAAACGAGAGGCGATCTAATGCAATGGCTTCCATATTCTCCGCCTTTCCAAATATCTTATGTATTATACAAAATGATTGCCGCCATCCATCATATAGCCTGCATTGCTCCATGATTTTCCTTTTTTCAAAGGGCTTTCAGCAATTTTCTGTCTGTTTTGAGCACTCACGAAAAAAGAACCTGAGCGCTTATTCTAGCTTAGGTTCTTGATTAGGCCCAAGTCGATCAATCGTGCAGACTGATTGTTATTCTGCACATCTCTTTTGGGCTTCTGAATCCGTTCTTTCGGTTTCTGACTTGCCTTTTGGTTTCTGTCCTAACGAATCCAGGTGATGCGGCTTTCATCAAAACGTTCGACCACTTTGCTTTCACGGGCTGGATGGCCAACTGGAATCAGGGCGTAAGGTTCAACGCTCTCATCCAGCTTTAGAAGGTTTGCCATACTCTCCATTCTGTCTTTAAGCGGCGCCACTCCAAGGCAGACTGCGCCAAGATTCTGGGCTGTTACTTCCAGAAGCATGTTTTCAATGCAGATTCCCATATCAATGGCATTGTAGGGCGGGCATGTATTTTCCTTGCGGCAGATCACGGCAAGCAATACAGGGGCATTGGCCGCGAAGTGCGAATAGGGCGAAATCTCAGACAGTTGTTTTTTAAGCTCTGGGTTGGTGATTACGATAAACTGCCAGGGCTGCGAGTTCATTGCGGAAGGCGCCTGCATGCCAGCTTTGAGAATATTGAGGATCTGTTCATCACTGACCGGTTCATTGGTCCACTGACGGACAGAGGTGCGTTTAAAAATTGGATTGGTTTCAGTCATCATTTTCTTCCTTTCCATCCATGAAGCCATAGAAGATCTCCGATCTTCTGATCTTTGCCTCATGAATCAGGATCTATTATCCTGAACTGACTTCACTACTTTCATTATAAAATTGTGCATCCAATTCTCTGCCGAAGAGACCTAAATCACTGCATCATCATCTTCTTCTATCCGCCAGCAAGCTCAACCAAGAAAAAAAGGGATTGCTTATTCAAAAGCAAATCCCAGGTAAGTCGAATTGGTGCTGACCAGCAGCGATTTGAGCAGCTCGTCAAATTCTTCAATTTCTTTGCGGTCTTTTGGGCCACGGATCATGGCATCCAGCACTTTGGTATCGTTTTCGTACGTGCTTGAATAGCCAGCATCTGCCAGAGCTTTCTGGAATTCTTCTGCTTTCGATGGATCCACTAAGAAAGACAGTGTAACAGCGGCATCATCATCCAGTTCATTCCATTCACCAAGATCCTGATCCAGGTATTCTTCATCCCCAGCCGGGTACGCAGTTGGAACTTCATCTTCGGTGTCTTCGTCGGCTTCGTTATCCATTAAGTAAGCATCCAGCTCATCCATTTTCGCGTTGTGTTTTTCAATCAGACGATAAATGGCATAGCAGGCAGCTGCAATGGCCGCAAAGGCAGCCAGGACTTTTAATACTTTCTCCAGTGCTTTCATCCTTATTCCTCCAGACTGATTCAGGCTTCAGACTCTTCGGCCGGTTTCTCTTCCGTTTCAGGTATTTCAGCGGCTTCGGCCGGCTTCTCTTCTTCTGGAGCAGCTGGTTTTTCTTCAGACTGTGCAGGCAGGTCCTGTTCAACCGGGGCAATCGCTGGTACACTCTCTACTTCTTCAGGCTTTGCAGGCGCTTCTGTAACTGGATTGACTTCTCCTTCTGGGGCAATCGCTGGCAGCGATTCTTCTTCTGGAGCCGTTTCCTGTACAGGAGGCTGGTAAGCTTCAGGTTCTTCTTCATACAGATCATCAAGAACCAGATCTTCTTCATCCGTTTTCTTGTCTTCAGTCAGTTTTTTTAACCCTTCAAGAATCAGGCCGGCCGCTCCAATCACCAGAGCGCCTTTTAACAGAAATTTAAACATGCTGCTTCTTCCTCCTTGTCAATGCAATCCCATCTCCCATCTCCAGGATCTCGGTTTCAAAGTCATCCAGAGATTCCAGAAACGTACGATAGCGCTGCAGTCTTTTGATCAGACCTTTTGTATGGCGGTTATTTGTCCGCTCTGGATGCTGGACCAGACCATGAAAGAACATGTTGTCTGAAACCACCACCCCATCCTCACTCAGATACGGAGTGTAGCGTTCAAAAAACCGTTGGTACTGGCCTTTTGCCGCATCGATAAAGATCAGATCATAGGATTCTTTGGGAATCTCTGTCTCTAAAGCATCCCCTTCAATGAGCAGAACCCGATCCTCCAGTCCGGCTTTACGAATGTTTTCACGGGCAAGGGCTGCCATTTCCGGGTCTTTTTCAATCGTCACGACATGCAGGTCTTCAACAGTCATCGCTGCAGTGATGGCTGTCCGGCCGATTGCCGTTCCGATTTCCAGAAACCATTTTGGTTTGAGACTTTTGAGCAGTGACTCCATGTATTCCATCGAATCTGCCTGCAAAATGGGAACGAGATGTACAATTCCATAGCGTGTCAGCTCGTCAAACGTATTCATAAAATGATGGTATCACAAAACGAGTTCACACGGTTTTCAGACCCCTGAAGTCTGGGCAGAGTGCATGAAAGAACCAGATTCTTACCTCTTCACAAGCAGTGATAGGGGGTATTCTTTCCTGTATTTCATCTAATACGGCAAGGAAACCCCATAGCTTGCTGTGGGGAGGAATTGCCACCGGCACTTTCTGTTCGATATTTAGAACGCTGCTTTTTGCTTATCAATAAGCCATCCATTCGATGACTCAAGCCTTTTTAATTTCTTCCATGAAGCAGAAGCGGATACCGTAGTCCCATCAAGCATTCGGATATCGAAGTATCCTGACGCTCTTTTTCCAAAGATAAAGCATTCCGTTTTCTGGTATCTGATCTTATCGAACAGCTGGAATCCCATAATGACCTTTGCTGACTGGTTCAGTTTTCTGATGCCGCCTTTAGAAGGATTTAATTTATGGATCTGTCGGTTATGACATCTCACTTTCCTGCTAAAAAAGACGATTTGAGCAGGTCTTGCTTCTGGATGGCCTGCGATGCATCTTGCATCAACGTAGTGCTCTTTGGGAAGCTCATGCTTAAGACGTTCTGCTTTGGTCAGATATCCGAATGTTTCTTCTACAGGAATGGGAGCAAATTCTGCC
>CAJTVE010000075.1 GCA_910579655.1 uncultured Allobaculum sp. | reverse complement strand
ATGAACTGAGTCCTTTATTGAGTTCGATTCACCCATTTTCATTGCGGCATGTGGCCGAAGGCCATGGCGTCTTTTTGGGGATTAAAAAACTCCTTCTTCCACCACAGAGAAGGAGTTTTTTAGTGCACAAAACTGGATCGATCCACGTTGCGTCCTGTATTCGAAAAGAGTGTCGGTCAATTCAAAAACAAAGACTGGAGAAGATCCATTCAGTTCAAGGGATAAGCAGATTAGTTGTCAGCCCGGGCGTAACCGTTTTTCATCAACATGGAGGCGGTGAAAAGAACCTGATAAAGCAGATCGTCGGTTTCTTTCTGGACCATGGCACAGATCTTCTGGTTTTGCGCATCGCAGAAGTCTACGGCATTGTCACCAGCATGGAAAGCCTTTTCCCCTTCGAGCATTAAAGCTCTTGCCTTGGAGTCCACAACTTCCTGATAACGCTCGATATAGATGATTTCCTGATCGTGATGCGCATCCGCTAAGGCAGCAATCAGGCGGCTGCTCCAGTAGAAGTTATTGGTGTTGACTGTCATGGTTGTATTGGACAGGTAAGCCGGTACGGTGTTGATGTTCGTATAGACAGGGACAATCGTGTTATAGACATTCGATCCAAATGCAATCCATTCGACAGCGGAAATTGGAGCTGGAACGTCGTTGCGCAGTTCGGCAATGGAAACAAAGATGGTCCGGTTGATCCCAATTGGCCGGAACAGGCCAGACTGAGGTCCACCAGAGAACACGCTGTATGGCGTACCCTGGTAGGTTGAAGAGAGAACATATTTCACGTCTTCGACCGTGATTTTGTTTTCAGGCTGCAGGCACCAGGCAAGCGTGTCGCTGGCTGGTCCTTTGACCAGATCATTGGCACTGGCCGAGAAACTGGATGGATTAAAGTAGCGCTGACCATACCACACTCTTGGGGTGTTATAGACATGGTCAGAATCCGTATGGCTGCCAAACGCAAGCCGGGCACTGAACTTTCCTTTGGAAAGATTGAGATGATTGGCTTCGACAAATTCCTGAATATCCGGCGAGGCCATAAAGTCTTTCTGGGTCGTTACTGCATCTTCCAGGTCAAAGAAGTCAATGGAGAATTCATTGGCAATCACAGAATAGCAGTCGTCCGGCAGCCGGCGTGCAATCCAGTGATGGCCGCCGACAGTTTCAAGATACCAGATTTCGTCATGATCTGAAAAGGCAATTCCGTTATTCTCATAGGTGCCATATTGTTCCAGTAACATTCCCAAACGCTTTACCCCTTCACGGGCGGACTGAATGTAAGGTAAAACCAGAACAACGATATCTTCTTCCCCGATGCCGCCCGCTTTTTCTGGCTGGCCATTTGCGGCGGGCACATATTCAACCAGTGGATCCGCTGCAAGAACACGGGGATTTGTGGTAATGGTTTCCGTTGCAGTCATCGCAACATTGGCTGCATTGATCCCGGAAGCCGCCCAAAGACCGCGCTGTTTCGCTTCTGGTTCGATGTTTGGAACCGAAGTATAGCGCATGGGGTTTGCGGGCAGCGGAATTTCAACATGGGATAAAACCGAGTGATAAACAGATGGCTGCATAGAAGGCAGAACAACCGCAAATTTTTTGATATCAAAGCGGCCTGTTCCATTATCATCATTGCGGGCAATCAAAGTTGATCCATTATTAGAAGCATTTTTTCCGACAAGAATTGTTGTACAAGGCATATTATTTTCCCTCCTGAACTTTACATGAGCTGTTGGGCTCGTATCGATCTGATTGTAAATCAGTCATTCGCAAAGTGCCCTTGATTTGGCTTAACAGATTTCCATTCTTAATTCAGATGCTTTCCTTATTTCATTTCATACAGTTTATTTCATACAGTTTCATCCCCTGAACTTATTCCTGAATCTTCTTCCCTGTTTTTGTGCGCGAGTGCAGACAAAAACCCGGCCTGTCTGGAAAGCCGGGTTCGCATGACGTCTTTTTGAGTGGTGCCTGACTGAAGCAAGCTGAAAGCTGATCTCAGGCCAGGCAAATCAAGACTTGCCTGGGCAATGGCTGAAGTCGTTATCCTGTTCGTTCGTTTTGAAATCTGTCCCTTCCTGTTCATTGACATTGGAAATAAAAATTGGCTATCCCGTGTCTTCTCTCTGACTGGTTCCATACTCTTCCAGAAAAGCCTGAATGCGGGTCCAGTAAAAGTGTGGTTCTTTGCAGGCGGACTGGCAATGCGCTGCGTTTTCAATGAAATACGCATCTTCCAAATGCGGGCCCGCTGCCTGAATGACCTGATCAAGGTTCGAAAATGGGACGAAGTCATCTTCCCGTCCATGAAAGGCCAGAATGGGATAGATCGTCCGGGCAAGTTTAGGGCGTACATCCAGATCCTTCATCGAAAACTTGCAGACGCGTTTACATAACCATTCACAGATCTGCAGCGTTGGATATTCAGGCACCTGCAACACCGAAAGCAGGGAATGATCCATCTGTTCATACAGACTGACATACCCGCAGTCTTCAATGATGCCTTTTATCTGCGGATCTTCCAGGTCGCTCAGATTCATGACTGAGGCGGCACCCATGGACACGCCATACAGGAAAATATCGAGATCAGGATTTTTCGCTTCCAGGGTTTCGATCCACTTGACATGGTCTTCTCTTTCCAGAGTGCCCATGCCCGTCCAGTTTCCGTTATCCGAACCAAACCCCCGGGAGTGAGTCAGGAAAACCGAGTAGCCCAGTTCATAAAAATGGGTAGCCTGGTCAAAAACACTGGTAAAGGAATAATCGCCAAATCCATGGCACATATAGACCAGACCTTTAGGCGGCTGCTCCGGTTCAAGAAGATAGCCGTGCAAAGGATACGGTTTTGCATCGAGGAGATCGAGTTGTCGGGCATTGTCCTGCACCCATTTCAGGGTCTTTTTCTCTTTGTCCTTGAGTTTGCGGTTATCGGCCAGCTCGATGACTTTGGCTGCGCCAAAGCCGACTTTTGTATTCAGGCCAACATATAGAATCAACAGAGAGTACAGGATGATGACCAGGCCATCGATTGCAAGAGCGATCAGACCGTACTTCCAGTTGATAAAAAGCAGAATCAAAGGAACGGCGATCATTGCGCCTTCGACAAGTGACCATGTCCATCTGACTTTCACTTTCAATGAAATCATCCCCTTTGTATTCACTTCACGTATCAACTCTATCTTATCCTTTTCGATTGAATTTCTCTTTCAGGATGGATAATCAATTTACTTTGTTCCCTCTGTTGAACGCTTCCTGCACCAGGGTGAACCGTAAAAGACGGCAGGCCTTTTTTTTTGTTTGATTTCCAGTTGAAAAGATCTGTCCGTCTTTTCATACCAGAGATCCACTCTGCTTATGGCAGAGATCCATTCAGTTTTTTATTCTTTTTGAGTGTCCTTGGTGTTCTTTGCGATTGGCTTTCTCAATTGATCTTCCGATCTGAGGCTTCATCTCTATATTTGCGAAGAATATGCTTCATCTTTTCGATCGGATACGGCGCTTCTTCTTTTGAATAAGTCTGGATGGATCGAATGGTGGCGATGGCTTCATGATTGTCTGCACCAGCCGGAACAATCACCTGATCTTCCAAAGCAAAGTCATCCTGATCAGCAAGATATGAGTAGGTCCGCTTTCCATGACCAAAGACAACATTGCAGAAAATAAAATGGTCTTGTTCAGAGGATCCTTTTTTCTTGCGGCTGGCCCCGAAGATTTCACCGGTTCTGAACGAAGCCGTGAAATCTTCTATTTTTTCAATAAAATCCAGCCATACTTCTGGAAGTTCATTCTGGTCAAAAGAACTCGTGATCTGCTTCAGTCGCCCATGATGCCGGGCGGTAATCCGGACAGAATATTTGGGAAAGGATAACGCATCAGCCCGGCGGAGTTTCTCTTTCCTTCTGGAAAATGAGCTTTCATTCATCGTATCCAGATCATTCATGATTTCACCTTCTTCATCCAGACTTTCCGCAATCCAGACAAGATCCTCCAGAATTTCCATTACCCATTGGCTTGCTTTCCAGGTTTTGTTCTCTTTAAATCCCGAGCTGGTTTCTCTTCGATAGTCCAAAGTACCAGAGGTCCCATCCAGAATCAGAAACTCGCGATCCGCCAGGACTTCTGATTTCTCTGTTGTTTCCTGTTCTTCGAAAAGAGAATTCTCATCTTCCGCATACCGGCAATACTGAATTTCGACATGCTGGATGACATCGGGAAGGCCATCAAAAACAAGCAGATCACTACGGCCAAGCTCTGCCCGGATCAGATCGGATAAGCCACCCGATGGCGTGGGCAGATCGTAACATAATGGGCCGAAGGCTTTATACCGTTTCCCCTCGTCATTGGTCAATGTCAGCTGCCATGGACTGATATCCGTTACGAAATCCGTTCGATGCTCCTTTTTAAAATAGCCGCTGACTGCTTCCATGATTTTAGCGGCTCTTTCTGGTGCAATGCGATAATTCTGTTTTTCAAACAGTTCATGATGGACTGATGCAGTTCCAAATTGATAGCGCAAAAGCTTGATTCGGCCATCCGCTGTAATGGTCAGCTGCTGCTCAACTTCAGAGTCTGGTCGGTAGGGTGCTGCGCAATATCCTGTATTGGGTGAGGAGAGCTGGAATTTCCACAGCTTACCCTCAAAAAGAGGAGAAGCGTTGTAAATCTGTCGGCTTTCTTCTTCCACCAGTTCGGGTGGTCTTGTCATTTCAGCAAGTCTTTCAAAGGCGGTGGCCATCCAGGTCCGGTGGTTTTCATCGAGCAAATGTTCGCAATAGGACCAGTGGGTGACATAGCGCCAGTGCGAAAAAATGGCAGAAGTAATCAGTGAGATCTCATCAACGTCCCCGATGATCTGCTCCAGCCCGTCAATTTCATAAAAAGCATTTGTTCCAAACCGCTCGATAAACCGGTTTCCGCAGTCCATCTCGAATCCAAACGCAAAACACTGCTCAGAAAATCCTTCAAACACATCCAACTCCGTTGTTTTGGGATTGGTATACAAACGAAGATATTTCATCGCAAATCTGTAAATTTCTTCCTGATTCTTCATAGGCAAGTCTCCTTTCCTTTTCAATTCTTCTCTTTGGATGATTCCATCCTATCGAAACGGTAAAAAAGCGAAAAGTCTTTCCGGACTTTTCGCTTCGTATTTCTGTTCAATGAAAAAGATGGAGCGGATGGCTGCAGCTTATCTGGTTTTTGGCGACCGGTTTCTTGGTGGATAAGGCTTATTGCCCCCACGGCGGTCATTCGGTCTGCCTGATGGCCTTCGATTGTCTTTTGATGGACGGCGGTGGTCTCTGGCTGATGGCTTACAAGTCTTGCGGCTGATCGTTTTTTCCTTCTCCTTTACGGATGTGAAATTTTCTGGAGCTTTCAGTCGAAGCAGGCAGGCCGTTTCAACATGCGGGGTCTGGGAGAAGAAGTCAAAAGGCTGAACGCGTTCAATTTCGTATTTGCTTTGAAGAACAGCCAGATCCTTGCCCAGCGTGGAAGGGTTGCAGGAGACATAAATCAGGGTTTTCGGTTCAGATTTCAGAATGGCTTCCTTCATCTGGCTGTTCAGGCCGGAACGGGGCGGATCGACGATGAGGGTATCGATCTTGCTTTTTTCCAGTTTTGTCATTTCCTCCCCTGCATCGCCGCAGATGAAGGAGACATTTTCCTTGCCATTGATCAGGGCGTTTTCATTGGCATTGACGACCGCATCTTCAATATATTCGATCCCCAGAACCTTGTCGGCTTTATTTGCCACAAATAATGAAATCGCTCCGATACCCGAATAGGCTTCGACTAAAAAGTCGGAATGAGGCGGAATCCAGGAGGCGATAGTTTTATACAGATTGACCGCCTGACGGGTGTTGAGCTGGAAAAACGATTTAGGCAGCAGATCGAGCGCAAAATCATCGAGCTGCAGGGTCATCTTCATATCCCCGCCAAGATGCAGGACTTTCTGGCCAAAGAGTTCATAGCCTGGATCCTCTGGTTCTTTGATGGACTGCCAGACCGAGGCCGTTTCAGGGATGGTTTCCAGAATCTGATCCACCAGCGGCTGCGGGATTTCCATTTCGGTGGTGACAAAGACAACATGGACTTTACCGTCGAATTCTTTGAGAACCAGCGTCATCAGGCCTTCGGGATGATCTTTCGTCGAAGGCCTGAGACCGGCTTGCTGAACGAGCGGCATCAAAGCCGCGCGGACATGTTCGAGTTTTTTGGAGTGGATGATACAGCGATCCAAAGGAACAAATTCGTTGGTTCCCTTTTTGAACATGCCCGTTGTTGTCTGGTCATTCTCATCCAGTCCGAATGGCAGCTTGCAGGCGTTGCGATAGCCAAGCGGATCGGGATTTTTGATCATGGGTTCGATTTTACCGGTGTAATCGGCATAACGGCGCAATGCTTCTTCGATGGCATGTTCTTTCATGCGCACCTGACCTTTATAGTCGACATGCATCAAAGAACAGCCGCCGCAGGTCTGCCAGTGCGGGCAGATGGCCTCTCTTCGGCGGGGGGCGCTTTCAAGAATGCGATGGACATGGCCGATGGCATAGGTTTCTTTATCTTCATCAATGATAATATCGACGACTTCGCCAGGGATGGCGCCTTCGACAAAGATCGCTTTTTTGTTGACGTAAGCAATCCCTTCGCCATTGATTCCCCAGCGTCTGATTTTAACTTTCATCTATTTTCCTCCAAAGACTCAGCACAAAGTCAAAGGTCACATCCAGGCCGTTTTTCAAAGACTGAATCTTTTCAATGCCCGCTTTCGGGGTTTTATAGAAATACGGCGTCATTTCCAGCAGCGTCATCACATCATCAACGTGCACAACCTGACTGATTTCCTGCTGATCGACCAGTTCAAAGCCTTGAATCGGCTCTAAAGGCGGATTGAGCCGGACTTGTGCATAGAGCTGCTCCTTCAGTTCATAGTGGTGCATTTTCCCGGGCGTGACGGTGATCAGATAGCCATTGTCTTTGAGAACTCTTGCAGCTTCTTGAGCCGGGATGGGAGTAAAAATAGATGTGGCAGCGTCAATGCTTTTATCTGCAAAAGGAAGATCATAAATGCTTCCAACGACGTACTGTGTCTTTTTATCCTGACCGGCTGCATGGGCAATGGCCGGAACACTCAGGTCTATGCCATAGGCCTCTTTGGCAGCCTGGGAAAACACATGGGTGTAATATCCCTGCCCGCATCCCAGATCAAGATAGGTATCGGGGTGAAGCTTGCGCAGGGTTTCCAGGATGGCCTGTCTTAAAAAATCATAGGGACCGGCTTCCAGAAAGGCAGTACGGGCTTTGACCATCAGGGCGTTGTCGCCTGAGGCTTTCTGTTTGCGGGAAAGATTGACATAGCCCTGTCTTGCCTGATCAAAGTTATGGCTGTTTTTGCATTTAAAGGTGCGGCCCTCATGGATAAGGGGCTCGTGACAGATTGGGCAATTCATATCCCTATTATAGCTTTTTCATGGATTGCGGATGATTCAAAGCGCCTCCAGGCCAGGCAAAGAAAAACTGCTCTGTTTCCATGCGGGATATGAAAAGCGGAGCAGTCTGACTGGATTGAGTCTAAATTGAGTCTAAATTGGGTCTAAATTGGGTCTTGAAATTCTGTTTTCTAGAACAGATCCTCTTCATCTTTCTGAAGGGACTGGCCTGGATGGACACGGATGGTTTCGACCATTTTGATGCAGTCATCCACCATAGTCTGCCAGTCCCAGCGGGCTTCGTATTCTTCACATTTGTCCAGTTTGGGTTTGGTGACTGGAGCTTTTGGTGTAAAGATGGTGCAGCAGTCTTCAAATGGAAGAATAGAAGTTTCATAGGTGCCGATATGCCGGGCAATGTTGATGATTTCGACTTTATCCATGCACACAACCGGACGAAGAATTGGCATGGTGGTGACGTTGTTGATCACATACATGCTCTCCAGCGTCTGGCTGGCCACCTGACCGACGGATTCGCCAGTGCCCACCGCCAGACAATGCCGTTCTTTGGCAAGTCCGGTGGCGATGCGCATCATCATGCGGCGCATGAGGGTGATCGCATAGCTTTCCGGCGCGTACTGGTAGATGGCTAACTGCAAAGTCGTAAAGGGGACAACATGCACGACAAGATCGCCCTGGTAGGGAGCAATCAGACGGGCAAGGCTGAGGACTTTCTCTCTGGCATCGGCAGAGGTGTAAGGCGGAGCAGCAAAGTGAACGGCTTCAATATGAACTCCGCGTTTCATCATCAGATAGCTGGCAACCGGAGAATCGATACCGCCCGAGAGCAATACCATGGCCCGGCCGCCAATCCCCACCGGAAAGCCGCCTGCCCCCGGGATTTTATCGGTCATGATGTAGGCTGCATCCTGGCGGACTTCAATCATGATCAGCACATCGGGAGTATGGACATCGACTTTCCAGTCGCTGCCTTTCAGAATCATGCTGGCGACAGTGCGGTTAATGGTATCGGAGTTGACGGGAAACATTTTATCATGGCGTCTTGCCTGCACCTTGAACGTTTTGGGAGTGCCAAGATCAAGCAGATGTTCAACGCCCCCCAGGATGTCTTCCATGGTCGGTTCAACTTTGATCGCCGGAGAGAAAGAGGAGATCCCGAACACTTTGCCAACAATCGCGCAGACCGGTTCCAGTTCATGGCCATGCAGATAGATGTACATGCGGTCGTATTCAGTGACAAACTCGAGGTCTTTAAAACCGGCGAGGGCTTTTTTAAGGTTGTCTTTGAGTTTCTGAATGAAGTTTTTCCGGTTCTTGCCTTTTAAGGACAGTTCTCCGTACCGGATCAGAATATGGTCATAGTGGTAAGCCATAAGCGTTGACGATCTCCTTTACTGTATCGATAAACTGATCAGCCTGCTGGATGGTGTTGTCTTCGCCAAAAGACAGGCGGATGTTGTGGGTTGCTTCTTTGGGGGTGCAGCCCATGTTGACTAAGACCGGATTGGCGCCGGCATGGCGGGATTCGCAGGTGCTGATGGCCGACACACAGATGCCTTTTTCATCCAGAGCATTCTGGAGAACCTGGCTGGTCATGGATTCAAAACAAAGACACAGAATCGTCGGACTGGCATCGGCTGGAGAAAGAACTTTCACACCGCCAATTTCCGGCAGCCGTTCGAGAATTCGATCCCGGACGGCCTGAATCTGTTTCATGTTCTTCTTCTGGTTCGATAAAGCCAGGCGGATGGTTTTGGCCAAAGCAATATGGACGGGGGCATTTTCGGTTCCACCGCGAAGTCCCTGCTCTTGCTGGCCGCCAAAAATCAACGGCTGCAGGACGATATTTTTCTTTTTTTTCAGCAGGGCGGAGCCTTTCATGCCATGGATCTTGTGAGCGGACATGGTCATCAGATCCAGGTCGGTAAATGGAATCTCCAGTTTTCCAAAGCTCTGGGTGCAGTCCGCATGGAAGGCGGCTGTCGGATGTTGGTGAACGATATCCGCAATGGCTTTGATGTCAGTGATCGCCCCCATTTCGTTGGAGACATGAAGAAGGGAGACCAGGATCGTGTCCTTGGTCATGGCTGCCTGCACATCTTCAGGATGAACACGACCATCGCTTTGAATGGGCAGACGGACAATTTCAAAGCCGAGAGATTCGAGATAATTCATTGCCGCAGTCGTTGAGCTGTGTTCCGAGTTGGAAGTGATGATCCGCTTTCCACGGTGCTGGTTGGCTAAAGCATAGCCGACGACAGCCATGGAATTGGACTCACTTGCACAGGAAGTAAAGAGAATTTCTTCCGGTTTTGCCTCCAGCATGCTTGCAATGCGGGTTCTGCTTTCTTCAAGCAGGCGGTGTGATTTTCTGCCCAGCTGGTGGAGGGAATCCGGGTTTCCATACTCACCGAGCAGTTTTACAAAAAGAGCAGCAACTTCCTGGTTGACAGGAGTGGTTGCTGCATTGTCGAAATAAATCATACCTGATTCATGACCGCCGGATCTTTGCGGGCCACGAGCTTCTCATAAATTCCCGGATGAAGCGTTTCAATGGCCTGAATGGCGATCTTTAAGGCTCTGGTATATTCCCCGTTCTGGAAGCAGATTTCTGCTTTGTTCAGATCACTGTCCAGTGCCGGGTAGCTGGAACGGAACCGGTTGCCGAAGACAATTGCGTTTTCGACCATGACGGCTACGCCCACCAGGTTGCTTGCGTTCGAATACAGTTTATAAATAAAGTCGATTGCATCCTGCAGCTTGCTGTTGAGCTCTTTGACATCGAGTGGCGATGTGTTGAGAATCTTCTGCACGTCAGCAATTTTCTGTTCGCCTTGTTCGAGGTCATCGTTAAAGGACTGAGAAATAGCCGGCAGTGCTTTGATACTGGTGTTGAGTCTGACCTCATTGAGAATCAACTGCAATTTGACCAGCTGCTTGCGGGCACGATTGTCATCGCTGCTTGCACCGACAAGCATCTGTTTCATGTCACTGACTTCTTTGCCAAAGGATTCGATCTTTAAAGAGAAGGTCCGATAGCCATCGATGACTTCCACCTGATAGGTATCACTTTCTTCGAGGGCTTTCTGGATCTGGTCACGCTGGTTTTTTAAAGCTTCCATCTGTTCACGGGCTTTGGCAAAGCGGCGGGTCCAGTCTTCCAGACCAAAGCGGTCTTTGATGGAGGCATACAGACGAGTGATGTCATTGAGTTCACGTTCCACATCATCCACAACCCCGAAGTTGCCTTCAAGGTTTTTGTGGATTTCCAAAAACGCTTCATGTTCCTGCTCAATATCAGCCTGCAAGGCGACAACCTGATCGGTGATCGCATCAATAGCCGGGGCTGCATTTTGAAGGTTACCGTTATCCAGACGGATCAGCGTGTCTTTCAGGGCGTTTTGAATCGCATCCAGTTTGTCATCGATCATCAGATAAGAAGGATCGATTTTCTCGGCTTCCATGCGGCCGGCTGCTTTTTTGACTTCTTCAATCCCTTTTGGCAGTTCAACACAGGCTTTCTGATACAGGGCTGGATATTCCTGCATATAGCGTTCAAATTCTGCGCACTTGCTGTTGATATGGTCGATTTCTTCTTTTGCTTTATTAAAGGCGGCTCCCTCGAGCTTTTCATCCAGAACAGCCTGGCTGGCTTCAATGGCAGCTAACTGGCCATCCATAAATTCCTGACCACTGCGGTAATCGGCTTTGTGATCGAGATAGGCGTTGCGCAGGCGGCGGATCTGTTCGTTCAGCTGTTCTGCTTTTTTACGGACTTCCGCTTCGCGGGAGAGAACGTTATCCAAAGACTGAGTGACAATCCGGATTCTTTCTTCGGTATCCTCCAGTACAGTTTCGACTTCGTCCATCGCGCGGATCGCTTTTTTATATTTATGGCGGGAGAAGAAATCAAAGGCTTTTTCGTACAGGTCTTCACATGCCTGAATCGATTCCATGCAGATTTCGTATTTCGGTTTAATCTCGTTGACTCTTTCCGAAAGATCTTCATTGGCTCTGGCAAAGGCAATGGCTTTGTTGTACTTGGACTGCAGACTGTTGGTCCGGATTTCATTGACATCAATTTCCAGCTCAGACAGGCGTCTGGAGACACGTCTTTTCTTGAGCATCCTTGAAATAATTCCGATCAGGATCAGAATTAAAATCGCTATCCCAATATAAATCATGACATCCATTGGTACATGACTTGTTACATATGTGTATATCGTCTTACACCAGTCTACAAACTGGTTCCAGGCATCTTGCATATAGCATCCCCCTTGCATTCGGTTCTCATTATAACAAACGCGATTTTCTTTGCACACAACAGTTATGTGTAATGCATTTTGAAAGCGGCTTTCTGCTTTACATACAGTGATTCTTTATTCTGCGTCAGTGTGGCAGAACAATGGGCAGTTTTATCAGGACAAGACAGCCAAAACCATATAGCGGACCTGGCTGCGATTTGGATGACAATTCCATTATAAATCAGGGTTCTGGCAATCCTGCTTGAATTACTGCCAGATCTGCGAGAGTTTTCGGATTTATACAGCCATTTTAAGATCTGTTCGCCCCAAACGATCATTCAAAAATCAGTTTTCCAAAAAGCAGCTGGGAAATTCATCATGGATAAACTGATCTGGCTTCAGCGCCTGTCTTTCTGTCTGCTCTGCCAATTTTCAAAGTTTTAACGTTCGTATACAAAACGGAGAAAACAGCCGAGAAAACAATCGAAACATAACTGCTGGCGGATAAACCATCCAGCAGATTCCAATTCCCGCCAGCTTGGTCACCGGACTGTAAAGCAGCAGCCGGGTCTGTTCATGAATATAGATGGGCAGGCTGGCCGATTCATACGCACATTCGTCCATAGTTATGAAGTAAGGCGATAAACAGCAAGTTGACCATCCCGTCCCAACTCCAAAAATTGTCTGAATCAGCTGACTGTGAAAGTCATCACTGGCAAGCATGGTCAGATAAGGAACCAGTGAGCAGACAAACAACATGACAAGGCCAATGATCACTGTCCGACTGCCGATGGCATTGATCTGCGCAAAAAACTGGTTGAGCGACAGCCACAGAATGCCCAGCCAGAAAAAGGACAGAGTATACGAAAAATAGGAATTGCGCAAAGCCCAGAATCCAGCCAGAGTAGGCTGAACAGGCTTTTGCAGATTGAGGACGAGAAGAGTCATGATGATGGCAAGAACGGCATCGATCAATGCCACCAGTCTTTCTTTATTCAAATAGATCCTTTGGTTATTCATGGATACTCCCCCCTTTTTTAAAATTGAAGATTGCCTTGCAAATGGAATCCGCCAGAGAACTGAAAAGATCCGATTCCTGCCAAGTCGTGATCCCCTTTCAGTCTGGTTTTCGATTTTTTTTGCAACAAGTATAATGAGGCGGGACTTTCTCTCGGTTGAAAAAATGACCGAAAGAATCGGAAGAGAAAATCAGCAGCCGCCAGGAATCCTATCCCTTCTCTTCGTTCTTC
>CAJTVE010000074.1 GCA_910579655.1 uncultured Allobaculum sp. | reverse complement strand
CAGGCATTCCATCTTCAATCATTTTGTATAAGGTGTGCCTGGCAACCCCAAGGTATTTGCAGGCTTGTGACGTCTTCATTCTCATGAATTTATAATAACACATCTCTATTCATTAGAAACTGTTTTTTCCTTAAAAACCTAATATAACCAACTGTTAAAATCCGTTCATCGAGAATCTTTTTCGCTGCTTTGGCCTGCTCGATTCCCTTGGATGTCAAAGGAGAATCGCACCATCCCTGGATTTTGTTCTGAGCATTGAAAAGCGTCTGTCCATGACGCATGAGATATAAATGTTTCATTCCATTTCCTTTCTTCTTTTCGGCTTTCTCTATCGTGCTTTCCCTCTGGTGCCTTCTCTGTGAGGCTTCCTGTTTCTTTACGACTGATTTGGTCTTCTCTTCTCCTTTTAAATCCGGCTTATTGATTCAGAATGTATTCTTCACCGGGAGCAAGAACTTTCAGGCGGTCTGGATTGACAATTCTGGCCCGGAGTTTTTCAGGATCCCCATTAAATGGGGACATCTCAGGTGCATCCACACATCCCCAGTGAATCGCAATCAGATCTGAATCGGGATACGTATTGGCAAGCTTAACAGCTCCATCCAATGTGATATGGGAAGCGTTGTCCGCAAAATCAAACAGAATGACATCCGGGACCGGCCTTTCCAGCTGTTCACAAAGAAGCTGGGAGTCTCCTGGCATCCAGATTTTTCCATCTGGCGTATTCAGATAGTAGCCGCAATAGTCTTCCGGTTTCCAATAGCGATACTGCCATTTTTTGACGTTGTTCTGCCAGTTGTGTAAAGCTGGAGTCAGCTGCACATTGACCTGACCAACCGGAAATTCATCCCAGATGGTTTTCATGCTGACAGGATAACCTTCTTCGTCCATAACTTCTGCCACATAATTGGGGGCATAGAAGCGATCAGTTTTGTCTTTAAGATCCGTGCAGGTTGGAGGGGAATAATGATCATTATCAATATGGGTGATCAGTACCGCATCGATATGGCCGCTTTTTAATGGATCAAGCGGCATTTCATTCATCAAAAGCGGCATATCAAAACCTTTGAGCAGCGGGTCAATCAGAATCACGGTTCCCTGAGAGTTGATCATGGCTCCGCCGTTGCCTAACCAGTAAATTGAGGTTTTGTCCTGCTTATCAAAAGCAGTCGGTTGAATCTGGATTGTGTCTTCGACCATTGCCTGGCCTTTTGCGCTTCTTTTCATGGTGTCTCCCTTTCTTGTGGTATTGGAAACTGCTCTGGCTGGAAAGGATGGACAGCTATTGGTTCTGAATTGAATTTCCTGTGTCAATTCTGGTCTCAATTCTGGCTGACTCGAACAAAACATTTCTCTATCCATTCCTTCAATCCTTCAAAAGACAGCTTCCGAAAACATCTGACTGGATATTCTTGAATATCTTTTCAGTGGCTCCATTATCCAATAAAGATCCAACTCAAACCAGAGACAAAAAAATGAGGCCTGTCCAGATGTGGACGTTTGGCCTCATTTGTCAATTTCGGTTTTCAAAGCGAAGTCTGTTCCTGCTGTTCCTGATTTTCAATCGCCTGATCGGTTTGAGCAAAGAGATCAGCCAAGGTATTTTTCGCCAGATCCTCTTCCATCGCTTTCTGAGCACTGGTCAGATGCGCATCCAGTACTTCGTGAATCGAACGCCCGACTGGACAGTCTGGATTTGGATTTTCATGGAAATGAAACAGCTGGTTGTTTTCGATCGGGTCAATTGCGCGATAAACATCCAGTAAAGTTGTCGTTTCAGGGTTGCAGATCAGGCAGGCTCCGCCTGATCCTCTGGCGACGCTCACAATCCGGGCGGCTTTCAGCTGGGCGAGAATATTGCGAATGATGACGGGATTGACATTGACGCTGGATGCGAGAAAATCGCTGGTCAGACGATATTTGCCTTCAAAAGCATGAAGACAGGCACAGATATGAACGGCGATAGTAAAACGGCTGGAAATCTGCATGAAGCCTCCTTTTTCTAGTCTCAAAGATGGAGTCTGGGTGGATTGAATGTTCTGAATGGAACGTTCTCAGTGCCTTGATTATTAACCAGACGAGTACTGATTTCAATAAGGCCGCTGACATGATCAGCCTGAATCAGCCTGAATCAGCAAGTGATTTGACAGCCAGCCTCTCAAAAAGCATTCAGAGATCACAGTTTTTGAAAAGCTGCTCTTTCGCTTTTTCCCTTTTCTTTATAGCTTTCTTTCTAAGGCAACAGAATTCTGATTTCAGTCTGAAGAATTCCGGTTCTCTCTTAAAAAAGAGAGTCTTAAAGATCATACGAAGAGCATCTGGACATCTTTTCGCTGCTTTTTGGCTGCGTGCGTTTCCTGTTTTCAACCGTTGCCTGAAAGAGCGGTATAAAAAAAAGAGCCCGAAGGCTCCCAACAGTGAACTCTGTCCTGGCAGAATTCACTGTTAATCGCACAATAAGGACGGTTTAAAACGTGAGTGATGAATCTATCAGAAGGTATCAGAGTTGAAAAAAGATGAATACATGATCGCACAAAATTTATTATGAATTATTATGGTATTCCGTCCTTACAAAATTCCCGTACCCAATCTCCACGTCCCCCAACGCAAATCTCAGGTACACTTGGAGTATAAAAAATAATCTTTGGGAAGTAAATAAGCAATTGGGTATTCTAGACCGGAACCCCTCTTTTTTATCATTTTTTGCCCAAAAAATGTACAATCTTGTTTGAAGATTCAAATTCAATCGGATTTAGATGCTATTGAAAAGTCATTCAGATGGAATTTTACGCTCTTTTTCCACTTCACATTTTTCGACTGAAAATCTCCTATCGACTTGATTTCTTTCAATTCCCTGACATCAGAAAACCATTCTGAACATTTTTCACCCTCCCCTGGCCCGCATTGAATACCTCACAGTTTGCAATCCTTATTTTTACGGAAATATTGCGTTTTTTCATAAAAAAATCCCGGCAGCCTGGACGAACTGCCGGGATTCCAAAATCCGATCTGGAACGGATTTTGATAGGGATGAGGATGAAACGAAATTTTCAGTGTCAGAAAGTCTGGACCGTCTGGGTTACACGAGCATTGTATTCTGGCTCGATTGGATGATCCGGCACCCGTTCGTACACCTGCAAAGAAGGATTGCGGAAGGTTTCACGGGTAATGGTAATTTCACGCTGTCCAGTAAATTCGATATGGACAGCCTTTGTATAGCATGCTGTGTCTTTCGGGGTAAGGATGTGCTCACTTGTTACTTCAATAGAACGTACAATTTCTCCAGTATTTGACAATTCGATCGCATCTCCATTCGCGTATTCAGGAATTTTCTCAATGAGGCGCACCCGCATCTGCGGATACCCATCGGGTGTTTCAATTGCTTTTTGGGGTCGGTAACAGGAATCAATCAGAATCCCTTTATCTTTTGAAAGAACGAGCACGGTTTCGACTGGCTTGCTTACAGAATTTTTTGGAATTGGAATCAGAATTTTCTCCGCTTTCTTGCCAATCAGACTTTCGAGCAGCAGCATTTCCTCTCCACTTAAAACCATAATGAATCTCCCTTTCCATGAATTTAAACATGCAGTAATCAAGTCGTGCAGTCGGTTCTCTCCACCGAACGAGTCCCTGGATTTTTAGTTCTCAAAGGGGCAGTCTGGCGTGATCATGCACTGTCTGCCAATATATTGTAAGCGTTTTCTGCATAATTAACTTCTGCCCGTCCTGTTTTGCCGTTAATCCGTCCTGTTTGGTACAATTCGCTGATCATTATTAAAATTTCGCAGCGGGCGAAGATTTTTTTAACCAAAAATATACTGTTTCAGCTGAAAAAGGTTCCTCACATCGTTTCTGATTGATTTCCGCTCTGCCTTTCCTCTCGTATGAACAATGGAAAGTGAGAAGCAATCCGCCTCTTGGAATGCCATCGTGTCCACTCCAGTGCGCCCCTTATCTGTCTTGGTCTCATTTTCGAGTCCTCTTCAACTTTCTTCAGGGCCAAGCAAAACAGTCGGTTTTGGCTTTCATTGGATGGGCTTGCTCGATTGGGAAGAAATTTGACAATGTTAGACTGATGATGAATGAGGTGAGACTATGCCCGCATCCGCTATGGACCAGTACAATCAGGCCCGCAAACGAGGTCTGGCTTGTTTAAACGAAAAAAAAGCGAAGGGAGCCAATCCCTATCTGCCTGTACTTGACCACTATCTCAAATCCATGAAAGTGGTGAAAAAAAAGGATCTTGGTGTCCGCGAAATTCTGACTGACCAGATTCTCGGCACCTGTCATGAAGGCCGTACCGAATCCTTTGCGGCAAACTTTATGCCGCTGCTTGATAACACGACTGAATTTGCATCGAAGTGGATTACACTTTGTCAGCATGCGACCAATGAAGGCCTGCGTGATCCGATTCTTGTCTATGAACTGTTCGGCCGCTACTTTGTCGAAGAAGGCAATAAGCGCGTTTCAGTCACGAAATTTTTAAACAACCCACTGATCAGTGCCCACGTCATCAACTTAATCGTCAATCCTGATGATATGGAAAAAGGTGAACTCTACAAGAGTTTTCTGGCTTTTTATGACTTCACCGGCATTGACTCCATTTTGATGACCAAATCCCGCAACTATAAAAAGCTGCTGCGCATTCTCCATCCTGATTCAGAGCAGCCTTTTACAGAAACAGAACGCAAAAACATTCTGTCTTTCTTCTACAGCTTTTCTACCGTCCTGAATAAACTGATCACCCACCCGATTCAGGCCAGTGATGGGGATGCATTTCTAATTTATCTGGATGTTTATGGCTGGCGGCCTTCCCAGACCATTCCAGATTCAACAATTGAAAAGGAACTGACGCCGATTCTGCCCCAGATTGAATCCTACCCGGACGTGGTAGAAGCTGCTTTACTGACGGAAACCGAACTGAGTGAGCGCAAGTCCGTGCTTTCCCTGCTGAAGGAGCCAATCAAAGCCGCACTGATCCAGGAAGGCGATCCTCAGTCTTCCTCATGGGCACTGACCCACTATAAAGCCTTTAAGACGATGGCTGTGAATATGGATGGCCGGGTAGATGTGAAAATTTATCCGAATAACAATACGCCAGAAGCCCTCGACAACGCCTTCAAGGAAGCCATTGCCTGGGGAGCACAGGTCATTTTCACTTCCCATCCGCTCATGCTGCAGGCAACCAACCGCTATGCCGCGAAGTACCCGAAAATTAAATTCCTCAACTGCTCCCTGAACCCGGAAGCAACCACCGTGCGCTCTTACTACACTCGCGGCTATGAGATCCAGTTTTTGCAGGGGATTGCAGCAGCCGCAATGAGTACGTCCGGTAAAATCGGCTACATTGCCGACTACCCGATTTATGGTGCCATTGCCGATATCAATGCGTTTGCGATCGGTGTTGCGATGGTTCGGCCGGCGGCAAGAGTGTATCTGGACTGGTCGACAACTGAAACGCCGACCAACACGGACTTCCCGCTCGATATCGATATGATCTATATCTCTGGCCAGGACTTTGATACCCGGATTGGGAAGGGAAAACGATTTGGCCTGTTTGATGTACGCACTGGAAAATTCTCAAATCTGTCGCTTGTCCAGCAGAAATGGTCCGTTTTCTATACGCGGATCATGTCTTCAATTTTGAATCGAACCTATAAAGCGGATGAGCAGACCGCAAATGGCGGCTCGATCAACTACTGGCTGGGCCTGTCCAATGGCCTGATTGATGTCTCCTTCTCGGATGAACTGCCGTATGAGACCCATCGTCTGATTGATCTGTTAAAAAATGACATTACCGAAAAACGTTTCTTTATCTTTGGCGGCATCCATGCCAAAGAACGTGGAGCGAAAGAAAATGCCTCCATTACCATGAATGATCTGGCCCGGATGGACTTCCTGGTTGGCAACATTATTGGCAAACTGCCGGATGAGACATCCGATAAACTGATTCCATCGGCAGAAAAACTGGTGGCTGTCCACGGTCTGGATGAACTGGAACCCGGTGAACAGACACCAAAAGAAAAATATACCGACTCGGTTCAGGCTGACTCCTCCTTGAAAATTCCAGCCGATGATCCTGATTCTTCCAATTCCGGGCTGGTCAAAGTCATTTCGTCTTCGGTTCAGGCCGGTGATGCCGAAAAACTCGAAAAGAGTGTCCAGGCAGCCAGCCTGAGTCCGCGTGCAAAGCATGAGTAAGAAAACAGCCAGAATTCTGCTTCTGGCCGATGAAGTCAAACCTGCTTACTACCAATACTGGAAACAGGACACTTTTGATGGAATCGATCTGATTATTTCCTGTGGAGATCTGCCAGCGCGCTATCTGGAATTTATCGCCACGATGTTTGAAGGCGATGTCCTCTATATCGCCGGTAACCATGACACGGAATACCTCGACAATCCACCGCTTGGCTGTTTTTGTCTGGATGATGCCATTTATCGCTGGAATGGCCTGCTCTTTTTAGGGCTTGGCGGATCTATGCGCTATAAAGATGGCCCCTTTCAGTACACCCAGCGCGAAATGAATAAGCGTGTGTTCAAGCTCTGGCTCAAACTGAAAAAGACCCATGGCTTTGATATTCTGGTGGCTCATGCCCCTGCCTATGGTCACCATGATGGCAAAGATCTTTGCCATACCGGATTTGAAGCTTTTAACAAACTCATCCATGATTACCATCCCAAATACTTTTTCCATGGCCATGTGCATCTGGCTTATGGAAATTGTCCCCGGATTTATACGATCGAGCAGACCACTGTCATCAATGGCTATGAAAGCTATCTGCTGACCATTGACCTGCCAGAAAAGGGGCAGGATCTGCCCGATCGAATGCTTTAAAAAGAAGCAATCTATCTGCCATCAAAACAAGCTGAAAAACTCGCTTCAGAATCGATCAAGAACCCAAAACGCCCTATATCTGCTTTTAGTCCCACTCAAAAAAGGAGAACCATCCGAAATCAATGGTTCTCCTTTTTTTCGCATTTTTACTTACCTCTGAATGGCCAGTATCTGTTTTTCAGATCTTTCCCTGTCAGTCTTCCAATTCAGAAGTTCCAGGATCAAAATCCGGCAGGATCGATTCAGCCTGCTGATCGAGCTGCTGATCCGAAGTGAAGTCAAAAGAATCAGGCTGCTTAACCGAGGTCGCTTTGACCGGCGGCTTTTCGTCTGCTTTCGGGCTATCAGAGTCACCCTGGACATCCGGCTTTACAGCTGAAGAAAACGAAACCGGTGCAGTTGGTGTCGTTGGAGCATCCGGGGCAGCTGTAGCAGATGAAGCGTCTGTTTTTTCAGTCGCCAAGTCTGTCTTTCCGGTCGTCTCAGAAGCCAAGTCTCCGGTAATATCCGCTTCCATTTTTGGACTTTGCGCTGGCGCAGCTCCTTTTTTATCCTGGGCAAAGTCAGGCTGTGCATCAATCAGAGCCATCTGAGATTTGAATACCGCATCTGAACCATCCTGGGCGGAGCTTGGGTTGCTGGAAGGTTCTGTTTTTGCGTCAGCTTTTGCGTCTGTTTTTCCATTGGCCGCCTGCGCCTGTTGTTCTTTGCGGCGGGCTGCCTTTTCTTCCCGGGCGTTGGCACGCTTGATCCGGTCCGCACGCAGTTTGGCCACAAAGCTTCTGGTCTTTTCGTTGGTGACCAGATCATCGACTTTTTCGTTATGAATCAGATACCAGATCAAGAGAGCGATGATGACTTCTTCAACAACCGCAATGACATAAATCCAGATATAGTTAGCCGTACGATCATAGATAAAGCCAACTGTCATGATGGCCAACGCTGTTGTCAATGTGGAAACAAAGTTAAGCAGGGCATAGACCGTCGCATAGTATTTGCGATGCATCCGGTTTGAAACAAGCAATGGCAGCGACAATTCATTGAGCGCAAACACACTGCCAAAGAAGAAAGCCAGAATGACCAGGCCGCCTGCTGAAGAGGTCAGAATCGAAATCAGGATTCCAGCAGTAGCCACCAGAGCAATGACATCCAGGATTCCGGAAGAAAGCACCGGCTTGAGCTTATCGGATAAAAATCCGCCCAGCAGTTTAAATACAAAGTTGCCAATCATGCACCAGCTTAAAGCCACTGCACCTGCCAGCGTGTTCTGGCCCATAGAAGTGGCCAGAGTGGAGAAATGCATCGGCAGGCCAATTAAAGCTGCCGAGAAAACCGCAATGAGCGCAAAGCTGACCAGAATTGCTTTTGGGGTTTTCTGACGTTCATGCGAAACTTCTTCCTGTCCATAGGGAACGTGACCCACTGCAGCCGGATGAAGTGAGCATCGCCAGTAAAGGGCAGGACCCATTAAAATCAGGATGAGAACGGCCTGAATCACTAATCCCATGCGCCATCCTAAAGCACTGACAGCAGCGGACATCATGGGCGAAAAAATGGCGGCACTGAAGGCCGAAGCCGCCAGAACGATTGAAGTCGTCCAGGATTTTTTCTTTTCAAACCAGTTGTTGATCATGGTTGTAGCCGGCACCATGCCGATCATTGCCGCTCCAATGCCCATTGAAATGGAGAAGAAATACATGAAATATTGGTTGAAGCAAAAAGAAATACACAGAACTGAACCTGCTGCAAGGATCGTACCGATCCATAAAAGGGTTTCAAGTTTTACCTTACGAAGCAGATACGGTACAAAGACCGTTGTCAGCGCCATACAGATCAGCATAATCGTCGTACAGGCTGAAGCCTGCCCAATTGAGATTGACAGGCCCTCGGCGACAGGCTGATAGAAGACTCCAGCGCAATAGAAGCAAAGTCCCATGCTCGCTGCCACCATCAGGCAGGCGGAGCAGGCAACTTTGATATAGTGGAGTTTATCTGTTTTTTCCATATCAAAAGACTCCTTTGTCAGTTTTCATTATAAGAGAAAACAGAACGATTCTGGCAATAAGGACCATAAAACCCCTTGCTGGCAGGGACAAATCGCCACCTGAAAGCGGATTCCAATCAATTTTCAAGCCAGATGCACCACTTTTATGTCATCCCGCCGACACCGCCCAACCATAGGGTCCCCTTAAAACCAAGATGAGAAGTCAATCCTACCTAAAATCGAAACTTGGCATCTGATTTGGAAACCGTTTGCCAAACCAGCTGCTTAGAACATTTCGCCTTGGATACAAAAAAAGCTGAATCCAATCCCGGAAAGGAAAAGGCGGATTCAGCTTTACACATTTTTACGCATTCTTATCTATTTTCTAAACAAACAACTGGGCCAGATAGGCAGCGGCCGCAGCAGTTGCTGCCACCACCAGAAGACTTCCTCCAAAATACGCACTGACAATCGCTGCAAGCACCCCAATGGCACTGACGGCCAGCGGCAGGTCATTGGAAAAGACCGCTGGAAAGGTCATGGCTGCCAATACGGCATAAGGGACATAGTAAAGAAACGACTGAAAGAACCGAGAACGGATCGGTTTTGAGAAAAAGGCCATTGGAATCATACGGATGATATAAGTCACCAAGGCCATGACGACAATGCCTGTCCAGGTATGCAGAGCGCTCATTGTTCATCCTCCGATCTTGGAAACAGCCACGCCATCAAGGCGCTGACCACAACCGTAATGATAATAATGGAATACCCGCCTGAAAAAATCTGCAAAGCCGGCGCCCACGCAAAAAGGCAGGAAAGTCCGCATGCCAGTAAAACGCAATAGAAGACCGGTCTGGATTTTTTGGCAGCGGGGATGAAAATCGCAATAAACATCCCATACATTGCCAGTCCCAGGCAATTGACCAGATCTGTGGGCAAAGTTGCACTGGCCAGTCCGCCAGCCCATGTTCCCAATGTCCAGCCAGCAACTGGACCGACAATCAAGCCCATCATCCAGGCAAAGCGCAGTCTTCCCTTTTCGGATATAGCGACCGCATAAATCTCGTCCGTAATCCCATACGCCATCAACATTCGTTTCCATAATGGTGTATGCAGCGCTGCCTTCTGCGCCAGCGAGATCGACATCAGAAAGTAGCGGGCATTGATGATCAGCTGCGTCAAAATCAGTTCAACAAGTGAAGCGCCAGCGCAAATCAGCGTCGTGCCCGCAAATTGTCCGGCACTGGTCAGGGTAATCAACGAAGTCACTGTCGCCTGGGTAATCGTCATTCCCTCAATGATTGCAGCCATGCCATATGCAGCCGAAACCGCAAAATACCCCAGCGCAATGGGAATAGAGGCTTTCATCCCTGCCAGAAACAGGGACCTTTGATCCGTTTTATATTCATGTTCCGTCATACGGCCAATTATAACGCCCTCCAGAAAAGGCAGGCCCGGGACTCCTTTGCTTTAGTTCTTTTTAATGCGCATTGTGCCAATTTCCAAGGCCCACAAAAAAACCGGATTGCTCCGGTCTGTTGTCCAAACGAACCCTCCTGCTTTCCAAGACAATCCCTGAATCAAGCAGAACAAAAGTAAAGCTTCAAAACAGAAAACAAAATCGAAAGCAGCTGGCCTAATTCAGAACCACACTGGTCATCAAAACCTCGTCGAGAAGTGTCTGTGCATCCTGACAGCCCTGCTTAACCGCTTTTTCAAGCCATAATGTAGACATCAAATTATCTTTATGCACCCATTTTCCGAGATAGAAGCACTTACCAAGAATGAGCTGAGCATCAGTGCAGCCATTGCAGCCAGCCTGAATCAGATAATCCATCCCTTTTTCAAGGTCAAATTCAACATTTTCCAATCCTGCTACGTTTCCAAGATACAGCTGGCCTAAAACATTCATCGCCTGAGCATTATCGTTGGTCGCAGACAATGTTAAAAACGAAATTCCTTCTTCAATGCGGCCTTCATTGAGATCGAGAACACCGGCAATATATTGGGCAGAGGAGCTATTGGAGTCCAGTGCCTCTTCCAGCCAGTCGGCAGCCGCCTGCTTTCCACTCTCATTCTGGTAAGCTTCATACAGATCCATACAGGTCTGTCCATCGCCAAGTTTTGCCTGGGCATCGAGCTTGTTTCGAAGTGTAAGACTCATCTGTAAGCCCTCCTTTTTCTTACTCACATACTAACGCATAAAAATTTCGTTAAGAGGATCAATGCCTGTCTTTTCTGGGTATATTTCTTTAAAATCCGATATTTACATTGACGCAGAACAATAAAAAGGATACTCTAAACAATCTATTTCAGTTGGTTTTTCATATAATAGCCACAATATTTAATTACTTCTTAATATAGTCTGTCTCTCTCTTTATCTCAGGTCTTTTGTGTGGTCAAGTCCATTCTTTGAAGTCGATTAAATTGAATCCATGCCAAATATCGGTAAACTGAAACCGTAGGAATTGGAGGAGTTTTCCATGAAAATTACTGAACCAGCTTTAGCTGAACTGAAAAAACTTCTGTCGGATAACGGTGCTGATGGTCTGGAAGTTGTGTTACAGCAGACTTGCTGCGGTGTAAGCCCAGCATTCCAGATGGTCCGTTTCGACGAAAACGATAAACCAGAAAATGTAGACGGCGTCATGATTTTAGCTGACGATCCACAGGCCAGAGAAGCCGTTAAAGAGGTCATCATTGATTTACAGGATGGTGAACTGGTTGTCTTTAACCCTGTCTGCGGATGCGGCGGCCATGATCATGGAGATGATCACGAATGCTGCGGTGGACATGGACACGATCATGATGAAGATCATGGCTGCTGTGGCGGACACGGCGGCTGCAATCATTAAGCCAGCCTGTCGTGTGTAACCAGGCATTTCATCGCCTGAAGTTCCCATCTTTGGACATTCACACAGATAAAAGAATTCGTAATCCAAATCCAGAATCTAATGAACTGAACCAGACTCTATCTGTGTTCTGTTTCTGGACTCTGAACCTGGATTGAATCCGTCCATAAAACATCAAAGAGGATCCTTTCTGCCGCAGGCAGCTAAAAGGATCCTCTTTTTCTCTTTTGCCTGACCTTTAGTAATCGTTGAATCCAGATTTCTCTGGAAACATGCACTGGAGTCTGAGTGGATCTTGCATCAGAGAAATCATCATTCGAATGAGTCAGATTGTCATAATTCGATCGATTCGAATGAGAAACCTTCCTTTGAGATCACAGACAACTCTCTGTATGTGATCCTTCCTATCGTAAAGGGCCTGGAAGTTCTCACGCCTGTGCAGAAACAAATTCTGTAAGTTTTACAGAACCATGATTCCGGTTCTCTTTCCCGGGCAGAAATTATGGCGGCTACCAGCCTGAACAAATACCAGATTTCAAAAGCGCTTACTCAGCTGATCCATAATGGTCAGATTCAGGTGGAGGGATCAACGCGAAACAGAAAATATGCCTATAAAGAATAAGAAACTCTGGCGCCCTGCCGAACTATTCTCCATTCATCCTTCTTTTTTCAGTCGTCTTTTTACAAAGAAACAGCGCTGTCCATTGCCTTTACGCAAATGGGCAGCGCTGTTTTGTTTTTAACTGTGTATGGCGAAAAATTTTCGCGGATAACTCGTAGATCAGAAGTATGCTTCAAATCTTTGTTTTCTGGCATTTGCCAGGAACCAAGCTCATCATCAACAATCCGAAGCCATAAAAGACTGAAAAGAAAGATCCGTTGTTCGAGAACGCATTCACCTTCCTAAATCATCCTAAGCAGCCAAATAACTAATCTGTTCGTTATGATGTGTACCATTCAACACTTCATTTACGAACGCTTTTGCATAATCTTTGTAGCTGATGAAGCTCTGGCCATCTTTATTCACCATGAAATGGTCGTCAGATTCGAGAATTTTTCCTGTTTCTTCTCCATCAGCCTGGAAATCAGCCGCTGGAGAAATATACACCCATTGATTCAAAATGGAAAGTTCTCATTTTAAGAGACCTGCGTCAGGGCACCTTGCGCTTTGGCCAGCTGCAGCGCTCGATTGGTTCGGTTTCCGCTACTAAATATCTACAACTATCTAATATTTCTGCTCGATAGTTACAGATATCTTCCCCCATCCAGCTTGAACCT
>CAJTVE010000073.1 GCA_910579655.1 uncultured Allobaculum sp. | reverse complement strand
AAAGCAGCAAACATAACTAAATGCTTGTTGCCTTTATAAAGACTAGAATTAGAATTTGAAATCCTCCTTGGACGAACAAGGTGGATAAACCTTAACTTAGTGACATTGAAAAATAGAACCGAACCTTTGACAAGAAAGAACATAACAATAGAAAGCGGGGGATTCAGGATGTTATCTGAACAATTTGAAGCCGTGGATTTTGCGGCGGTTCTTGAGCAGTTTGCCTCGCGGGCGTACAGTGCCAAAACGGCAGAAAAAATCCGAAGCGCCCGCCCATCCACCAATTTAATGCAGATCCGATTGGATCTGGATCGGGCGGATGAGGCGGCTCGGTATCTGCAGGCCAGGGGTGGTCTGTCCCTTGGCGGATTTACCGATATTACCAGGCTTGTTTTGGCGGCCAAAAAAGGAATGAGTCTGCTCCCTTCAGAATTGCTGGAAGTCTCCTTCTTTTTGGGGGCCTGTGCAGCAGCCGTCAATGCCTTTGATCCCCAAACCAATCCTCTTTTACATGAAGTGGCTTCGACTTTAACACCGCTCAAAGGGCTGGCCAAGAAGATTGATGACTGCATCGATCTTTCCGGCCAGGTGCGCATGGATGCCACGCCGACTCTGCGCAATCTTGATCGCAAGCTGACGGCGGCCAAAGCAGACTTAAGTGCCGCGGCCAGACGATTTATCAAAAGCCATGGCGATTCACTGATGGATTCCGTCAGTGTTTCAAGCGGGGGCCGTGTGTGTGTATTGATGAAAGCGGCGGATAAATACAAATATGGCGGCATGGTTCATGGACTGAGTCAGTCCGGAGCTGCCTGCTATGTCGAACCAGATGCGCTGGTTTCCCTAAATAATGAAACGGCGCAGCTGGAAATGGAAATTGAAAATGAGAAAAAGAAGATCTGCATGGAGTTATCCGGCCAGATCCGCTGCGAAGCGACGGCCTTGCTTGCCAATGACGAAACCCTGGAAATTCTCGATCTGGCACTGGCCAAAGGCAGCTGGATGCTTGCCCATGATGGCTGTATTCCTCTTCTTCATACTGGCAGCCACAGTCTGCGCCTGGAACATGCGATTCATCCGCTGCTGGATCAGAAAACAGCCGTGGCCAACCGCTATACCCTCAATGATGCCAAATCCTGCCTGATGATTACCGGCTCGAACATGGGTGGTAAAACGGTGACGTTAAAAACCATCGGCCTGTTTCTGCTTCTGGCCCACAGCGGATTTCCCATCTCGGCTCACGAAGCCATGCTTCCGGTGTACAACCAGTTCTTCTTTGATATTGGCGATGGTCAGTCAATTGAGCAGAACTTGTCCACCTTCTCTGGTCATGCCAGAAAACTAGGCGAAATTGTCCGCAATGCCGATTCGGATACGTTTGTGCTTCTCGATGAAATTGGCAGCGGCACGGACCCGCAGGAAGGTGCGGCGCTTGCTCAGGCCGTTCTGGAAACGCTCATTCAGGCTGGCAGTACAATTCTGACTTCAACACACTACTCGGAAGTCAAGACTTTTGGCACCACCAATCGCAAAATTCAGGTTGGCAGTGTGGAATTTGATCCTGAAACGCTCAAACCCACTTACCGCTACCTGGAAGGAGTCAGCGGTTCAAGTTGTGCATTTCCGATTGCCAGGCAGTTAGGCCTGCCCGAAACCGTTCTGGCCCGGGCTGAAGCGATCAAAGAAGAAAATGCTTCGGAAAGTGACCGCCAGCTGGAAATTCTCGAACAGAAACAAGCTGCGCTTCAGAAACAGAAAGACCGTTTTGATGCCCTGGTTGCCAATGCCCATGATCTGCAGCGCAAGGCGGATCATGATCGCCAGAAGTGGGCGGAAATGAAAGCCCGTCTGGATGATGACTACCAGCGCCAGCTCGATGACATGCTTTTTGAAAAGAAAGAAGAAGCCCGCAAGATTATCCGCGATCTGAAAAAACAGACCCACTCGATGAATCATGAACAGATCGAACAGATGGGAAAACTCGATGGCCTGAATACCGGCCCGAAAGGATCTTCCAATGCGGCTGCTCAGGAAGAAAAGCCGCATGAATTCAAAGCCGGCGATTATGTTCGCATTACAACGCTCAACAACCATGGGGAAGTCCAGTCGGTGCGCAAGGGGAAAGCGGTTGTCGTGGTCAATGGCCGGCGCGTGAATGTTTCGGTTGACCAGCTGGTTTTGATGAAACGGCCAAAAGTTGAAAAAGCCGCCGCAAAAGCGCGCCCAGAACGCTCCTTTAAAGCCTTCCCGATGGAACTCAATCTGATCGGCATGCGGGTGGAAGAAGGCATTCGCACGCTGGATCATTATATTGATCAGGCGGTTTACCATAACGTCAAAAACGTCCGGATTATCCATGGAATGGGAACGGGTGCTTTGCGTAAAGCTGTCTGGGAAGATCTGCGCAAACATCCAAATGTCAAGAATCTCAGCGCCGGTGGTCCAAGTGATGGTGGGCTGGGTGCGACATTGGTGGAGCTGAAATAGAGACTGCCTGTGATTTTCAAAGAATACGCATTCGTAAACGGCTTGTTTTCTTGAACCATTGAAAGAAATCCCTGAAAATGCAGCAAAAGGAACCACCAGAAAGGAGGAACGGGGAAGAAGAATAAGAATCAGCCCCGGATGAGCAAAGATGCCACTAACTGACCACATCGCCCAAAAACTGGCGCTTTTACCGGATAAGCCCGGCTGTTACATCATGAAAGATGAAAACGGAGACATCCTCTATGTCGGTAAAGCCAAGATTCTGAAAAATCGGGTCCGTTCCTACTTCCATGGTGTCCACAATAACAAAACGACCAAACTGGTCGCCCGGATTCAGGATTTTGAATTCATTCAGACCAGTACGGAAAAAGAAGCTCTGCTGCTGGAAATCAACCTGATTAAACGGCACCGGCCGCCCTTTAACATCATGTTCATGGATGACAAGATGTATCCATATATCGAAGTCACCAAGGGAGCGGACTTTACTGTGCGCATTACCCGTAAGGTCGTCAACCGCAAAAATGACTACTTTGGTCCGTATCCCGTTTCAACGTATGCCTATGACATGGTCAAGCTGATTAACCAGCTTTTCCCGATCCGTAAGTGCAAAACGATGGGCAAGAGTGCCTGTCTGTATTACCACATGCATCAGTGCATGGGATTCTGTTTCCAGAAAATCGATGAACAGGAAGCTTTGAAAAACCGGGAAAAAGTCATTCGATTTTTGAAGGGGTATACCGATGAAGTCAAAGGGGAACTGACCGAAAAAATGCAGGCGGCCGCCCAGGATTTGCAGTTTGAACGCGCGCAGGAGCTGCTTGAGCAGATTCGTTCCATTGACTACGTCCAGGAAAAACAGACAATCGACTTTTCTGTGCGCGATTCCTTTGATGCCTTTGGCTGGTATGAGGACAAGGGCTACCTGTCCATTCAGGGCTTCTTCGTGCGCCAGGGAAAACTGCTCGAACGGAACATGTCGATTTCGCCGGTGTATGAAGAAAGTGAAGACGCTTTTCTGGCTTATATCCTGCAATACTACCAGACCAATACCGTGCCCAGGCAGGTTTATGTTCCGGCAGGCACCAATACCAGGATTCTGGAAGAAGCGTTGCAGACCCGAATCACGATTCCGCAGCGCGGCGACCGCAAGAAGCTGATTGATCTGGTTCATGCCAATGCCAAAGAAGCACATGACCAGAAATTCCAGCTGATCTATGCCAAAGATCGTGAACTGGAAGGAGCCACCCGCCATCTGTCCCAGATCTTTAAGAAACCGGTTCATACGGTGGAAATGTTCGATAACTCGCACATCTCTGGTGCCTATAATGTTTCCGGTCTGGTAGTCTTTAAAGATGGAAAGCCGGATAAGTCCAGCTATCGCAAGTATCAGTTAGGCGAGTACATTTCCGATACTGACTCCATGAAAGAAGTTGTCCGCCGCCGGTATGCCAGACTGGCCAGAGAAGACAAACCGATGCCAGATCTGCTTTTAGTCGATGGTGGTGCGGGCCAGATTCATGCGGCTGTGCACATCCGCGATGAGCTGGGGCTGGATTTAACGATTGCTGGCCTGGTCAAAGACGATAAACATACGACCAGAGCTTTGCTTGATGAAAATCTCAACGAGATTGAACTCGATAAGACAGACCCCTTATTTTTCTTGTTGACCCGAATGCAGGATGAGGTCCACCGCTTTGCGATCACCTACCATAAAAAACTGCGTTCGAAAGGCATGACCAAGTCCATTCTTGATGATATTCCTGGAATTGGTCCGGCAAGAAAAAAACAGATTCAGGCCCGCTTTCCATCTCTGAAAAAAATGAAAGCCGCCACCCAAGAGGAACTGGCGCAAGTCGTGCCCGAAAAAGTGGCAGCGCTGCTCTATACCCGTCTGCATGAAAACGAAGACCAGCGGGAAGATCTGGCCCTGCAAACAGAAGCCATTGTCCAGGAAGCCCAAGAAGAAGTACAGGATCTCTTGGGCAGGGCGTTTGTTGAGGACGACTTGGTTGGACAGGATGCCTTTGAAGATGCTCTGGTCGACGAGAAGGTCCTTCAGGATGAATGGGTTGATGAAGATGCACTGGCGGTGGATGTTCTGGAAACGACAGACTCTGAATCCCTTTCTGAAAATTCTTAACCAGAAAGATAGATTTAACGTTGAATATAGAAATTTGACCAGAATGAAAAGATGAACCATAACAATAGACAATCAGGCGGCTTTAAAGCCGTCATCAGAAAGGAGGGGTGCCATGAGTAAAGAGAAACTGCCAGGGAAGGTTTTGGCGACAAGGCTGGTTGTATTTGCCTGCATGGTCTGCTTTATTGCTGGAACGTTTCTGTATATGCAAAATGAGTCCGACCCGCTTTCCCGATATCCGTATGGAACAACATTGCAGCGAGAAGAACTGGCGGCAAGACTCGACAATGAGCAGATCAACACGATGATCAACAACCAGCTCAAGCCCGAACAGGTGCTGCCTTACCTGGATGTCGAGGGATTTAATCTGAATAACTCACTGTACTATGATGTGGCAGCTTCAACCCAGAAAGCGGATCCAGCCTTCATTGTCCAGTTTGTCAATACGTATCGTGATCAGTTTACGCTCGATGCACTGCGCCAAGTGCTTTCGTGGATGCCTTATTCCAATCTGATTGCCTATTTGGAATCGGGCGTTTCCCTGCCGCTGGCTTCCAATCCAAACTCCTTTACCTATGTGCTTGATCCGGAAACGACTTTGTTTACATGGGGGCCAGCCGATTTAGCGGCGGCCGAAGAAAATATCTCCCTGCGTCAGCAGGCTGCCAGCAGCTGGAAACAGATGAAAGCCGCTGCCGCCGCTGAGGGGGTGGAGCTGAAAGCCATCTCCGGATTTGTCCCGTATGAACTCCAGAATAAGATGACGGATTATTCCAGTTATCCAATGGGTCCCTACGGAAGCAGAGAAGAGCAGCTGGGGCTGACGCTCTATCTGGATGGATTTGATCCCTGGAACCAGACTTTATCCAAAGGAAACGGCCTGGATTTCAATGCGGCCAGTCAGGCATTAAGCGACTCGCAGCGTCAGGCGTGGGACTGGCTGAAAACCCATGGCGCGCAATATGGCTGGATTTTCCGCTACCCGGAAGCCAAGGAACAACAGACTGGCGTTCCATTTCAGCCCTTCGTGATCCGTTATGTCACCAAGGAAAGTGCAATGGCCATGGCCAGCCGCAATGAGTCATTAGAAGAATACGATGCAGGGGAGTAAAGCAAATGAAAGCACAATTAATCGTGGCCAGTGATACGCATGGCCGCAATGATGTCCTGAGAAAATTAGAAGAAGCCTATCCAACAGCGGATGTCTTTATCCATTGCGGAGACCTTGAAGAGGATGCGACCAATTATCGACGCTGGGTCTTTGTGCGCGGCAATAACGACTGGGATTACACTATGCCTTCCCAGCGGATTTTAAACATTGCGGGCGTCCGCATTTATGTGTGCCATTCGCATCGTTTTGGTTACCATAACCGCGAAGAACAGCTGATCCGGGCAGCGAAAGAAAATGGCTGCAGCGTAGCAATCTTTGGTCATACGCATGTGCCCATGGCCAAAGAAGAAAAAGGCGTCTGGCTGATCAACCCCGGAAGCATGACCTGGCCAAGAGATGGAAAATCCCCAGCCTATGCGGTCGTGACGATTGAAGATGGCAAAGTCAGTGCCAAAATTCTTCATTCTGAAGACTGGCCGTTTGATACGGTCAAGAAAAAGAAAGGCTTCTGGTTTCGCTAGAGCCTGATTCACAGATTTGAAAATTTCACCAGACCAGAGAAATGCCATTTTCAGATTACTTTCCATGTTCGTTTCACCGGATTTACCGATAGTCAATGATTGATACTTTGTTTTTAGGAAAAAAGCAGTGCTCCAGTTTTTAAGATGGGCACTGCTTTTTTCCTAAAAACAGCGTCTATCCATTCGCCTTTTTCATTGCGACATGGTGGTGCCAAGCACAAAGAAAAAGCGGACTTTCAAAGAAAGCCCGCAAAAGTGCAAAAAAATGGCGTCCTGGAGATGATTCGAACACCCGACCGTGCGCTTAGAAGGCGCATGCTCTATCCAACTGAGCTACCAGGACAGCAAGAGAATATTAACACTGAATCGAAAAAGATACAAGTCTAAGCTTGGAAAGATGCCATAACTTTTGTGTCTATTCGCTACTGTTTACACTCTAGACCAGGGTGCGACGAAAAGCCAGGAATTCTATCCTGTTTTTCGAGGGATCAGATTCCGGCTTGTTTTTTCTGGAGCGCTCGCTTGAAGACTTTCTTGGGCTTTGTGTATAGATTTCTGGCATGCATCTTCTCGGTATGCAGAACACTTGGCCAATTGCCGTAATCAGAAAGACGCTGACCGCTCTGGAAATGATCACAGGTTTTCTTTTTTCGCTTAACCTGTATGGCAAGCTGCTCGGCATATTATCCGAAATTTCGAATAACATGCCGAGAGATGGGTTGAAAGTGCCAAGCCCAAATTAAAGATGTAACGGCAGTGTGGAACTGAAGATGAGGCGGACGCACTGGAAATGGTGGGTTCTTACGCAACCTGTGTCGTCCGCTAAGAATTACTGGTCAGCCCTTCTTTATTTAAAAGATTTTAAGAGGACATAATCAGAATTTTCCGGAAAAACCACAGACTTTGCGTAAGAGCCAGTGATGAACTATATGGCTGTTTCAGCGGTGAATATTCACGACGATAGAGATCCGAGCAGCGGAAGGATGGCGATAACAAAAGAGAAAAAATGGATCGTAGAGCAGAAATGGAGTTGACCAATGAAGAGTTCATATTGACAATTATCTATATGACAAGTAGAATGAAAATCGCAAATTGATCCAGACAGCTAAGGAGGAAAGAAAAAGTGAACGCTAAAAAGGCCGCTAAAATTTTTAAAGCTTTCTGTGACGAGAATCGAATTCGAATTATCCAGCTCTTACAAACTGGTGAAAAGTGCGGTTGTAATTTATTGGAGGACATTCAAGTTTCCCAGCCAACGTTATCTCACCACATGAAAATTTTGTGTGATGCTGAAATTGTCAAAAGCCGTAAAGAAGGGAAGTGGACCCATTATTCTTTATCAGAAGAGGGAATGCTTCAGGCTATCCGATATTTGCAAATGCTGACTTCATCAGAAAATGAAGATTCAGAACAGCCGTGTTCTCAGGACACATGCAGCTGCCGATGAGAACACGGATCTTTTATTCAATTATATATAGATACATTTAAATGTGTGGATCCAAAAAGGAGGTTTGTATGGATACGATCGAAACAGGATGGAATTTTTTTCAAAATGAAATTTTGGGGATGCATTGGCTGAATCGGCTGATTGGCGCTTTATTAGAAAACTGCGGGATAGATCTTACCAGCCGTATAGGCGCCAGTATTCAATTTTTTCTTTACGATACGATTAAGATCATGGTTCTTTTGAGTGTTTTGATTTTTATCATCTCGTATATTCAAAGCTATTTTCCACCAGAACGGACAAGAAAAATTCTGGGACGTTTTCATGGTATCTGGGCCAATATTATTGCAGCCTTGTTTGGAACGATTACTCCCTTTTGCTCTTGTTCATCCATTCCATTGTTTATTGGATTTACCAGTGCAGGCTTGCCCATAGGAGTCACATTTTCTTTTCTTATTTCATCGCCCATGGTGGATTTGGCCAGCTGCTGCTGCTGATGAGTATTTTCGGCTGGAAAGTGGCCGTGCTTTATGTACTGCTGGGACTGGTGATTGCGGTTTTAGGTGGAACGATGCTTGATAAAATGCATCTGGAGGACCAGGTAGAAGAGTATGTGCGGCATGGGCAGAACTTTGATCTGCCCCAAGAACAACTGCGCCCCAGTGACCGAATGCGATTTGCCTGGCAGCAGGTCGTTTCTACTGTCAAGAAAGTGACTTCTTATGTTCTGATCGGTGTTGGGATCGGTGCGATTATTCACAACTGGATTCCAGAAGAATTTATTGTACGAATCTTAGGTAATGACAATCCATTTGGAGTCATCCTTGCCACTCTGGCGGGAATCCCGATGTATGCCGACATATTTGGGACGATTCCAATTGCGCAAGCCTTGCTTTCGAAAGGGGCTTTATTAGGTGTTGTCCTGTCCTTTATGATGGCAGTCACGACCTTATCTCTGCCCTCGCTGATCATGTTGGCAAAAGCAGTCAAGCCAAAGCTGCTGACACTCTTTGTAGTGATCTGCACAGCAGGCATTATTCTGGTTGGTTATTTCTTTAATGCCATTCAACCTTTAATTGTTTAACTTTAGGAGGAAAACTTATGTCAATTTTTGGATTGAGAAAACGAAAAGAAGAAAAGGCAGAGGTTTGTTCATGCCAATACAGTACAGAACCAATGACGATCATTCAAGCTGAGAAGACACAGCCAAAGAAGGCCCAGAGTTCAATTACTTCGATTAAAGTACTGGGTTCTGGATGCAAATCGTGTCACGCACTGTACGATAATGTACAGGCAGTTGTAAAAGAGATGAACATACCAGTCAAAACAGAGTACATCACTGATATGGCGAAAGTCATGAAATATGGTGTCATGAGCATGCCCGCATTGGTAGTCAACGACCATGTGGTTTCTGCTGGCCGGGTTTTAACTCGAACTGACTTGAAAAATATGCTTTCTCAATAAGGAATAGTGAAGATGAGTCGATTAAAACAAGAATGAGAAAGTTGAAGGACTAAAAATGGAAATAAAGAAAAAGAAAGTTGCATTTATTTGTATTCATAACTCGTGCCGCAGCCAGGTGGCAGAGGCTTTAGGAAAATATCTGGCAGGGGATAAGTTTGATTTCTATTCGGCGGGAACAGAAAAAAAACCACAGATCAATCAGGATGCGGTAAGACTGATGAAAGAGATCTACGGCATCGATATGGAAAAAAGTCAGTTCAGCAAAACGATTGACCAAATCCCAAAACCGGATATCGCGATCTCGATGGGATGCGGTGTCTCATGTCCTTTTATTAAAAGGGGATTTGATGAAGACTGGGGATTGGAGGATCCAACAGGCCAAAGTGATGCTTGCTTTATCGAAGTCATCCGTAAAATTGAAGACAGAATCAGAAAACTGACTGCCCGCTAGAAAAATGGTATCGGAGCGAAAAGAATTCTGTCCAGAAAGGCGGAATGCATACTGTACTTTTGAAAAGAGCAGCAGCCAGAATGTGCGTACCGTTCTGACTGCACAAGACAAAATTCCTTGAAGTCAAAAGAGACTTTCGTCTGAATGAATGAAATCGAACGTTTTTTGAACGCCATCCAATCGGTAGGTTAAATAATCCGACTGTTTTAATGTGCCCAAAAAGTGAAAAGGGCTGTCCGAATTCGGACAGCCCTTTTCACTTTTATATGTTTGATTATTCAGTATTCTGAATGGGGATGGATAAAAAGTCGATTTTTTCGATCCATGACGTTTCTATCCATTTTTTTGTTTGGGTAATGAAGAAAATCTCATCTGAACAAGGTGGAGTTTGTGAAAAAATAATGGATCATCTTGTTAAATTATGGATAGGACCCGTAAAATGAAACGAACAAAGCCATGTTGCCAAGGCAAGACTGGACTTGGTGACTTATCGTGAAAGAAAGGGGAATGACATGGAAAAAGATCGAACTGGCTATCAGTTTGAAGGCTGGTATGTCGATGAAAATCTGACACGCAAACTCAATCCGGGCGGCCGGCTTCCGGGAAATATTGAACTGTATCCAAAATGGACTGCCCAGAAATTCCCGATTTATTATGAACTCGAAGAAGGCGTGAATTCTCAATATAACCCGCATGAAGGCGGTCCGGAATCCGGAATCGTCAAACTTTATCCAGCCAAAGCCAATGGCAGACAGTTTGTCGGGTGGTTTCTGGATGGCAAGCGGGTGGATTACTTACCCGACGGCATCCGGCAGCCGATTCATCTGGTCGGCAAATTTCAGGATCCGGTCATTGTTCACTTTGATACCAATGGCGGAGCGAGAATGAAAGACCAGAATGTCGGTCTGGATGGCAGGCTGAAAACGGTGCCTAATCCGCTTCGCATCGGGTACAGCTTTGATGGCTGGTACCTGGATGAAAATCTCAAACATCGTTGTCTGCCCGATCATGACTTTTTACACTCCTGTACGCTGTATGCCAAATGGGACCTGACCCCCTTTGAAGTCCGTTACGATCTGGACGAGGGAAGTTTTGTGGAGGACCCGATTCAGACCTTTACCTGCCTTACACCGACATTTTTGCTGCCAAAAGCTCAAAAAGAAGGGTTTGATTTTGAAGGCTGGTTTGATGAACGCGGCAACCAGCATTTGATGGTCCGCAAGGGATCTATCAATAACCGGCGCCTCAAAGCAAGATGGACTTTGCGGCCATCTGTAACCTTCAAAGTCCCCAATCCATCTTTGGCTGAACACAAACCGGCGCTTATTTCAAAATAGAAAACATGCAAAAGCTATACTTTGTTTTTCTGGTGAATTAAAAAGGACGATATCTATCCTCGCATGAGGATAGGCATCGTCCTTTGTTTGGCTTTGTAAGCAGACTGAGTTCTGAAAAGCTCAATCCTGATGCTTATTTTTTAACGTTGTTTTCCTTTAAGAAATCCAAAGTCTTTCGCTGGCTGATCTGGGCCGCAACTGCCTGTTCTGGCAGGATCATTTTGAGCTGTTCAGCTGGGAAGTTATAAACGGCAGAGAGCAGTTCATATTCCTTTTTCAGGTCTTCGTCGTCAGCCTTGATTTCTTCTTTGGCTGCGATGGCTTCCAGAACAAGAGCGGCACGCAGTTCCTGTTCAGCTTCTGGATAAACTTTTGCTTTAAATTCATCCATGGTCTGGTGGCTGGCTTTGAGGAAGTCAGCAAGCGACATGCCATACTGGCCAACCTGGTTTTCATATTGCGCCATATGCTGGGCGACCTGAGAGTCAATCATGGCCTGAGGAATATCCATTTTGGCCCCTTGGGTGATGCGGTTGAGGATGTCGTAAGCCAGACGGTTTTCGAATTCCTGGGTACGCATGTCGAACAGATCGCTCTTTGCTTTAGCCTGGAGTTCATCAACAGTCTTAACGCCATCGAGCTTCATCTGGGCGATGAATTCGTCAGAGAGTTCTGGTTTTACAGGTTCTTCAACTTTATGGATTTTTACTTTGAAGATTACTGGGGCGCCGGCAAGGCTTGGTTCGAAGTAGTTTTCAGGGAAAGTGACTTCGACAGTTCTTTCATCGCCGGCTTTAGCGCCAAGCAGCTGATCTTCAAATCCCGGAATAAACTGACCGCTTCCCAGAACCAGTGGGAAGTTCTGAGCGGAACCACCATCAAATGGAACGCCATCTTTTTCGCCGACAAAGTCAATAATGACCTGGTCGCCTTCTTTGGCATCCGCATCGGCTGGCAGTTCTTTCCAGAGTCTTGTCGAGGAGATCCGCTGGAGGACTTCCTGCATGATTTCTTCGTCTGTAACCGTGATTGGCTCACGTTCGAAGTTCAGTCCTGTATAAGCAGGCAGTTCGACTTCTGGAACGAGAACGATGTTCAGAGTAACGGTAACAGAGCCATCTGGATTGACGTCAGAGACTAACGAAGGTTCAGTCGCAATTTTCAGGTTATGTTCTTTTACAGCCTGAGCAAGGACTTTTCCCGCTTCGGTAGAGATGGCAAATTCACGGATTTTGTTTACATCGTCATCACCGATTGCTTTTTTAGCTGCTTCAAGGTCATTGTCAAACTCGTCCTTGGAGATCGTAAAGGATACAACCGCCAAGTTTTTTTCAGGAAATTCAATATTGTACATGGTTATCATCTTCCTTTTGCATGTATATTTTATCCTATTCGCCTTACTCCCTATGGGCTGAAGCACGTCTTTCAGGTCGGATTTGACTCGAAAACAATGAAACAAAGAGCAAAAGAGAGACAGTTCAGAGAAAATGACTGACTGTTCATGAAAAATCGATTCGGAAAACTGGCGGGAATGATCATTGTCAGTCTGAAACTGAAAAGAGACGATTGCTCCTGTAAGGATCAGTTTGATCGGGATGATTATGGAACGAAAGAGATGTCTGAACAAACTGTCCTTGGGCGAAAAAAGGGAGGCTCCCAAAACAAGAACAGAAGGAAAGAAAAGGTGTAAAGCGAATGAAAAGTAAATCGTATACAGGTTGAGAAAAGATCAAGAGCAGATCAACAAATAACGAGCAGATCGGGGACTGTCTGTTGAGCGGAAGGGGCCGCAGAAAAGTCAGTGAATATAAAAGTTGGAAACTCAGTATCTTTTATGGATGTAAATTCATCTGTTTTCGATGTTTCAAATCCGTGAAAAATCCACACTGTCAATATAAAAAGGTATAAGGCCTGCAAGCGGCCTGGCCATGGCTGCAACAAACGGCCAAAATCAGCCGATAAACCTTAGATAATCGAAAAAGTAGAAGCACAACTTTGGATTTTAAACTAGTTTAGCTATGCACATCAATGACTGTTACA
>CAJTVE010000072.1 GCA_910579655.1 uncultured Allobaculum sp. | reverse complement strand
GAATATTGAATTGTCTGTAATCAGAGTTTTCAAAGAGCCATCTGTTTGTGAGTGAATCAATTTCCCTCACAAGGCTTGTTTATCTTATCATCAGCAGATCCAGAAGTCAACATCTTTTGTGAAGATTTTCTCAACATATTTTCAGACGTTTTTCGGAATTGATGATGATCTGTATTTGCGAAATCTTTCGCAAGTACTTGATTACTCTACCATAAGTGCCTCGCAGAATGCAAGTTTATTTGTGAATTTATTTTCGCTTTGAACTATCTCATCTGTTGACTGTTTTATTATCCGCTCTTTAAAGCGATTGTTTAATCCAAATGATTCTTATCCTGTCATTTTTCCATCCACTGAGCGAGAGTTTCTCGTTTAATGCTTTTTGAGCATTCTTAATTCGAATTCATACCCAAAATAAGCATAACTCAATTTGAAGATAAAGTTTGTACAGGGTGCTCCTAGCGTCTATAATGGAAAAAGAACAGTCAAATGACTGAACTTTATGGGAAAGGAGATTAAAGAAAATGAAATCTGTTCAGAAACTTACGCTGGCGGCTCTGTTTCTGGCTCTTGGATTACTGCTTCCGTTTTTAACGGGCCAGATTCAATACGTCGGCTCGATGTTGCTGCCAATGCACATTCCTGTCTTGCTTTGCGGGCTGATCTGTGGATGGAAATATGGTCTTGCGGTTGGTTTTGCCACTCCACTGGTAAGAAGTGCACTGTTTGGCATGCCCGTCTTATTTCCAATGGCCTTTGCGATGGCTTTCGAGCTGGCTGCATACGGGGCAATCAGTGGTCTGATTTATAATTCCAGTTCCAAACAGGATCTGGGTACCGTTTATCAGGCATTAATCAGCGCAATGATTGGAGGTCGTCTGATCTATGGTCTGGTCATGACGACGATTACTTCCCTGCTCGGTCAGCCTTATTCCTTCCACATCTTTATGAACGCGGCCATCATGAGCGGTCTGCCAGGTATTGTCCTTCAGCTTTTATTGATTCCAACCATTATGCTCGTGCTCAATAAAACTGGCGTTCTTCGCTTCCAGAGTGAGAAAGCTGTTGCCAAAGCCTGATGGATTCCAACTTGTTTCAGCCTTCAAGTCTCGAAGAAGCAGCCGGCCTGATCCAGAAACAGCTGGCTTCTTTTCGGGATCAGAAAGAAAAGACCAATTCAAAGGGAGTCGCTGACTCCTCAAATTTGCTGATCATCTGTATTGACGGACGCTGTGCTTCTGGAAAAACCTCTCTGGCTACTTTACTGGAAAGTCAGATTGAAAACAGCCAGGTGATTCATCTGGATGATTTTTTCCTCCAGCCTTACCAACGCACCCCGAAGCGATATGCCACGCCGGGAAGAAACGTCGATTCTGAACGGATCATTCAAGAAATTCTCGAACCAGCGAGGCATGGCCTGCCCATTGTATACCAGCCGTTTTCCTGCCGAAGCATGTCCTTACAGGCTCCTGTTTCAATCGGAAAACCAGAGGTTCTGATTCTTGAAGGGTCTTATGCTGCCAACTCGGATCTTGGTCCTTATGCCGACCTGCGGATTCTGACTACAATCGATCCTGATTTGCAGCTGGAAAGGATCGAGAAACGAAACGGCAAAGAGAAACTTCAGGACTTTAAAAGCCGCTGGATCCCGCTGGAAGAAAACTACTTCCAAACTGTTGACCCTGCCCGCTTTGATCTTGTTTTCGATTTAGGTCATCTCAAGTAAGAGGTGTTTTCTGATCTTCAGGTTACCAAAAGCAGAGTACAGAATTTCGTTTATGCAGATTCATCAATAGAGGTTTCAAAAAAGAGAAAAGGAGAGCCCAATGGCAAAATCTAAAGTTTATTTTTCGAAAAGCACTTATCCTGACACTCTTGTCAAACTATACAAAGCATTAGGCAAAGAGTTAAAGGGAAACGTTGCAGTGAAACTGCACTCTGGCGAACAGGGAAACCAGAACTATCTGCGTCCTGAATTCGTAAAGCCAATTGTCGACGAAGTCAATGGTACAGTTGTCGAATGCAACACTGCTTATGGTCATGACATGGGCGGTCATCGCTCGACCACAATGGAACACGAAAAAGTTCTGGCTCAGCACGGCTGGACCGAAAACTTCAACGTCCAGATCCTGGATTCAACGGGCCCAGATCTGGTTCTGCCAATTCCTAATGGCAAAATCATCAAGGAAGACTATGTAGGACGTGATCTGTCCAAATACAATTCCATGCTCGTTTTATCCCACTTCAAAGGTCATCCAATGGGCGGCTTTGGCGGTGCACTGAAACAGTTGTCCATCGGCTGCGCTTCTTCTGCTGGAAAGTGCTTTATCCACTCCTGCGGTCAGTCCAAAGATATGAGAGACTGCTGGGAAAAAGAAGTCAAACAAGAAGAGTTCATCGAAGCAATGGCTGATGCTGCCGAAGCCGTGGATACCTACTTCAAAGATAACGTTGTGTATATCAACGCGCTCGTCAACCTGTCTGTAGACTGCGACTGCTGCCATGTTGCGGAAGACCCATGCATGAAAGATATTGGTGTCATGATTTCGACTGACCCCGTTGCGATCGACCAGGCCTGCATTGATATGATCTTCGCTTCTGACGATCCAGGACGTGATCACCTGGTAGAACGGATCGAAAGCCGTCATGGTCGTCATATTCTCGAAGCTGCAGAAGCTCTGAACTTCGGCAACCGTGAGTATGAACTGATCAACATCGACGAAGAAGCTTAAAGCTTATTGACTTTCTGATTCAACCACATTTTTCTTGATTAACTTTATTCTTCAAGGAAAAGAGCAGCCTGTTTTTGTGGGCTGCTCTTTTCGTATTCTCGGTTTTAGATGGCCTCACTCTTCGTTTGAAAAGATCTGGATTTTTACAGCACGCATTCCACCCATGTCATGAAGTATTGAGCGTCAATCAACGCAGCCGCCAGACCAGAGTTCTCATATCCGGTATGAGCAAGCAGTTTCAAAACATGATCTGCTTGATCCAGCGGAATCTGCGTAATTCTTCCCCTGGCAAGATTCAGACCGCATTCCTGGTTGATCTTGTCCAGAACGCCAGTTTTCTCCATCCCCTTAAATTCTTCTTCACACATCTCATAATCATGAATCGCAAAAGAATCTTCGACTTCCTGTTCGAGATCTTCAATCCCCTGCTCATTCACGGGAACACTGAATACGTAATCTGCCATATTGTCTCTTCCTCTTTTCCTTTTCCAGCCAGACTCTGGCCCGACTGATTTCGATCAGGACTTACCGATGCTTTTGCATGGAATCCTCTGCTTTTGGTTGTAGTCTGCTTTAAAAGTCCTGGGACAATTTTTACCTGTGTCTGCCAGCGCCCATAAAGAAAAGGCCCTGCCCGGACCTTTTGGATCATTTTGAATTATTTGAGATTGTGTTTGCAGAAAATCATCTTCTGGGGGAAAGATCTTTTCTGCAAAAGATCTCCGCAAGTAAATGGTTAAGCTTTTGTGGCAGCCTGGATGCCGGCAATGGCACCATCACTGACTGCGGTGGCTACCTGTCTGACTTTCTTGGAGCGAATATCGCCAGCCGCAAAGACACCTGGAATTGCGGTTTCCATATTTTCGTCAGTTGGAATAAAGCCGGCTGCATCCAGTTCCAGCTGGGGATACATGGCAGTATTTGGAACAATACCTGCATAAACAAAGACTCCAGCTTCTGGATCTTCGACGATGGTCTTTTCACCTGTCGCCAGATCGGTGAACTCCAGTTTATTGAGATGAGCCCCACCATCAACAGCTGTCAAAGAAGTATGTGGCATAACTTCAATGTTTTCAGCAGCTTCAACTTTGTTTTTGAATTCAGGAATACTGATCAGTTCGTCTTCAACGCAGACAATCACAACTTTCTTTGCCAGATTGCTCAGATACAGAGCTTCCTTGACTGCACCATCAGCGCCACCAATGACATAGACTGTTTTGCCTTTATAGTTCTGGCCATCACGTGGAGCATTCAGGCGCATCCCGCCGAGGTTTTCACCTGGGATTCCCAGCATCTTCGGAGATCCGCCATTGGCAAGAATGACCGTTTTGGTTTCGTATTCACCTTTATCGGTTTTGATTTTTTTCGGTTCACTGACCAGATCAACGCCTTCAACTTTTTCAACGCGGATTTCAACGCCAGAACCCTCAGCCTGTTCTTTCAATCTAGCCGCAAAGGTCTGTCCGGTTTCACCTGGAAGAATTCCAGAGTAGTGAGTGACAGTAGAGACATTGCCAATCAGGCCGCCTACACCTTTCTGATCAAGAACCAGAACGTCTTTGCCCCGGCTTTTTGCATAAATAGAGCTGCTGATGCCAGCGGGGCCGGCACCAATAATAATTGTATCGTACATCGTGTTCCCTCCGTTTTTACATCTGAATCCTACTCTTAAATCATCCGTTCGTCAGGATCAGACATCTTAACAAGACAATTATGATGATCTTCTGGACAAACCGCATGAACCATGACTGTCTGATTTTTTACCCCATATCTATGAGAGCGCTTTAAAAAAGCCCAACCATTTTTGGTCAGGCGATGTGCTCTTATCGATTCGATTTTTGGTCAAACTGCTGACTTTTGAATTTCTGATCAGGCCTGCGCTCGATTCGCACGCATCTCTCTTGGTTCAAGCTGGAGGTGATGACGGGCGATGAATTCTTTTCGTCCCTGCCCAGAAAGATTTTCCAGGTATTTCTTTTTCAGGTAGACAAAATCCTCAAGGGTATACAGCACAACAAGCAGGACTCTTTGTGTCTGTGGAGTCATATCCTCCAGAGAGTTGGATTCAATTTTTTCAATCAGCTCCTGGTTGGTCAAAAGCAGATCTTCGGGCGGGACATAATCCGAAACCGAGCTAGCAAGCCGTTCAATATATTGAACCACTCCATAATGTCCATGGGTGTCTACCGGATTGGCTTCAATCTGTCCGGCCAGGACATGAAGCAAAGCATGCTGGGCAAAGCAAAGCTCCAGATAGGAAAGCACCCATTCATCTTTGGCAAGCAGTTTATTTTGTGTGTATTTATGAATGAGATCTCTTCCCTTTTGGGCATCTTCCAGGATATGGCTCAGCGTTCTTGAATTAGCGTTAGCCTTTCGCGTCCCACAAATCGAGTCAGCCAGTTCGTCCAGCCCAGCTCTCAGATCGATTTCAACCAGACAGATCTGCTCATAAACCAGCGAAGCAATCGTACGGTCTGGCTGGTAAAGGTTTAAGACAAAAGCAATCACAATGCCGACCAGTAAAACGCAGAACTCCAGAAAGATATTCTGCAAAGAAAAGTTCTGGTCTAACAAAAACACAGTTCCAAACACCGCATTGACCGACAGCGTATCCTTCCAGCCAATCGTCCAAAGGATAAAGACAATCAAAAACAGATACAGCCCATACGCTACGAATGCCGGACTGACACGGGGGAAAATCAACCAGCTTAAAAAAACCGCAAACAGATAGGAAATCAGCCGCTTATAGATTAACGAAACGGTCTGTTTCCGGGTCTGGACCATAATCGTCAGTAAGGCTACCGTTCCGGCAGAAGCAGGATGGGGCAATCCAAGAAAGGTACATACAACTACGGCCACAGCCGCGCCCAACCCGATTTTTAAAGCTTCAAGCAAATTCATCTTCAGCTTTCTTGATTCGAAAGCCTGCATCAGAGTTGTTCTCATTTTTCTCTCACCATCTATCCCTGTCTATCACGGTCTTATCCTACCAAGAATCGCAATTGCGCACTACAACAGTTTTCAATTTGGAAGCGTTTTTATGTAAACCATTCCATTTTTAGTCACGATTCGAGAATAAGTTAAATTTTCCCTTTTAAAATAGATATTTTTTATTCTCTGATCCAGATTGTTTCGTCTTTTTTCTATACAAACATTCGAAATTTCAGGTTAATAATATGGAAAGGTTTCCATATTATTAACCTGCTATTTTTTGCCCGTCTCATCATCTGCTTTTTACCTGTTATGCCAGGTTTCTCCTTTTTACAGATTTTATTTCCGCCTTCTTTCAGACCCTCTTCTTCTTTTGATTCTTCTTTTGATCCGCTTCATATTGTTCTCTGGTGATCTCGTAAACCAGATGCGGCATGGTATACCCCCGATAGGATTTGATGATCATTTCGACCGGTTTCATGTCATTGCGTATGGCAACTTTCTGACTGGCTGAATTCGTATCCCGGATAATTGAAGTGACCCGATCCGCACCAAGGATGTCAAACGCATAGGCTTTGCACGCCTTGGCTGCTTCAATTGCATAGCCCTGGTGCCACTTTCCCTTTTCCAGATGATAGCCAATTTCCAGAACCGGGGTTTCATTGACCTTCTGCCATGTAATCCCGCAATCCCCAATACTCTGGCCAGTCTTTTTATCCATCATCAGCCAGAGACCAAAACCATCTTCTCGGTACCGACGCTGATTATTGGCAATCCAGTCACGAACTTCCTGATCGTCAAAACCATGCTCATAAGCGTACATCACTTCTGGATCTGCCAGAAAACGCCGGGCATTTTCAAAGTCATCTTCGTTCATTTGTCGCAACAGGAGCCTGTCTGTTTCCAGAACTGCATCCTTTTGTTTTTTCACCTTCATACCTCTACTCCTCTGCTTTTTAAATGACCATTCTGGACATTCTAAAGTAACTTATCAGATAAACCGCATCAATATTTTCTCTGGATGACACCTGCCTGCTGCAAGTCGGTGAAATTTCCCATTTTGCTTCCCAGAAGAAGAGACTTCCTGCTCGGTCATATAAAAACAGCAGTCTGAAATCCAATCTGACATTGTTGATAGAACGTCATGATCCTGAAAGTGCATGTCCATGTTTTTACTGCCCTAAATTTCCAACCTGATTACGATAATTATGCTATACCAAGCATCGAACGCAAACGGAGAAGAAACAGAAAACATCTAGATTTAACTTCACCTAAAATAAAAGCAAAGAGTATTAGTGACAAATCCCGATAGCTTGTAATGAATAGATGTGCGGTTTGGCTGTATACCATAAAAGCCGTCCATTTCATCCTCATAATGAATCAGACGGTTTTTTAATCTCGTTCAATTTATACTCTTTATACTCAACAATATTCAGAATTCACCCATGACTTCCAGATGTTTTAGGTAATTTACGGCGATCGAAATAAAAGCAGACCAGGAAGAAGAAAATTCCAAATACAGTTGAAATTGGAGCAGCCAGTCCGACCTGGAAAAGGGATGTCCCTGGAAGACTTGCCATCCAGGCAGAAACCGGAATCCGGACAAACAAGGCAGAAATAATTCCCTGCAGCATGACCGGCGTCGTTTTGCCGCAGCCATTGAAGTAGCCAATAAAGCTGAACAGTGTACAGGTCAGCACGCAGTCAAAACTGAAACCGCGGATATAGTCGGCTCCCTGGGCGATTACTCCCGGATCACTGCTAAAAAAGCTTGCCAGCAATGGCGCCTGGAAAAAGCCAGCCGCAAATAAAACCAGTCCGGCAGCCGTACCACCGAGAATCGCAATCAGGGTACCCCGATCTGCCCGCGATCTTAAATTCGCCCCCATATTCTGGGCGACATAGGCCGAAACACTCTGCATCAAAGCAGAGGGAACAAGCATGATGAAGGAGGTAATCTTCTGGGCGACACCATATCCGGCGGAAGGTAAAAGTCCCATGCTGTTGACAATGACATTGATGAACAGAAAAGAAATCTGCACAGTCAGCTCCTGCAGGGCAATCGGGATTCCAATACGCAGAATCTGACGCAGTTCTGCTGGATAAAGACGAAGATCCTGCTTGCTGAACGTAAAACCAAGTTCTGTACGCTTCATGAAGAACAAAGCTACAATCACAGCAACTAGTTGCGCAAGAACCGTTGCCCAGGCAGCCCCGGCAGCATCCATCTTCAGACCTCCGACAAACGCAAAGTCCGCGATAATATTCACCACACAGGCAACTGCCACAAACAAAAGCGGCAGATTGGCATTCCCTACACCGCGTAACACGCAGGAAATGACGTTATAAGCAATGATCACCAGAATTCCGCCAGAACAGATGCGCAGATAATCAATTGCCAGACTGACAGATTCTGCCGGAACCTGCATCATGGCAACCAGCTGGGGAATGCAAAGCTCCAGAATCACCGTCATCACAACACCAAGAATTCCAAACAAGACAACCGTCGTCCCTACAGTCCGCCCGGCCAGCTGCGGTTTTCTTTCACCGATATGGTGAGCAATTGTCACCGTAGAGCCCATAGCCAGACTGGTCAGAATAAATGTCACCATCGACATCAGTGTGCTGCCTGTCCCGACTGCAGAAATACTTGCTGCATCGCAATACATGCCGACGACCATCAAGTCAACTGCTCCATAGGCTGCCTGTAAAATCAAAGCCCCAAGAACCGGCAGCGCAAATCGGATCAATGCCATTCCGATGGGTCCATGGGTAAATGAGATTTCCCGTTTATGGGAAGATGTTCTCTCCTTCATCTCTTCTCTTTTCTCCTATTCATTCATTCACTATATCTATTTCATGTGTTTTTAATTTAATGAATACTCTATTCAATATAATTTCAATTCAATATGTTCCGGTATCCCTCTATTTGTCTGCCCCTCTGTTTCTGTAGAGTTCTTTTCTTTTCCGTAAAGAAAGACGGCTTTAGTCATTCTGTTCATAGTCGTCCAGATCTGGCAGTTTTTCTGGCATCGCCTGACGTAACTTTTGGAGTGCTCGAATCACCGTTTCCACATCCTGCTCTGTAATCCCGTCAATGTTCTCTGCCCACTCCTGATGGAAGGCATGACTGCGACGGACATAAAGTAGCCCCGGAGCCATCAATTCGACCAGCACGACCCGTTTATCCCTGGGATCCGTCTTTTTCCTCAAAAATCCCCGACGTTCAAGATCACCGACCATGCGGGTAATGCTTGGCATGCTGGTATTGAGTGCATGGGCAATATCACTGACCCGGCAAAATCCTTGCCTGTTGGTAATTCGATAGACTTCCTGCAGCACAAAGTTCTGCCGCTGCTGAACCCCCTGCGGTAAAGGGGGCAGCGTTTCTGTCAGCTTTTTTGCATAGAAACATCCATCTAACAACCTCTCAACCTGTTTTCCATCGATCATAATCTTCTCCTGTTTCGGTCTGCTGTCCTACAACTTTTCTCCTTCTGCATTCAATACTGCTGTTGGATTGAGCTGGATTGATTAGAAGATCCAGCACTATTCTGATTTTTGGATCTGTCATTAGATATCTGGCTCCAACTCCTCATTCGTTAAAATAATTACCTTTGGTAACTATATGAAAGTAAACATTCTTTCCCCTATCCTGTCAATTTTCTGTCACCGTTTCTTGCAGACAACATGAAAAATGCCACATTCTGGCTGGTTCAACCCAGACAGACTGCCCAGTCAGGAATAAAGCCCAAAAACAAACTCAGGGACTGAATCGCAATGGATTCAGTCCCTTTTCATTCAATTTCTTCTTCCCTGTTTTTTAATTTTTTCTGGTGATTCAAGGCCGTTCATTCCAGAACAGCAGCAACCTCTTTCAGGTAGTCGGTAATGGATAAGTGCTGCGGGCAGTGCTCTTCACATTGTCTGCATTCAATACATGCAGATGCCTTCCCTTTCTTCTGGGTTTCTGTAAACCGATTATAGCTGGCTTTTGCTTTAGCAATCTGGGAGTCGCCGAATTTGCTGATATTGTTCATCAGTTTGAAATAATCCGGAATGGCAATCTGCATTGGGCAGCCATCGACACAATACCGGCAGGCAGTGCATGGAATACTTTCTTTAGAAGCAATAATGTCGATTACCTGCTTTACGATGTTCTGTTCCTCTTCACTTAATGGACTGAACTCCTTCATATAGGAAAGGTTATCTTCCATCTGTTCAAGATTGCTCATGCCAGACAGAACCATGGCAACTTCAGGCAAGGAAGCGGCAAACCGGACGGCCCAAGAAGCAACAGACAGATCAGGCTTTTTCTCTTTCATCAGTTTTTCAGCTTCATTGGGTACATTGGCAAGCAAACCACCTTTAACCGGCTCCATGACCAGAACTTTCTTTCCATGACGAACAGCCGTTTCATAGCAGGCACGGGATTGCACATCGTTGCTGTCCCAGTCCAGGTAGTTGAGCTGCAGCTGAACGTATTCCATTTCTGGATGCCGGGTTAAAATTTCTTCGAGAACTTCTGGAGTGTCATGGAACGAGAAGCCAACATGACGGATTTTGCCTTCCGCTTTCTTCTGTAAAGCAAAATCAAAGGCGCCAATGCGGTCAGCCAGCTCCAGATAGTTTTTATTCATGGCATGCAGCAAGTAATAATCAAAATACTCCACGCCGCAGCGTTCGAGCTGTCCTTCAAAATAGTCTTCAAGCTTGTCCGCTTCACTGACAACGAACAAAGACAACTTATCGGTAATGGTATACGCCTCACGTGGATACCGCTTTGCCACACAGTCTCCAAAAGCAATTTCACTGTTTTTTCCACCATGGTACGGATAGGCCGTATCAAAATAATTGAATCCGGCCTCCATATAACGGTCTACCATTTCCGACATGGCTTCATAATCGATTTTCGTTGTGTCATTGGGATCTGCCAGGGGCAGACGCATAAGTCCAAAACCAAGTTTTTTAGGGTTCATCCTTCATTTTCCTCGCATCCTGCATCTCTGCTTCTTCATCCTCTGCTTTTCTTATGGGAATTTGGTCACCAAAACGATATGAGAGTCCGCTCTGTTTTCCATGCGGCCAGATCAAGCCGACCAATTTTTCAGTCTTCTTCAGCTGCCATCGCCTGGCGGCTGGATTTTATGCAGCGTTCCCTATACGCCTCTACGCATCCGACCAAAAAAATATCGACATTGACCGTCAAATAAATTCCCATAAATTACAGAGCTTCTTATAAATTATATCTACAGGTTTATATTCTTCTGAATAAAATTCTGCAGAATGGCTGTTTTATCTGGTGAATCTTCCAAAATTGAAATCTGGTCATCCCTAAGCTGCCTTGTCCGTCAAGCAGCCCTTTTCACTGTCCATCATGCCTGTGAAATCAGATCCAGCAGAATGCCGACCGCCGGTTGTTTGTCATCGATCCATTGTCGATCATGCTGACGGGCGATGGAAAGGGCCTGATCTTTCCAGGCATCAAAGTATTCCTGTCCATTGGCTGCCTCAAGCTTAAGCTGACTTTCCGGAGCGATGGCCTCGATAGCAGCTTGCATAATCTGCCCGCGAAGTTCCGTCTGCCCTCCTTTTAAAAACTCACCGAAGCAGTACTGGAGCGTGTAGGGGCCATAAGAAACCAGTTTTGAAAATTCATCAGAATGCGCCTGGATGTACTCCTGAGGGTCGGATGATTCTGCAGGAATCTGGCAGATTGTATCGATCTGGGATCCGATCATTGGACCAATCATCTCCCCCGCCTGTTTCAGACACTCCTGTCTTTGCACATCGAAGTAATTCTGTTGATTAAGGGCATCTTCGGCCATATCGTCTGGAAACTTTTCCCGGATATCGGCTGCGTACAGACTGCCATCCCGTGGTTGCCAGTACTCAGTCAGGAAATATCCATTTTTGTCATGGTCAAAGGAAAACGCAACTGGGACGTGGCTGCCGCCGACTGGATCAAAACCGTTGGGCGTCACCTTATATTCTTCATAAAAAGCCAGTCCATAATACGTGACGTGTTCACCGTCACTTCCTGAGGCCATTGGTCTGGAAATTTTCTTCAAAGGAAGAAAATGTGCGGCCGCCAGGTCATATTCTTCCGGATGCCAGGACTGATTGCGATTCAGTATTGCCTGACGAAACATGACCTGTTCTTCAGCGGACAGAAACAAAGCGGATCCAACCGCCGTTTGAATTTCATCAGCACCCAAAGCAGAACTACTGCTGGAGTCATAGCCAGCACCATTTTGATTCTTTCCATTATCTGCCAGATTCTCCACAGAAGTCCGATCGGTCTGAGAAAGATTTGTTTTTGGATCAGTCGCAAAGCAGGCGATGACGCCAAGACAGCCAATGATTGATCCAATGACAGCCCATACCGCTGGTTTTTTATAGTCGAGTATATTTTTGATCCTCTCTTTTACATCGATTTCTCCAAATGCCAGCGGACAGGTCAGAACGGCCCGCCGAGTTGTACTGCATGTTAATAAAGCCGTCGAATACTGCTTCTTTTCAGCGAGGTCCATCGACTGGATAACCTTTTCATCACAGGCCATCTCGATATCGCGGCCCAACAGAATATAGGCCAGCCAGCATAAGGGATTGAACCAGTGAACTGCAAGGATCACAAATCCAACCCATTTCCACCAGTGATCGTATCTTTCCAGATGGGCTTTTTCATGGGCCAGCACGGATCTGGTCGTCTTTGGATCCAGGCCGGAAGACAGATAAATTTTCGGCCGGATCAGTCCGAGAATAAACGGCGATTTGATCTGATCGCAAAGATAGATGTTTGCTCCAAGAGGGATACTTTCAGCCACCGTCCGGCGCATTTTCAGCAAGCGGAAAAGTCCCCAGCCCATCAGAATGACGATTCCGCTCAGCCAGAGTATGGACACAATAAAGGTCCAGCTATAAACCGGATTCAGGCTTTCAGCCGGCACTGGCGCCAAAGACGCATTCAAAAGCGGATGGACGGCCTGATTGACAGCCGGAATTGAACTGTTGGTGACAGGAACCTGGGTCTGGAGAGCATGGACGCTGAACGTTTCAGCGCTTGCCAACAGGCTCAGCCTGCTTTCAAAAGAGAACGGAACGCTTAGCCGCAGGCCAACAATCCCCCACAAAAGAATAACAATCCACTTTGGTGCTTTCTTCTTCATGAAAAAGCGAAGAAAGATGACCGCAAGGATCAGCCAGAACGAGGTAATGCTCATATTCAGAACTTTTACAAAAAGATCAGCCATATTATTCACCTGCCCGGTCGATCAGGTCGCGGATTTCAGCGATTTCTTCAGGGCTGAGTTTCTTCTGGCTGGTAAAGGCTGCCAGAAAAGCCGGAAGCGAACCGGCGAAGGTTTGATCGACATACTCCCTGCTCTGGCGTGCATAAAACTCATCTCGTGAAAGAAGTGCTGTGACTGTACCTTTGTTGTTTTGGAACAGCTCTTTATCGCACAGACGGCGCAGGACCGTATAGGTTGTGGTGCGTTTCCAGGAAAAGGCATCGGAAGCCAGCTTGACCAGCTCACCAGTTGTCACTGGCTCTTTTTCCCAGATCAGATCCGCAAAACAGGACTCGACAGTCCCTAACTGAATTTCTGCCATAGACGGCACCTCCTGTCTACAACTTGTAGTATCGCTTTAAGACTACATGTTGTAGACAACTATGGCAAGGTCTTTTCGAATCTCTTAGAAAATGAAGCAGAATCTGGAACGATCCGAATCGCTCCGCGTATGAAAGGAGCACAGAAAGCCTGCCTGAGCAGCCGATGAAAATTACTGCGTTAACTACTGGTGCGATCTTTTTGCCAACAATCGTTGCCCGTTTTTCAGCCATTAAAAAATCCCTGAAGAATATCGGATTTCTCCTTTATTCTTCAGGGATTTACTTTCGTCTGGCGACTTCCTATTTTTGCTTTTACACTATCGTCGGCGTTCAATGGCTTAACTTCTGTGTGCGAGATG
>CAJTVE010000071.1 GCA_910579655.1 uncultured Allobaculum sp. | reverse complement strand
AAAAAACGACCATAGTTTGTTCGACTTTTATCATACAGTCTGATCATCGTTGACAGCGATTGGAGGTGAATCTATAATTAAACCGTTATTAAAGGAGGATTTACTGACCATGACAGTAAAAGTTGCTTTAAACGGCTTCGGACGTATCGGCCGTCTTGCATTCCGTCAGATGTTTGATGATCCTAACTACGAAGTAGTTGCGATCAATGACCTGACAAAACCTGATATGTTAGCTCACCTGCTCAAGTATGACTCAACTCAGGGAACTTACAAACTTGCTGACAAAGTAGAATCTACTGAAGATTCCATCATCGTTGACGGCAAAGAAATCAAAATCTACAAAGAAGCAGACGCTTCCAAGCTTCCTTGGAAAGATCTGGATGTAGACGTAGTTCTGGAATGCACAGGCTTCTATACTTCCAAAGCTAAAGCACAGGCTCACATTGACGCTGGCGCTAAAAAAGTCGTTATCTCCGCTCCTGCTGGAAACGACCTGCCAACAATCGTTTACAACGTTAACCAGGAAATCTTAAAACCTGGTGACAACATCATCTCCGCTGCATCCTGCACAACAAACTGCTTAGCTCCAATGGCTAAAGCTCTGAATGAACTGGCTCCTATCAAATCCGGTATCATGACTACAGTTCATGCTTACACTGGCGACCAGATGACTCTGGATGGACCACAGAGAAAAGGTGACAAACGTCGTTCCCGCGCTGCTGCAGTGAACATCGTTCCTAACTCCACTGGTGCTGCTAAAGCGATCGGTCTGGTTATTCCAGAACTCAACGGCAAACTGATCGGTTCCGCTCAGCGTGTTCCTGTTCCTACAGGTTCCACTACGATCTTAGTTGCTGAAGTTGAAGGCGAAGTTACTACTGACCAGGTTAACGCTGCAATGGCTGCTGCTCAGAACGAAAGCTTCGGTTACAACACTGAAGAAATCGTATCTTCCGACGTTATCGGTATGACTTACGGTTCTCTGTTTGATGCTACTCAGACAATGGCTACTCCTACTGGAGATGGCAACACTCTCGTTCAGGTTGTTTCCTGGTACGACAACGAAAACTCCTACACTTCTCAGATGGTTCGTACAATTAAGTACTTCGCTGAACACGATTTAGAGAAATAAGAGTTTCCTCCAATGACTAAATAAAGAAGGTCTTCGGGCCTTCTTTTTTAATGCCTGAATTTCAGACTGGAAGCGTAGGAAAGAGTCTGGATTCCAAGAAAATCACTTGAATCCGAAATAAAGAAAACGATTGCAACAACTGTGAACTCCTTTTTGATTTTCGATGGAAATTGCCTGTGGTGGTTGGCAAAGTCCTTCAAAGTTTGTACATTGAGTATTGGTTCTGGAAATAGGGTTAAAAGCCATCGGTTTCTGGACATTGAATATGCATGAAAGGAATATGAGAAGTTATGGCTATTCGCGAAAGACTCGTTAATGATGAACGGGATGATCTGACTAAAGATGTTGATGACCTGGATGTAGCTTATATTGAAAGCATGAAAAAACAGGGGATCGACGAAGATTTACTCAAACAGTTTGCAGAATTATTAAAAGAGGATAAACAGAATCGATGAGCAGCTGGATTTATCTTCTGTACGTTGTCGTCTTTATCCTGCTGGTTGTGCTGGTTCCGCCGCTGGTCAAGCGCTTTTATTACCAGCGTCTGATGCAGGATCTTGAAGCTCATAATTTTACCCTGTTTACCCGCCATCTGGATTCGTTTTTGGCTAAAGTCACATTCTCGGCTTTTGAGCGGGAATCGATGCGGCTTTCCATGTATGAAATGCGCAATGAAATGAAAAAAGCAGATGAACAGGTTCAGTTCATGGAAAACATGCGCTTAAGCAAGAAGCAGAAAGCACAGCTGGGTGAGCGTGGATTCTACGTGTATCTGGAATCTGGCAAAATCAAAAAAGCCCGTCATATGATGGAAATGGTTGAGCAGTATGGCAGTGAGATTCAGGCCAAAAACCTGCAGATCCAGTATTCGATTCTGCTCAAAAAAGAATCCAAATACATCAAGGAACTTCAGGAGCGCCACGCAAGACTTAAAGATGATAAAGGCAGCATTCCAGCCAACGTATCCAATCAGGCCGGTACGTTTGAATACCTGATCGGCTTGCAGTACAGCTATCTCAAAGACAAAGAAAATACCCGCAAATGGCTTGAGCCAGCCCTGGAACACTTGAAAAACACACCATATGAAGGTGAGATTGTAGAGCTGCTCAAGGCATAAATCTGCCTTTGCCCAAGGAAACCCAAAATTCTGCTAAAATAACGAAGGAAGCTGACGCTTCCTTTTTTTACACTTAGGAGAATTAGAATGATGAAGCTCTATAACAGCTATACACAAGAAATCGAAGACTTTAAACCGATGGAAGCGGACAATAAGGTTTCGATGTACGTGTGCGGGCCAACTGTTTATAACGATCCTCATATCGGAAATGCCCGGCCCATTATTGTTTTCGATACGCTTTATCGTACGTTAGAAGCTGCAGGCTATGATGTCACCTATGCTTCCAACTACACCGATGTCGATGACAAGATCATTGCCAAAGCAATCGAAGAAAACAAAACAGAAAAAGAAATTACTGACCGTTATATCGATGCCTATAAAGAAGTCCGCCGGCTTCTTGGCGCTAAAAACCCGGATTACACTCCGCGTGTAACCGAAACCATGGACAAGATTATCAACTTCATTGACGGTCTGGTTCAGAGTGGAGCAGCTTACGTCAAAGACAACGACGTCTATTTCCGTGTCAGTGCCGATCCAAAATACGGTGAACTCTCTCATCAAAGAGTTGACGATCTGCTGGTCGGCGCCCGGATTGATGAAAACGAGAAAAAAGAAAATCCTCTCGATTTCACGCTCTGGAAAAAGACCGACAAAGGCATTCAGTGGGATTCGCCCTGGGGCAAAGGCCGTCCAGGCTGGCATACAGAATGTGTGGTCATGATTCAGGATGTCTTCAAAAAGCCATTGATCGATATTCATGGCGGCGGCCTGGATCTGAAGTTTCCGCACCATGAAAATGAAGTCGCACAGTCCGAAATGGCCAATGGCACAAAACTGGCCAATACCTGGGTTCATAACGGCATGATCAATGTCGGCAAGGACAAAGTCAAAATGTCGAAATCCCTTGGCAATGTTATTCTCGCCAAAGATCTGATCGATGAATTTGGCGGGCCTGCCTGCCGCTGGATGATGGTTTCGACGCATTATCGGGCACCATTGACCATTTCTCAGACCGTTATGGAGAATGCCGTAAAAGAACTTGGCAAAATTGAAAAACCACTCCGTCAGGCTCTGTTCCAGTTATGCCTGGCTGACCAGTATAAACCGGATTCGAAAAAAGATGAGGCTTCCTGGAAGACATTTATGGACGCAATGGAAGATGATTTAAATACCCCAAACGCGATCAGTGCCCTTCAGGCAACTGTCAAGGAACTCAACCAGTCTTTACGCAAACGGGATCTGGATTACACCCTGCTCAATGAACTGTATGCATCCGTAACCGGCATGCTTTCCGTTCTGGGCATTGACCTTGGCATTACGCCTCCAACCGAAGAGCAGAAACAGCTGTATCGCGATTGGAAAGATGCGGTCCGCAGCAAAGACTTTGCCAAAGCCGATGAATGCCGGGCCAGCTTGATGAAATTAGGTCTTGTTTAATGGAAATTGTTATGGAAAATCCCGTCACGCTGGCGTGGATGGGAGACGCGCTTTATTCCGTTAAAGCACGTAAGCATATTCTGGACAGGGGAGTGCGCAAAGCCGATCTGCTCCAGAAACAGAACGCCAGGCTTTGCAGCGCTGCCGGACAGGCCTTTGTGCTCGACCAGCTGATGGAAAAAGACCTGCTCAATGAAGATGAGCGGGAAATCGTCCGCCGCGGGCGCAATGCGCATGTCAAAAGCGTCGCAAAAAATTCAGATTTGAAGACATACCTGAAAGCCACCGCCCTGGAAGCTTTATTCGGCTACCTGTATCTGTATGATCACAAGGAGCGCATGGAAGAGCTTCTAAAGGTCTGCATGGAGATTGGAGAGCAGCTATGATCGTTTACGGAAAAAATGTTTTTGAAACCCTGAAAGACAGCCCAGATCAGATTCTCGATCTCTATGTGCAAAATGGCGCCAGAGACAAACGGATTGAAAAGATTCTGAGCACGCTGCCCAAAAACGTCCGTCTTAAGACGGTCTCGAAAAAAGAAATGGACAAAATGACCGATCAGGGCGTCCATCAGGGCATTGCGGCCAGAGTCAAAGATTTGCCGATGCTCAGTCTCGATGAACTGATCGAAGCCGTGAGTGCCAAAGAAAAGAAAACCGGAAGACTGCCGCTGATTGTTGCCCTCGATGAAATTCAGGATCCGCACAACGTTGGAGCCATTTTACGAAGTGCCGATGCTTCAGGGGCCGATGGGGTCATTCTTTGCAGGCACAAAGGAGCCGGTCTGACGCCGGCGGCAGTCAAAACCTCCGCCGGAGCAGCCTATTCGGTTCCTGTTGCATCGGTTTCCAGCCTTGCTGGAGCCTTGCGCAAGCTGAAAGATCATGGCTATTGGGTCGCGGGCAGTGATTTTGATGAAACGTCAGTTGACTATCGTAAAGGTCTTTATGATCGCAAACTGGTTCTGGTCATTGGCAATGAAGGCAAAGGAATGTCCAAAAGCGTCAAGGATGCCTGTGATTTCAAAGTCCACATTCCGATGCGTGGTGAAGTTCAGTCTTTGAATGCCTCTGTTGCAGCCGGCATTCTGATGTATGAAGCTCAGGCGGCCAGACAGCGGGCAAGTGACGTTTCCAGCCACAAAGACTGAAGATCAGGAATGGAAGCAATCTGAATTTCTACAGGATCTCATTCCAGAAGAATATCTGAACCAATCGAACGAATAAACGGATATCTGAAAGAAGGAACGTGCTCCTGTGCATCGATGCTCGGTCACTTTCAAGGAGTCAAGACCATGACAGAAGAAGTGAACATCAATGAACTGGTCTATCTGACCAGACTCATGGATGAGGAAGCCTTTGAGCTGTTATTCAAAGAACTCAGCGGGCCGACTCATTATATTTATTTTCAGTACTGCACGAAGATGATGACCTATCAGGAATTTGAGTGTGAAGCCTACTCATGCCTGCAGCAGGCATTAATCTACTATCGTGAAGGCATGGAAGCCTGTTTTAAAACGCACTATCAGACAATTCTGCGCCGCAAAATCATTGATATCTATCGTCGGCAGACCAATCAGCGCAAGGTTCCACGAGAGCTGAAAGTTTCCTATGACAAACTTCTGGTGCGCTCCTACAGAGGATATCGAATGCAGGAAGATGCGATCGAGGAGCATCATCTTGAAGAAAAGATGTTGATGAAAATGACCTGCCAGCAGGTTCTCGAACAGGTGGAACCGCATCTGGAAACCTATGAAAACGACGTTCTTCACCTCTGCCTGGAAGGATACACGTATCGCGAGATCGCAAACCATCTGGAGATCCCATTGGCAAGAGTGGCCAGAACCTTTGATAAAGCAGCCAAAGTCTGGAAAAACGTGGAGCAAAACCGCAGACAGAGGCAAAACCCGCCGCAGCCCTGTCTTGCCGTAGATACCGGCTATCCCAAAGGCCTGAGTAAACTGAGCGCAGTTTGACAGGGCGCGGAGGGGATGTTATATTTTGTACTTGCAAAGGGGGCCTGAAAATGGCTGATAAGATTACTTTAGTCTGCACTGAATGCTTCTCCCGTAACTATACGACTGAGAAGAATAAGAAAAATCAGACTGGACGCCTTGAAATTAAAAAGTACTGCCCAAAATGCAATAAGCATACTTTGCATAAAGAATCAAAGTAGTAGAAAAGGACTTTAAAATGGAAGATAACTTACTCCAGGAGCCTACTTATGCTCCAAAAGCCGTCTGGGCAGAGCTGAAAAAAGTTCGCTGGCCGTCTTTTAAGGGACTCATGCAGAGTTCGGGTCTTGTCATTGTATTTACATTGCTTTTTGGCCTGTACTTCTTCGTCTGCGAAGCCGCTGCCTCTGCACTGGTCAGCTGGATCGTATCCCTTTAATCAAAGACTCGCCTTTGGGCTGGTCCGAAATGGGACTGAAAGAAACGCATGGAATCGAATTCTGTATAAACAGAGGATTCCATGCTTTTTCTTTGCCTGACTGTAGGCATCGGTGTGTTTCCTGGTTGATCTTCAGTATTTATTCAAGCCCAACCGGATGCCATATCCTTTGAAATGATGTAAGCTTTTGAAGACGGAACCTTATCTGTCTGGCCCACGCCAGGACATCCTTTGAACTTTTAGCGCCCATGTGATCATCTGTTCAGCTCTGTCGCTCATTTGGACTCTGTGTATGGGTCTGACTGGCCATGCTGAAAAAGAAGCGATAAGCGGCATAAAGGATAAAAACAGGGTAAGGTGAAAATCACTTCGTAATGGAAATTAAAGGAGATGCACACTATGAGTAAAGACGACGAAAATATCAATTGGTATGTCGTGAACACGTATGCAGGTCAGGAAAACCGTGTAAAAGAAAACCTTGAAAAACGAATCAAGACCATGGGTCTGGAAGATTCCCTGTTCCAGGTCGTTGTTGCCGAAGAAACTGAAACAGAATTCAAGAACGGTAAAGAAATTAAGAAAACCCATAATCTCTTCTCTGGTTATATTCTTGTTCAGATGCGCATGACGGATGAAGCCTGGTACATTGTCCGCAATACACCAGGTGTAACTGGATTTATCGGATCCAGTGGTAAAGGCGCAAAACCATTCCCAGTTGCGCAAGAAGAAATCGACGCCGTTCTGTCCCGCCTTGGCAAAGGCCCAGAAGTTGTTAATATCGACTTTGAGCCAGGCGACAAAGTCGAAGTCATCAGCGGTACTCTCAAAGGCAACGTTCTGCCTGTTCTTGCCATCGATAAAGAAAACAAGAAAGCAACCGTTCCTGTTTACATGCTCGGTAAGGAAAACGAAACCGAAATTGACTTTGCCGATCTGAAAAAAGTCGAAGAATAACGATTGATTCGAAAAATAAAGTCGAATAAAAATTAAAACCAGCAGTCATCCTAGCCATGATGGCCGCTGGTTTTTTTGCTGGAAAACGGTCGATGAGTTCAGTCAGGACGAAAAAAAAGCTTCTGCACAACCGGTCATGCAGAAGCAAAAACGTTATGAAGGGGGAAATCAAAAGAAAATTCGATCGATTACGCCCTCTGTGTTTCCGTTTGTATAAAGAGTTTCATACGGGGTGTTTTTGATTTTTTGTGCTTTGGAGAAGGGAACTCCTGCTAGATTTCAATCGCATCCGGTAAGGTGCGGGTCGTCTGACGGTTGATGATGTAGCAGGGCAGAACGATTTTCATCGGCTGCAGGTTTTCATTTCGTTTCCAGGCATCATGAAGCATCCGCATGCCGGTGGAACCAATTTCATAGGTTGGCACAAATACGGTCGTCAGCGGTGGGAAAGTATAGTTGGCTTCGTCAATGTTGTCAAAGCCGATGACAGACATCTCTTCCGGGATCTTGACGTTGGCTTCATGCAAAGCACGCAGGGCACCAATCGCAATCGGGTCACTGGCCGCGAAGACAGCGGTTGGACGATCTGGCATGGACAGAATCTGTTTCATCATGGAGTAGCCAGCTTCTCTTGTAAACTGCTCCTGGAAGATCCAGGGTTCACTCTGAATATTGCTTTCGTTTGTGAATCGCTTGAAATATTTCAGACGATCATCCGGATAAACAGAGTCATCCACGCGTTCGATCCCGCCAAGATAGCCGACTTTACTATGGCCTTCAGCTGCCAGGTAATCAATGACCAGCTTGAGGGCCCCGCGAAAATCTGGGACGATGAAGCAATTCGAAATGGGATCGAGTTTCATATCCAGAAAAATGATATTCTTGCAGATTTCCGTCATCTTGTCGCGGGCATCATCGGAGAACTTGCCAATACACACCAGCCCATCGACTTTTTCCAGCTTGCGGGCCAGTTCCATTTCAGAAGCAAAGCAGCGCACGGTTGAAATTTTGTGGTGGAAGCAATAATTTTCTACACCCTGACGGATGGAGAGATAATACGGATCTTTCGCTTCGTCTTCGGCGGACATCCACTGTACGATGCCCACGAGCATACTCGAAACGGAAGTTTTCTTTTTCTTTTTTACATACCCTAATGTTTCAGCAGCTTCCAGAACTTTGTCTCGGGTGGACTGAGGAACGCTGAGAGTCAGGTCATTGTTCAATATTCTCGAAACACTCGCACTGGAAACACCGGCGAGGTTTGCGACGTCTTTTAAAGTAGCCATTATTTCATTCCTTTACTGTCTAAATTTTACATTAAAGGTTGCAAAGCGGAAGAGTTGGAGTAAAATTTCTTCATAAGTTTTAGTAAAAATATTTGTTTAACCGAAAAAGTTTACTAAAACAATTGAACTCTATAGACAAATCAAATACAATATACACGTGAAAGCGTTTTGAAAAGAAGGAGATTCCAACATGTTAGCGAGTGAATTAAAAGCTGCAATTACAGCAGGTAAACAAGACGAAGCACTTACAAAGCTTTACGGTGATTTAGCCGAAGCTCAGAAACCAAGATATGAAAAAGCAATCGATAAATTTATCGAATTGTATGGAGATAAAGATGTCGCAGTCATTTCTGTTCCTGGCAGAAGTGAAGTCATTGGCAACCATACAGACCACCAGCGCGGGGAAGTCATGGCAACCAGTATCAACCTCGATATCATCGCCATTGTCGCACCAAGAGAAGATGGTGTGGTCAAAGTTCTGTCCGATGATTATGACATTCCGGCGATTGATTTAGCAGACCTGAGTGTCCATGAAGCCGAAAAAGAAACCAGCCAGGCTCTGATTCGCGGTGTGGCAGCCCGCATTCAGGAACTGGGCGGCCAGACCGGCGGCTTTGACGGTTACATGACCAGCGATGTATTACAGGGAAGCGGACTTTCTTCTTCTGCCGCCTTTGAAGTCATGATCGGAAACATCTTCTCAGATCTGTATAACGATGGAAAACTCGATCCAGTTGAACTGGCCAAAATTGGTCAGTATGCCGAAAACGTATTCTTTGGCAAGCCCTGTGGTCTGATGGACCAGTCTGCATGCTCGGTTGGCGGCCTGATCCATATCGACTTTGCCGACAAGGAAAACCCAGTTGTTGAACGCGTTGACGTTGATTTCTCTGATTTCAATACGTCGCTTTGCATCACCGACGTTCATGCCTCCCATGCGGACCTGACCCAGGATTATGCCGACATTCCATTTGAACTCAAGGAAGTCGATGAATTTTTCGGTAAAGACGTTCTGCGTGAAGTTGATGAAAACGAATTCTACTCTCGCTTACCAGAATTGCGTGAAGCCATCGGCAATGACCGGGCTCTGCTTCGGGCTATGCATGTCTTCGAAGAAAATAAACGCGTCGAAAAAGCGGTTGCTGCTTTGAGCAATAAAGATCTGGAAGAATTCGAAAAACAGATTCTGGCTTCCGGAAACTCTTCCTATAAATATCTGCAGAATATCTACAGCCCTGCCGACTTCAAAAACCAGGCTGTCTCCTTAGCTTTATTCCTCAGTGAAAAAGTCTTAAATGGCCGGGGTGCGCACCGCGTTCATGGCGGTGGATTTGCGGGAACCATCCAGGCCTTCGTTCCAAACGATCTGGTTGCGGCGTATTGCGCGGAAATGGATCGTGCATTCGGCGAGGGTGCCTGCCACGTCTTACAGATTCGTCCTTACGGTGGTTACCAGATTTTCTAGAGCGTGTTTGCTCTGGAAAATCTGAATATTCGTGAGTCTTTCAAAGGAAACAGGCTGCAAAAGAATCAGTGCTCAGCAATGGGCGCTTTTTCTTTTCCTGCAAAGCCCTTAAAAATGGTTTGAAACCCAGTTTGTAGTCAGGAATGAAGCGGTCTGTTATTGTTTAAATCGAAGAATCTCCAGAAAAGAGGAAAGACAGAATCGGAAATGCTTTCCAGCTCGTTCATGTGGAGTTCTCATGATATTAAACAGTTAATACTTAGTTGATGGATCAGAGAACAGAGTTTCCTTTTCAGGGGATAAAAGCGAACAACAGTCAAAAACAGCAGGAGAGAAAAAGATGGAAGCAAAGAAAATGAAAACGGTCTTATTTGATCTGGACGGAACGATGTATCGCGGTCCTCAGCCCATTGAAGCGGGGATCCGGGCAGTGGATTTCTGTTTTGAACACGGAATTCCGTATCTGTTTTTAACCAATAATTCCATGCGCACCCCATACGAAAATGTAAAGCATATGGAGAATATGGGCTATCATCACGTGAAGCCCGAACACTTTGTCAATTCAGCCATGGCGGCTGCCGGCTATGCCGCCAATCTGGATCCCAACAAGCGCAAAGCGTGGTATATCGGCATGAACGGAATGAAGGAAGCCTTGCTCAATGAAGGCTTTGAAATCACCGAAGATCAGCCAGATTATGTCTTTGTCGGACTGGATAAAACAGGGGATTATGCCAAGTACTCCAAGGCGCTGGCCTTTTTGCTCAATGGGGCCAGATTGATTGGCACCAATCATGACCGCATTCTGGCCAAACCAGGCGGGTTTGAAGTCGGCAATGGTTCGGTTGTTGCTTTGTTTGAATACGCAACCGCCACCCCAAGTCCAAGAATTGGTAAACCTGACCGTCCAATTCTGGATTACGCTTTGAAAAAAGCGGGCATTTCTAAGGAGGACGCAGTTTTAGTTGGAGACAATCTGGAAACCGACGTTGCTCTTGGGTATAATAACAAGGTTCAGACCGTCTTTGTCCAGAGTGGTGTACACCATGAAAAAGACATCCAACGGTTGAAAATTTTCCCCGATTTGTGCGTTGAAAGCCTCGATGATGTGGACTTTCTGCGTCTGTGCGAGGGCTGATTGCAGTTTGTTTGTTATAATGACTGCGGGAATAGAGAAAGAGTGAAGTATGGAGAATTTATTAAATATTTTATTGATGGTCGATGCAGGACTGATTATTATTTTAGTTCTGCTGCAAAGCGGTAAGTCGGATGGCTTATCCGCTGCATTTACCGGAAGCGGGGATCTGAACCTGTTTGCTGTACAGAAAGAAAGAGGACCGGAAAAGCTGATTTCCAATATGACTCTTGTGTGCGGCATCATTTTCTTTGCACTTGTCATCGCTTTACAGGTAGTTTAAAGGGCCATATGCCCTTTTTTTCTTTGTCAGGGGGAAGTCGAATTATGAAGGAAGAAATCCTGGAACTCCTTAATCGCAATAAACAAATGACACCAGGCGCAATCGCAAAAGCTTTACGCATTAAAACAAGCCACGATATGAAAGAGCTTGGCGTCACACTCAACGAACTTGAAGATGAACGTCAGATTTACAACGATCATGAACAGTATTACCTGATCGATGGCGAAAACTGGTTTGTCGGAAAAGCCCGTGACGTATCCGCTAATGAATATGCAATCCTGAATAAGGATCAGAAAATCTATGTGTCCAAGCGCAATACACGGATGTTGATGGATAAAGACGAAGTGTTAGTGCGGGTTGCGCCTGAAGGCAATGAAGTGGTTCACATTTATGATCGCGGCATTACCTGCATTTCCGGAACGTTCGTGATGACTCGCAACGGTCTCAAATTCCGTTCGGATGTCGATTTACATACATCCTTTAATGTGGTCAATAAGAAAGCCTATAACATTGAACCGGGCACCAAAGCGGTCGTCAAAGTTGTAGAGTACGCAAGCCCATTGAAAGTGAAAATCATTGATGTTCTTGGCCGTGAAAATGAGCCAGGCGTGGATGTTTCCGCTATTCTGGCCGAAAATGAAGTCCGTCAGGAATTCAACAAGAAAATCCGCAAGGAACTTGAAGACATTCCTGAAAAAGTCCATAAAAAAGAACTCAAGGATCGTAAAGATCTGCGTGATCTTCTGACGGTAACGATTGATGGGGATTCCACAAAAGACTTTGATGATGCCATCTCGGTTGAAAAGCTGAAAAACGGCGGCTGGAAGTTATATGTTCATATCGCCGATGTCAGCTACTATGTTGGCGAAGGGGATGCAATTGATGAAGAAGCCTACAAGCGCGGCACTTCCATTTATGTTGCCGACCGCGTAGTGCCCATGCTGCCTTTCCAGTTGTCGAATGGCATCTGCTCTTTGAATCCTGAAGTCGATCGTTTAACTTTGACTTGCGAAATGGAATTCAATCCTGAAGGGGTCATGGTCGATTACGATATTTACGCCAGTGTCATCTATTCGGATGGCCGCCTGACCTATAACAAAGTCAACGAATACCTTGAAAATCCGCAAAGCCGTCCAGACTATGCCAAGTTCGGTGAAATGCTTCAGAATTTCTCGGATTTAAGCAAAAAGCTGAAAGAACGCACGGTTGAACGCGGCCATATCGATTTTGAAACCCGTGAACCTTACTTCATCCTCGATGAAAAGGGAACACCAGTCGATGTTGTCTGCCGGGACCGTGGATGGAGTGAACAGATGATCGAAGAGGCCATGATCATGGCCAACGTAGCGGTCGCTCATGAACTTCATACCCGTCAGCTGCCAGGCATGTTCCGGGTCCATGAAATTCCAGATCCAGAAAAACTGTCTTCCCTGACAACAATGGCCAAAGTCCTGCATGTCCCATGCGAGATTGACCCTTATGAATGTGAACCAAAAGACATTGCCTGCTTTTTGGATTCCATTGAAGATCCGGGCAATAAGGAAATCCTTTCCGCTGTCGCTGTCCGTTCGATGCAAAAAGCCCGCTATTGTGAAAAGAACCTTGGCCACTATGGTCTGGCTCTCGATGAGTATTGCCATTTTACTTCGCCAATCCGTCGTTATCCAGACTTGCTGATCCATCGGATGCTCCATAAGCATGTCATCGAAAAGAAAAACGATGAGAAGACGCTGATGAAAGATGCCAAACGCATGGAAAAATCCGCGCTGCACTTATCCGAAAAAGAAAAAGATGCCGTAACGATTGAACGTGCCGTAGACGATCTGGAAGCGGCTAAATATATGGAAAACAAAGTTGGCCAGGAATTTGACGGCACCATCAACGGGGTTGCCAACTTCGGATTCTTTGTCGAACTGCCAAATACCATTGAGGGCCTGATTCCGCTTCGCTACATGGAAGATGACTTCTATAAATACGATGCAGACACGATGAGTCTGCATGGAGAAAATACGGGTAAGATTTTTGCCTTGGGCATGCCGGTTCATATCAAAGTCAGGGACGTCAACATTCCAAAGCGCCAGATTACCTTTGATTACTTAGGCACAGCCGGCAAAACGGAAGAACCAGAAACGGTCACGGCTGAAATTGTCAGTGAAACGGTAGGAAATCCTGTTGAAGTCGCTGAGACTGACAACAATCTTCCAGAAGTGATTCCTGAAGATTTACCCGCTGTAGAGACTGAAGAGCTTCCCGCTGTAGAGTCTGAAAATCTTCCAGCTACAACAGAAGAAGACTTACCAGAAGTTGTTGCTGAAAATCTGCCTGAAGTCGCAGCTGAAGATTTACCCGCAGTCAAACCAGAAGACCTCCCGGCCATCCAAGAAGACGATCTGCCAGCTGTAGAAGAGACTCTTCTGCCTGAAAATGGGCCTGAAAAAGCCTGAGAAGTTCAGGGCGGACAGATTGTCCCAAACAGAGCTTTAAAATAATGTTTCAAGAGATGCCTGTTGGCAGGACCAAGCAGTCTGATTTTCGATGATGAAAAATCAGACTGCTTTTTTAGTGTGCCCGGCATGGCACACATCTAGGTGGTGAAAGTCCACTATGGGAGCGTATCATCGCAACCGCTAACCATTAG
>CAJTVE010000070.1 GCA_910579655.1 uncultured Allobaculum sp. | reverse complement strand
CAGAAGACTAAAATGCCCGCTGGAGAGATTCCAGTGGGCATTAGGGTTATCTATTCTAAAACCCTGCAAAACTCAGATCAAAAAGGAAGACAAAGTTAAAACGCAAAATCGAATACAACCAGACACGCCTGAACTTCGATTTTGCGCTTTTTTTGTTAGCAGACTCAAGGAATCTCAATTCATTCGTTGGGGGATAATGTGTGAATATATGAACGAAACCCCTATTATGTTTATATATTTAAACGTTAGGAGAATTCATATGCCACAAAAAGCTGTTAAACTTTTGCCAAAGCAATTGAAGATTTTGCAGACAATGGGCGACCAGATTCGTCTGGCCAGGCTGCGGAGGAATTTTTCAGTGGAACTTATCGCCCAACGTTCTGGTGTGAGCCGAACCACAATCTGGGCAATTGAGAAGGGAAGTCCGTCTGTCTCTATGGGGGCCTATGCAGCTGTCCTGCATGCCATCAACGGGCTGGATAAAGATCTTTTGAAAGTGGCTCAAGAAGATGAACTTGGCCATTTTTTGCAGGATGCCAAACTGGATCAAAGAAAGCGGGCCAGCCGAAAGTGATGAAGAAAAAAGTCAGGAAGCGAATTGTCCAGGTTTATTTCGACGCAAATCTCTGCAAACCCATTCTGGTTGGCAGCCTGTCGATTGAATCCAGCCATGGCCATGAAAAGTATTTCTTTGAATATTCCCAGGACTTGCTTAAGCATCCCTGGAGTTTTTGCCTCAATCCGCAGCTTGAATGGTTTTCTGGAAAACAGTCTTTGGATTCTTTTCATGCGGTGGATGTTTTTCTGGATTCTGTTCCAGATCACTGGGGGAGGGCATTGCTCAAACGAAGAGAAGAGCTGAAAGCTGAAAAGGAAAACGGTCTGGTGCCAAGACTTCTGGAAAGCGATTTTCTTCTTGGAGTCGCTGATTTTACGCGGATGGGAGCCTTTCGGTTTTCGGAAGATAATGGAAAGACTTTTCTGGGCCCGGATGAGCGGGGCTTCAAAATTCCATCTGTTGCAGATCTTTCCCGGCTGGAGAGCATAGTTCGATTCTTCCAAATGCAAGAGAATGATCCTGGACTTTTAGAACTGATCTGGCTGGGGTATTCGCTGGGTGGGGCCAGACCCAAAGTCAACGTGAGAGATGAGGATGGATATCTTTGGATCGCAAAGTTTCCATCCGTTCAGGATAAAACCAATAGGGGTGCCTGGGAGAAAACAATGGTGGACCTGGCTTTGCTTTGCCAGATTCAGGTCCCTGAAGTAAAGCTCTTGGTCTCTTCACTTTCTCCGGATCAAAGTATCTTTTTAACGAAGCGATTTGATCGCCAGGGCCTAAAAAGAATTCATTTTGTCAGTGCGATGGGCTTGCTGGGGCAATGGGAGAATCAGGATGACGAGGCTGGCTATCTGGATCTGGTTAACTTTTTGCGCAGTCATGGATCCATGCCTAGAGATGACATTAAGGAGCTGTTTTGGCGGATGGTCTTTTCGTTTGCGGTCAACAATACAGATGACCATCTTCGTAACCATGGCTTTCTTCTCGAGAAACAGGGCTGGACGCTTTCGCCAATGTATGATGTCAATCCAAGTCTGGAAGGTCATGAGAGTTCGCTTTGCATCACTCCAAACAATCCGGACTATACGATCGAAAACCTGCTTGAATTTGCCCGATATGCTGATCTTGACCAAGAGTGGGCCAGCAGGAGCATTCAGGAAACATGTCAAACCGTTGCCGCAAACTGGAAGAGAATCGCGTATACGAATGGTTTGACCGAGCAGCAGATCAAAAAAATGGAACCTGCTTTTTATCGAGCCGCTCAGGTTATGGCCAGCTAAAAATAGACCTGCGCAATCAAAGAACTGTCATTCCATGATTTTTCTGAGAAAGTCTTCGAGACAAGCGAATCGCGTTATGTCCAGGCAAACAAAAAACACGAAATCGAAAAGGTTTTCGCCTTTCGATTTCGTGTTGATTGATTTGGAGATTACATACGGGAGTAGATAGGCACGCTGTCTTTGGCGTAGTGCTGGGCTTGCTGGCGATTGACGAACATGAAGCCGACTTCACGGTTTCCGGCGGTTTTACCAAGCGTTTTTGCCAGCTGGCTGAACAGTTCTGGATCGTGTTTGTCACTTTCAACCAGAACAAACCAGCCGGTATTTCCGGTTTTGGAATCCATATGCTCTTTGAGATACATAGTCCGGATTTCTGGAATATGGAAGCCGCCGGTAATCAGGGCTGCTTCTAATTCCTGGTTGTGTTCTTTTGGTTCACGCAGGTTTTCAAGCAGATCACCGGACTCTTTCATCTGCAGACCGCTGTGATTGCCATAGGCTTCTTTGAACTGCTGGATAAAGCGGGTTTCAAAGACCAGGTTGACACCGAGCGGGTCAATGACGAAACCACGCAGGGTTTTCATTGTGCTTTCGAGCATTGGAATCAGATCCTGGAATTTCATTTTCAGCGGCATGACCGGTGCATTTTTGGTGAAATCAGTCAGCTGCTTGTAGTCAGTAAAGAAGACGAAAAGTTTCTCGTCTTTGCCTTTGCCGGAAACAAGCATTGGCTTGAGCTGCTGCTTCTGGTCGGGGGCTGGTTTCTGGTTCTCTTCAGGCGGGTAAACGGGAACAAAAACAGCAGAATTCATCAAAGCAGCAGCGGCTTTGAGATAGGAATCCTGGTCCTGAATCTTGCGAAAGTCAGCCAAAACTTTCTGGAGTTTTTCTGGATGATCAAAGTCTTCTTCAGTTTTGGATTTGGCCGTTTTCGGTGTTGCTTCTGGTTTTGCTTTTGGAGCAGCTTCAGTCTTTGTCTGTTCAGCCTGTGGGGTAATGCTTCTTTGATAGAGAGCGTCTAAAAATGATGTCGGGAATGGATAACTGCCCTGGTCAGAGGGGTTAATCACCATGCCGGAAACGCCTTTGGCATTTTTCAGTAAAGGCAGATATTCATTCAGGTCTACATTCAGGAAAGTCTGAACAGGGAAGTCAAAGAACTTCTGCATCAGATCAACACTGGTAAAGAAAGGGAAGAGCTGGAAGCCTTTCTGGTTGGTCACAGTAAAGGGAGAAAGCTTTGGAACCTTTTTGTCTTCGCCTTCAGGAAGGTCGGGATTGCCGGCCTGGATTTCTGGATTGGAAGCCACTGGCAAAATCAGCGAGGTCGTTAATAAGAGTTCAACAGCTTCATTCAAAGCCTGTTTGGATTCTTCATCAGATTTTTTGGCGCGGATGTCTTGTAGTTTTTCATACAGGAGTTCGCGCTGTTTTTCGGTGTTCGGGTTGGGTTTAGCCATAATGAGATCTCCTTTGGATATGGTTTCAATGGATGACTGTAAGGGATATTCAACGAAATTGGAGTAAGAATTTCAGTTCAAAACTTAAAGGCTTTATGGTTCGATTTCACGCCGGATGGGGTGGCTTGGTGCGTTTGGCAAGAACTAGACGGGGCTGATCAAAGAGCCGAAGAATCCGGAGCGGGAAATGGAAACGAAAGAGAAATCGACGCAAACTCTCTTTCAACCTTTCAAATTCTATCTGTCCGATGGGATTTAATAAAGTCAGTCGGAAAAATTGGAAGAATTGGGCCTGATTCCCCGAATGGACTTCAGATTTTTCGCATGATCCGGATGGTTTTGATTTTCTGGGCAGACCTTCTTTGGATGTGGTTCTGGATTGATCTTCTCATGGGCCATGTTTGCTCATGCAGACCAATGCAGACCAGGTGTTCTTTCGAGGCAGAAAGAGCCGATGACAGCACTGAAAGAAGAAGGAAGACAGGGAAGAAGGAAGACGCAAAAGAAGAAAGCGATTGAGAAGATGGCTGCAAGGGGCTCAAGACAGTCAGAAGAAGGCAGTGGAAAGAGAAAAGAAAGAGAAAGAGGCAGGCAGAGAGTAGACAGACAGAATGAGAGTGGAGCGCAGAGGTAAAGAAAAACTGTATAAATTTTCGACTTCTGAAAGAGATAGAAAAGCGCGTGTAAACAAACTGCAACGAAAAAGAAAACGCAAAAAGAGAGAAGATTCAAATTCAGGCTGACTGAATTCTTTATGAAACTTCACAACGTCTGCGCATAAGAGAGAATTGTATTTTCAACAAGAAAAGAATGGGAAATTCTAAGCAGAAAGGACGCAAAGGAAAAGAAAATTGCCTGATTAATTTACTTTGACTTTGGAAATTATCCGATCAGGAGGATAATGGTGTCGCGTGAAATTGATTCTGCTTCGGAAACTTCGTGACATTCAGAGTCCAGAAAAATCATCTGTTCAAAAGAGCAGATTAAAAATGGTTAGATTTGGAACTTTTTTGTGGATTGCCCGGGATGTTAAGTGGTTTCAAACTCATTCGGTCAGAAGGGGTGCGTTTGGTAAAAATGGCATTCAAGTTATTTGAAACTAACCGTGCAAACGCTTCCACGGGCAATAAATCTCTTTCAAACCCTATGTAATCCGAATATAATGAATCCGAATGTAGGTTCAAAATTCAAAGGAGGAACTATTCTACATGGTAGAAAACGCAACAAAAACTTTCCAGTCCATGGATGGTAATACTGCTGCTGCTCATAATGCCTATGCGTTAACAGACATGAGCTGTATTTACCCAATCACTCCATCTTCCCCGATGGCTGAAGTCATGGATACCTGGGCAACTCAGGGCCGCAAGAATGCTTTCGGCGAAATCGTGAAGATCGCTGAACTGCAGTCTGAAGCTGGTGCTTCTGGTGCTGTCCATGGTGCTGCACAGGCTGGTGTCCTGCCAACAACCTTTACAGCATCCCAGGGTCTGCTGCTGATGATCCCAAACATCTACAAATGGGTTGGTGAAAACCTTCCAGTTGTACTGCATGTTGCTGCAAGATCTCTTGCCAGCCGTTCTCTGAACATCTTCGGTGACCACTCCGACGTTTATGCTGTCCGTCAGACTGGTATCCCAATGCTCGCATCCCACTCCGTACAGGAAGTTATGGACCTTGCTGGTGTCGCTCACCTTGCAGCGATCAAAGCACATGTACCATTCCTGCACTTCTTTGATGGATTCAGAACTTCCCATGAAGTAGACAAGATCGAAGTTTTCGATACAGAAAAATACAAAGATCTGATCGACTACGAAGCACTTGCTGAATTCAAGAAAAACGCAATGCAGCCACATACAAACCCAGTTACCCGTGGTGCCAACGAAAACGACGACATCTTCTTCCAGGGTGTTGAAGCTCGTAACAAACACTACGAAGCTGTACCTGAAATCGTAAATGACTACATGGCAAAAATCAGCGAGATCACAGGCCGTGAATACAAACCGTTCACTTACTATGGTGCTCCTGATGCAGAAAACATCATTATCGCAATGGGTTCTGTAACTGAAACAGCGAAAGAAACTATTGATGAACTCAACAAGAACGGCGAAAAAGTCGGAATGATCAAAGTTCATCTGTTCCGTCCTTTCTCCACAAAATACCTGCTTGACGTTCTGCCAGAAACAGTTAAGAAAATTGCAGTTCTTGACCGTTCCAAAGAAGGCGGCGCTTTAGGCGAACCTCTGTACCTCGATGTTGTTGCAGCTCTTCGCGACAAAGACCTGCAGATCATCGGCGGCCGTTATGGTTTAGGAAGCCATGACACTGCTCCAAAACACATCAAAGCTGTATTTGATCACCTCAAAGGCGACGAACTCAAGAATCAGTTCACAATCGGTATCGAAGATGATGTGACCAACACTTCCTTACCAGCTGACGATTCCTTCGTAATCGATGATGGCAAAACAACAGAATGTCTGTTCTGGGGTCTTGGATCTGATGGTACTGTTTCCGCTAACAAATCTTCCATCAAGATCATCGGTGACAACACTGACATGTATGCACAGGGCTACTACGCTTACGACTCCAAAAAAGCCGGTGGTGTAACTCGTTCCCACTTACGTTTCGGTTCCGAACCAATCCACAAAACTTACTACATCAACAATGCTGACTTCATCTCCGTATCTCTGGACAGCTACATGTTCAAATACGATCTGGCTAACAACCTGAAAAAAGGCGGAACTTTCTTACTGAATACCTCCTTTGACAAAGATGAAATCGTTAAACACATGCCTAACCGTCTGAAAAAAGAACTGGCTGACAAAGAGGCTAAGTTCTACATCATCGACGCAAACAAGATCGCTGATCAGATCGGCATGGGTCGTCGTACCAACACAATCCTTCAGTCCGCATTCTTCGCTCTGAACCCACAGATTCTGCCATATGATGAAGCAGTAGATCTGATGAAGAAAGCTGCAAAGAAATCCTACGGCAAGAAGGGTGACGATATCGTTCAGCTCAACTACAAAGCGATCGATATGGGTAAAGATGGTCTGGTAGAAGTTGAAGTTGACAAAGACTGGTCCAACCTGCCAGTCAGCGAACTGCGTAAACCTACTGGCAATGCTTACTGGGATGAATATGCAGCACGCATCAACGGACTTGAAGGTTACAACATGCCTGTTTCCGCATTCACTAAACATGGTGTCCTTGACGGAACAATGCAGAACAATGCAGCCTTCAACGAAAAACGTACCATTGCTGTCCATGTACCAGAATGGGATCCAGAAAACTGCATCCAGTGCGGATTCTGCTCCTTCGTCTGCCCACATGCAACAATCCGTACCTTTGCTTTAACTCCAGAAGAAGTTGAAAAAGCTCCAATGGAATTCGCAACTCTGCCATTAATGGGCAAAAAGGATTCCGACCTCAGATGGCGTGTACAGGTTTCCCCAACCAACTGCGTTGGATGCGGACTGTGCGTATCTGAATGCCCAGGTAAAAAAGGCCAGAAAGCCCTCAAGATGGTTGACGTTAACTCTCAGCTCTACCTTGATCCGCTTGCTGATTACCTGTTCAAAGAAACTGAATACAAATCTGATCTGTTCCCGAAATCCACAATCAAGGGATCTCAGCTCCAGATGCCTTACTTCGAAGTTCCAGGCTCCTGCCCAGGATGCGGTGAAACTCCATACTACCGCTTAGCTTCTCAGCTGTTCGGTAAAGACATGCAGATTGCCAACGCAACTGGATGCTCTTCCATCTACTGCGGTGCTAACCCATCGACTCCATTCGTTAAAGACAAAGACGGAAACGGAACTGCATGGGCAAACTCCCTGTTCGAAGACAACGCTGAATACGGCTACGGTATGGCTCTTGCCAACAACCTGAACAAATCCAAGATCCTGAAGATCATGGAAGACAACCTTGATAAAGTTGCTCCAGAACTGAAGGAAAAAATGGAAGCTTACATTGCCGCTGGCAACGACCGCGACAAACAGAGAGAACTCGAACCAGAAATCAAACGTCTCGTTGCAGAAGCTGATTACGATGAAGACGTGAAGACTCTTGCTGGCTACGACCTCGTTGACAAATCCAACTGGATCGTTGGTGGTGACGGATGGGCTTACGATATCGGTTACGGCGGACTTGACCATGTACTGGCCAACAACGTAAACGTTAACGTTCTCGTTCTGGATACTGAAGTTTACTCCAACACTGGTGGACAGTCTTCCAAATCTTCCCAGAGATCTTCCATCGCGAAGTTCGCTGCTGGTGGTAAGACAACTGCCAAGAAAGACCTCGGTCAGATTGCTATGACTTATGGCCACGTTTATGTAGCTTCTGTCTGCATGGGTGCTGATAAGAACCAGACTCTGAAAGCATTCCGCGAAGCTGAAGCTTACGATGGACCATCCCTGATCATCGCCTACGCACCATGTGCTGAACATGGTATTAAAGGCGGTCTGGGCAACCATCAGCAGGTACAGAGAGAAGCCGTTGAATGCGGTTATGTAGATCTGTATCGCTACAACCCAGATAACAAGGAACAGCCATTAACAATCGATAACAAGAAAGAACCAGATTACTCGAAGATGAAAGACTTCATGCTCAAAGAAGCACGTTATGCTCAGCTGGTTAAACTGAAAGGCAAAGAAGAATCTGATGCTATGTTTGAAAAAGCAGCAGCAGATGCTAAGAAACGCCGCGACCGTCTGAAAGCAATCGAAAAAGAAGGACTTTAATCGATAAGAATTTCGGATTTCTGATTCATAAAAATTTGAAGTGAAAAATTGCCACAGCAAGAAATTGCTGTGGCTTTTTTTCGCTTTCGTCGATGAAAAATAACCGAACAACCCATAAATTGACACAATCTTTTGGAAATTGGTAAATTAATGATACATTGTTCATCAAATCATAGATAATAACTGTAATGGTTCGAATGAACAGACGGTTTCTTTTCGTTTCATCGTGGTCAAACCCGCTTACTGTCCACCTGGAAGAAAGAAGCTGTCAACCGCAAGGAGACTTTCAATGTATCGAGCAACAAAAGAAAAGATGGATCAGGTCAGGGCTGTGATCCTCGTGATGAAGAACAGTACACCTCCCATCAAACCCAACTTCTCCGCGTTAGCCGAAGAATATGGAATGACCAGACAGACAGTCGCAAAGATCTGGGCTGATCCAAATCCAGAACAACGTGAGCGTAAGCCCAAGAAATCACAGTTTGATCCGTATGAAGAAGAAATCCGCGACCAGCTGGTGACCTATGGCATTACAATGGCTTCCAGCTTCCGCTACTTCCAGAATAAGTATGCGGATCTTGAAGACAATCCTTTCAACTGCTACAACTCGTTCAAAAGCTATGTCACGCGCAAGCAGTTTCGAGAAGCACGCGCCCAGCACCTCAAAGAGGTAAAACAGGGTCATGCTTTAAAGGCAGGGGACAAAGATTCTCAGAAGGATTCACAAAAAGAATCGGAATAAAAGAATCTGGATTCAAGAATCTGAAACAGACGGACAAAAAGTGTCTTCCTGAAAAGCATCTGACAACAGATCGAAACAAATCTGACGAAAGGACATCGGATTGGAAACGACAGTCAGACAAAGGGACTGTTCACCACCATGCGTTTCAGATCCGTTTGCAGCACATCTTCATGTTCCTCTGACCAGCCAGCGATGGCGGATGACTGGCCGATCAGGGGGATTGACCATGTGCTTTTGACTTTAACTGTAAAGACCTGGTCAAAAGCCCCTATTGGCTGCCATGATTTGAGTGTTTGAATTTTCAATCCATCGAAATTTCGGCAATGGACCAGAATCCAAAATCAAGCGCAGCCAGGACCTTACGCCGACAGGACATGAAATAGAAATATTCGGTCAAGTAAGACGAGGAAATCCTGGATGAGGGCTGTATCGGGCATTTGAATAAGAATAAAGATCTGATGTCAGGTTCAATGGTCAGGGACAGGGTATTGTTTCAATTATCGCGAAGACTGAAAAGAAAACGAGAAATCTGCCAGGAGCAAATAAAGTTGAGCTGCTCCTGACAGAATTTCTCGTTTTTTCGTTTTGATCGTTTGATTTTGATCGTCTGATTTTTTGGGGGCTGATTTTTCGCTTTGCGGCTGTTCGCCTTACTGATAGCGCATGGCTTCCAATGCCGAGACTTTGACGCTCTTTCTTGCAGGCAGAAAGCCGGCTAACAGACCGATTCCAATCGAGAATACCAGGCCAAAGACAATCAGCCACCAGGACAAAACTGAAGTCGCATTGCCCGGGGTATACATCCAGACCAGAAAGTCCCAGAAGTTTCCCATCTTGTCCCAGACAAAGTAGTTGATGCCCATGCTGATCAGGATGGAAATCAAAACCCCTGCGAGGCCCCCGATCAAGCCAATCGATCCGGCTTCACAAAGAAAGATCAGCTGAATATCCCCAGTTTTGCAGCCCAGTGATTTCATGATGCCGATTTCACGTTTGCGCTCGGTCAGAGACATGACCATCGTGTTGGTAATGCCGATCGCCGCAATCAGAAGGGAAATGGAACCCAGTCCCGCCAGAACCAGCTGCGTATTGCGATACATTTCCTCGACCGATTTGACTGAGTCCATCTGGCTGTAGACCTCGACGCTTTCATCGTTGATCGTTTCTTTGATCGCATCCTGGACCGCCTCGACATTTTCGACAGAGTCTACATCGACTTTGATGTTGGTATAGGCTGTTTTCTGCGCTGGCTTGCCCGCTTCGCGGTTGATCTGATTGGTAATGGTCTTAAGATCTTCGTTGCGCATCACAATCCCTTCACCCGTCTGGTAGCCAAGTTCATAGTCTTCTTTGACAATGCCCATCGGCACCAGCTGGAAGCGGACTTTGGTTTCATTGCCGGAAGAGTCATAATTGGAAACTTCCAGCGTGATTTCCGTTGTCAGGGGATCAAAATACGGATCTGGCGGTTCGTAAGAGCTGATTTCACTGCCGTTTTCATCAATCATGACAGCGCCATTCACGCCATAATACATGTTCATCGAATCGCCATAGTAATCAATCCGGTTCTTTCCTTCTGGACGACGGGTATCCCGAAAAGAATAGGCCATCCGCTCCCCGAGCAGGACCGGAATCCGGTTGCTGGTGGACGCCGGCAGATCGGCGGTTCCTTCCAGAACTTTGATTCCGCTGTTTTTCAGGTAGCTTTCGTTGAGTCCCAGAATAGAGGTCCAATCCGTGACATAGATACCATCCTTGGCACTTGCTGCGACGGAGTAGTTATCCAGGCTGCCAACCGGGGTGACCGCTTTGACATGATCGATCTGTTCAATCATGGCGACTGTTTCATCATTCAGCACTGAGGCGGGTGTTCCATTTGGCGAATAGCCATAGGAGTAGACGGAAATATGGTTGAGCGAACCCATGCCGGCCATCATCTTTTTTGTGTTCTCCTCCATCCCGATGCCGATCGAGACCAGAATCAGAATTGAAACACAGCCGATGGCTACGCCAAGGGAAGTCAGAATGGTCCGGCTTTTATGGCGTTTCAGATTCTGAAAAGCGGTCTGGAGGATATCTTTAAAACTCATTGGGACTCCTTTGTGGAATCTGGTTTTGAATCTCTTTTTACTGGCTCCGGCTTTGGCTGGGCTGGTTGTGAAGGTTCTTCTGGCTGTGGGTCATCAGGAAACCAGTCCGTATCATCCTGCTGATGTTGGGCTGTTTTCTTTTTCTTTTTGCGCCAGAAAAGGATTCCGACAACCGCTGCTACAGCCACAATTCCACCGCTAATCATCCAGCCCATGCCAGAATGAGACTGCGGTTCTTCGACCGGCATTTCAGGTTCGGGCATGATCGGATCGATGGGGATGTCCATCTGCGAAACATTGACTGTATATTCGAAGTCTTTATGGATTTCTTCACCGGATGCATTTTCGTAAGTCAGGGTCACTTTCACCGCGAATTCACCGGGCTGATCCGGTTCAAGGATGATATCGATGTTTCCGGATTTTCCGGGTTCGAAATTGCCCAGATTCTGCACTTTCTGCAAAGCCGGAATATCACTCTCAACAGTTGCGCTGACGTTATAGAGGGTGCTTTTGCCTTTGTTGACATACGGGAAGCTGAAAATCATCTCTTCGCCTGCCCGGATTTCTTCTGGCAGGGTGGGTTCGGTAATTTCCATGCGATCCTGCTGGTAAACCGGAATCGCAATTTTTTCACTGCTGGTCCGGCTCTGACGCACATCCAGATCCACATACTCATAGGAGAAAGTGACGGTGATGGTCGGGGAAGCCGTCTGGTCTGAGCCAAGGGCTTTGAGTTTGATCGTCTGGGAAAGAGCGTTCTGGGCGTTCAGCTTTTCAAAGTAATAGGTGTTGGAAGAATTGGCGATGGATAAGCCTTCTCCCGTTTCAACGGACATGACGATGTTTTCAACCGGAATTTTGCGTGAGGTATTGTAGAATTCAATGTTCAAATCAAAGGTCGTTCCAGCCGTAACAGAATCTGCTCCATACGAATACTGTCTGATGATCAGGTTTGGAGCCGGGGAGCTGATCGGCGTCATTTCTTCGCCCTGACGCTCGGTTGTTTCATTGACAACCTGCGGGGTCTGTTGGGGGATCGTAGTCTGGGTGTCATTAAAATCCAGGTTGGCGGTGGTGGTATCTGATCCTTGGGTATCCGCCAGATAGATCGGATTTGAATTGAAATCCTTGGTAGCATCCGGGGCAGCAAGGGCAGCTTCTTCCACAATCTGAACGGGGAAGGTGCCCATGGTGCCATTGAGCTGTTTGTCCGGGTAGCTGATGTACCAGTAGAAATTGTTACCTGGACCCGTCCAATACACATCTTGTAAGGTGACTTCGAAGGTCAGATACTGGTTTTGGCTGGAAAGCAGGGTGACGACCGGTTCTTTGTCGGTAGAAAAATCACAGCTGAGCAGGTCAAAGTCGATGGAGGTAATCGGCTGGTTGACTGCAATTTCTTTTTTGCGGACTGCTTCAGAGGTGGCCTTGTCACTGCTCTGGAAGCAGAATTTAACCGTCTTGGACTCTTCCCGTCTCCAGGAGTTTGAGAAGTCGCCATCCGGTTCATAGATGTAAAGCCAGAGAAGATTAAGATGGGCAGTCGTCTCGGTGTCGTAGGCATAGACGGGCTGCCAGGTGCAGGGAAGAGCGCTGTCGATGAGTAAACTGCCAAACAGTGCCCCTGCAATCAACAATTGGGGATGTTGTTTCATGGTCTTCAGCTTTCTTGCACGCCTTTGGCATTGCGCCTGGCGTGTCTGTTGATTGTTTTTCCTTGTAATTCGTGAAAATGTATGGCTTTGAAATTCCAGACTGTTCTGGATGAGATCTGGATCTTCAATGCAGGTGGTTTTGTAAAAGAGGATGTCCAGCTCAAACCAGTTCAGCCTTTGAATCTGCTGGATTTGTTTGCGCTGAGTTGGGATTTGCTGGATGTGTTTCAGAGGTCTGATCTTCTTCAGGTACAGAGTCCTGCAAATCACAATTGTGTCTTTTCACCTGGTTTTGACTGGACGCAGAGTCCAGAACTGATTTTTGTTCCGAAGATAAACCTGACGCAGTCGAAGAATTTTCTGACGGTTTGGGGGTCCTGAATTCTTCTTTGACAATTCGCCCGTCAAAGAGATGAACGATATGGTCGGCATATTGAGCTGCATCTGGGGAGTGGGAAACCAGGACAATGGTCTGATGGTAGCGATGCGCAAAGTCCTGAATCATATCCATGACTTCTTTTGAGGACTTGGAGTCCAGATTTCCGGTTGGCTCATCCGCCAGAATAATGGCTGGTTTGCTCACAAAGGCTCTTGCAATGCCAACTCGCTGCTGCTGGCCGCCAGACATCTGGTTTGGATAATGATCCATTCGATTGGCCAGGCCGACTTGCTTGAGCATGTAGGCTGCTGCTTTCTTGCGGGTTTTCTTGTTGATGCCCTGAAACATCAGCGGCATGGCGGTATTTTCTAAAGCAGTCATGGAAGGGAGCAGGTTATAGGCCTGAAAGATGAATCCCAGGTTTTTCTGCCGGAAGCTGGCAAGCTGCGCTTCATTGAGAGAACTGATGACGGTGCCGTTCATCCGGATTCCGCCGCGAGTTGGCTTTTCAAGACCGGCCAGCTGGTTGAGGAGGGTGCTTTTTCCGGAACCGGAGGGACCAAATATGCAGCAGATCTCTCCTTTGTTGATGGTGAGATTGATATCGTCGAGGGCGACAACTTTTTCATCCGTGACGGGATATTCTTTGGTCACATGCCGCACTTCAATCATGGGTGTTTTTTCCATAGCCGCTCCTTTCTCATTTAACAATACCTTTCTTCGAAAACAGAAACATAAAAATTCAATTAAAGTTTTCCAAATTCTCTGATTTTTATCAGGATGACATGGTATTAACCAAAATGGTAAAAAATAACCATATAACATCGGCTGCTATTTTGCTTTGAAATTCAAACGCACACAACCACTGCTGACAGGCAGGTTCATGATCTGCAATGATTCCTGAACAGAACTGGAGTTCAAAGGCCAATGTTCATGATGGAAGTACAAACTGGAAGTGCCTGACGGGAAATCTGGCCGTCCAAGTCGTATACTTTTGGTCGTTGGATTTCTTGTTGAAAACGGGATTTAACAGTTGGATAAATAAGGCAATTTTAAAATAATAAGGGCTAAATGATTGAAATTCCGTTATCGG
>CAJTVE010000069.1 GCA_910579655.1 uncultured Allobaculum sp. | reverse complement strand
GAACTAATCAAATACGACATAATACCCGCTAGTTAATTGAAACTAACGGGGGAAAGGGGGTACTACACCTTTTTAAAAATTTAAAGAATTAATCATAAATCAATGTGTAGCAAGATCAGCCCCTCAGCCCCCTGCACATATGTGATTTCGACTTTAGGGTACTGGCAAGGGGGCCTGAGGGGCTGAATTTTCAAAGTAGTAGTAGAAAAGCCAGCAGCTTTCGGCTGCTGGAAAGAATCAGATCGTAATTTCGATAGGGAAACCTTCAACGGAAGCAATAACGCTTTCGTAATACCCATCGCCAGTTGTTCTTGGCCCGTTGGTGATCGGATAGCCGCATTCATCGAGCAATCTGCTCAGACGATCGACTTCTTCTTTGCTTCCTACCGAGAAAGCCAGATGGGCATAGCCAGTAAGAGGTTCGTTTGGATCAGCTGTTTTCAGGCCGGGCTTGGTCATAATTTCCAGGCGGGCACCATCCTCAAAGGTGATGAAGTAAGACTGGAAACCAGTTTTCTTGTTGTGATAGATTTCGTTGGAAATTCCTCCCAGAAACTTGGTAAAGAATTCTCTGGCTTTTTCAAGATCCTGAACGTAGAGGGCAACATGTTCAATTTTCACGGAAAATCCTTTCTGAAGGCCGGAAAAATCAGATTCCTTTTTTGATTGTCATTTATTTCCGGTCGTTTTTTTTTATCTGTTACTCAAAGTATAAGACTGGCGCAGACATGGAGAAAAGTAACTTTGAAAGTTGAGACAAAATGCTCAATCTCCATCTGATTTGGAAAACAAGTTTGAGACAGGGGTGCCTTCAGGAAGGCTGGCAAGGATAATTTCGTCTTTTTTCTCATCAAGCTTTTCATCTATATTCGGATGAACCACTTTTGAATCAATGGCTTCAACGATATTTTCCTCTTCAGCTTTTTTTTCAGCCGCTTCGGCTTTTTGTTCTTTATTCTTTCTGAATGAGTTGTCGGAGTGGTTCAGATCGCTGACCGATCCGCCTTTGCGGAAGGTAAATCCAAGAACCTGCAAGGTTGGGACGGTTTTTTCATGAATCATGGAGATCAGGGTGTTCGCACACACTTCACCGGCCGCTTCACAGTCAAACCGAATGGTTGTTAAGGAAGGAGAAAGAAGTTCGGATAAGTCGTAGCCGCCAAAGCCGATTAAAGAGACATCTTCCGGAACCCGAAGACCGGCTTCGCGCACTTCTTTATAACAGGCTAAAGCAATCTGGTCCGTTGCACAGATGAACAAATCCGGAACGTGTTCTTTTAAAATCTCACGGGTGGTTTCGCGGGCCTGATCATAGGAGAAGGCGATTTCTTTCATCTGGACATTGTGGACTTCGGTATGATGAGCCAATCCATCCATAACCCCGCGTCGTCTTTCGTGCCCTACTGCATAGTCGGACTGATTGACGCTGATGTAGACAATATCTTTGTGCCCCATTTCGCTGGCATATTCACCAGCCTGCAGTCCTGCCTGATAGTCATCGTAAATAATGGAAGTTCCCTGTGGAAAACGCTGACCCATGACCAGGAAAGGAACACGGCTGGATTTTTGGAGCTTCTGGTGCTGAGAATTGAGGTTGGTCGCAATCAGGACAATGCCATCAACGCGTAATGAGCGCAGATATTCAACGGCGGCAATTTCCCGTTCGAGATGGTGGTCTGTCGTTAAAATCAGGCAGGCATAGCCTTGATCGCGCAAGGCATTATCCATCGCATTGAGCAATCGTCCACTCGAAGGGGAGGTCATTGTTGGCGCAACGACTCCAATCATCCGGGTTTCTTTGGCTTTTAAATTGGAAGCAGCGGCACTGGGTTCAAAACCGGTGCGTTCAACGACGGCGCGGATTTTTTCACGGGTCTCCTCTTTGATGTATCCCTGATTGAAGTAGCGGGAGACGGTGCTTTTGGCGACCCCGGCCTCGCGGGCGATATCCGCCATTGTGTATTTCTTCATCCAAATACCGCCTTTCTGAAAAAAGCCGAATCGCGGATTCGGCTCAAGGATCTGGATCTTAAAATTCAAGACTTTTGGTGAAAACAGGAAAATGGCCATTCAGACAGATCCAACAGATCAGGGCTGCTGTCCTTTCTGGTTCCTTGTTCATCGTCGATTCAATTTGGATTGTACAGGAAAATCCGGAGTTCAGAGATTCCAAATCTGTTTTCACTCAATTTTATCGATTCAATCCGGTTTCTGGGGGGTTATGCATCGACTTCTGCCAGAAAAGCATCAACCTCTTCTTTGGTTGGCATGGCCGGAATCGCCCCATGTTTGCGAACAGTCAAAGCAGCCGTCGCATTGGCAAAGCGCAAGAAGGATTCCAGGGTATCCAGATCGATTTCTTCGAGTGGTTTGTCTGCATGAGCAGCCTGGGTGAGCATGGCTGCCCAGAAGGAGTCGCCGGCCCCGTTGGTATCGGCAACTTCGGATTTAAAGCCATCGACAACGCGGGTGCCTTCTTGACTGGCTACTAAAGCCCCATGGCTTCCTAAGGTAACCGCAACAATTTTAGGTCCCTGGCTCAGCAGAATTTCAGCAGCTTCTTTTGGATCTTCATGACCGGAAAGCAGGGTAGTTTCTTCATCGGAAATCTTCATAATGTCCGCATAAGGAACTAAGGAGCGCATCTGTTTGATCGCCTCTTCTTCGCTGTTCCATAACGAAGCACGGTAATTTGGGTCATAGGAAATGATGACACCATTGTCTTTAGCCAGTTCGATTGCTTTAAGGGTCGCGCTGCGGGCAGGTTCGTCGGTTAAAGATAAGGAGCCAACATGAAAGATCTTGGAGTTGGCGATCAGGTCTGTATCCATTTCTTCAAATGTCATCTGGGTATCCGCGCCTGGCTTGCGGGAGAAAGAGAATTCTCTTTCTCCATCTGGTCCGACGCTGACAAAGGCCAGGGTTGTAAAGAAGTCACCATCCTGAACGAGGTTGGAGACATCAATCCCTTCAGCATCCAGGACACCCTTTAACATCGTACCGTGCATGTCTTCACCGGTTTTACCGATAAAAGCGCTCGTTCCGCCTAAGCGCTTCACCCCAACACACACGTTTGCGGGCGCGCCGCCCGGGTGCTGGGCAAACAGGGCGGCGCCACCTTCATTGACGCCATCAAAGGTAAAATCGATCAGGATTTCTCCAAAAGCAGTAACATCAGTTCTCATATTTTCTTTCTCCTACACTGCCTGAGCAGTTTTTTAGATTGTACAGATTGGGGTGGTGAAGTCAGACGATCGTTGGATCGCTTTTTTCCAGATTTTCTTTAATTTCAAAGGCATTCATGGTCCAGAGTGTTCCGTTTAATGGAGCGCTGGTGCAAAGGCTCAGATCTTCTGGCGCATCGTAAATCCGGGTGGTCAGAGCGTGCTGGCCATGGTTGATAAAGATTTCCAGGCTGGAGGTGTCTGAGAAGATATCCAGGCTTTCAACCTTATCGATCGCAAGATGACGGCTGCTGCGGCCAGATCCGCTGGATTTCAGATCCATGGTAAACAGGCCATTGGCATACGATAACGTGCAATCCTTTCGTAAAGTGATCGTCCAGCAATCGGCCTTGGGATGCAAGTTCAGATGAACTGTACGTTCTGGCATGGTCAGGCAGGTATCGGCAGCTAAATCGATATCCATCTTTTCGCCATGCAGATTGAAGATTTCTTCAATCGGGAACTGGTAAATTCGATCATTTTTAAAATGCAGCTGACGGGGCAGAGTTAAAGCGTGCTGCCAGTTGGCTTCAACTGTCGGGTTGGTGTAATCCGCATCGGGAATTCCCATCCAGCCAATCAGAATCCGACGGCCTTTTTCATCCTGGAAACTCTGCGGGGCATAGAAATCAAAGCCGTTATCAAATTCTTTGAAATTTGAAACGCGCTGGTCATGGTCAAGCGATCCATTCACTTCAAACCATCCATTCTGATAAATATTTTCGTACAGAATTCCGTCCTGCGCTACCCCTTGTGGGCAGGTCATGAGAATTGTTTTGCCATCAAGTTCAAAGAGATCCGGGCATTCCCACATATAGCCAAATTCTTTTTCGGGACGGATGGTGGAGATGTGTTTCCAGTCTTTCAGATCTTTAGAGACGAAGACTTCCACCTGGCCATGGCTGTTTTTGGTGCGGGCACCTAAAACCATGTAGTATTGGCCATCGTGTTTCATGATTTTCGGATCGCGGACATGGCAGGAAAGGGAGTCTGGATAGTCTTTGTTTTTGAGCAGGACTTCTTTAGGACTAAAGGTAAAGCCATCTGGGCTTTCGCTGTGGACAACCCAATGAATCCGGCCATTGTTGATGTAGTCATAGTCGCCAACAAGCTTGTTGTTACCTGTGTAGAAGAAATGCAGCTTACCTTTTTCATCGATCAGTGCGCTGCCCGAGTACGAACCTTTTCCATCCGCTTCACTGTCCGGAACAAAAGGATCGTTTTCTTCCTGGTAGTGGATGAAATCTTTCGTGGTGTAATGGCCCCAGCCGCGATGATCGGCCCCGGTCGGATTTCCTGGGGTGTATTGGTAGAAAATATGGTACAGACCATTGTACTGGCAAAGACCATTTGGGTCATTGAGCCAGCCAACAGGCGGCATCAGATGATAAGTCAGGCGGTTTGGATCCTGCTTGACGGCCGTTCTGGCTTCCTGACTTTGGGGGCGGTTAAATTCTTCGCGTATTTTGTTCATATGATAGGCAAGGATACCCCATCCAAATTGCTATGCAATTTGGGTGGCGAGGAATTGCCGCACCTCCGTTTCTTTGATGTATCCATCTGCTCTTTCCAGAAGAGTCAGTTTCCTCATTGAGGCAGATTTATGGATTGTTTCTCCAAAAATGGTTTTCAAAACAAAGTATCCAGTCGCTCTGCGTCCAGTAATAAAACATTTCTGTCCTTTGTACAGGACTTTATCAAAAAGACAGAAGCCGCCAACCAGATGTGGAGCCTGGTTGCTCTTGCGTACATGTCCTTTGCTGAAATTGAATTTATGAATCTGACGGTTATGTCTTCGGATCTTTTTAAGATACAGGCATTGTTCTAATGGTTTAGCGTTCAAGTTGCCTGCGATGCAATAAGCATCGTTATAGTGTTCTTTAGCCAGTCCAAGCTCGATCCTTTTGTTCTTTGTCAGATAGCCATAGGTATTGACCACTTCGATCTTGGGATTGGCTTTTTTTAACCGCTCTAGCAGGGTGTTGCGCATAATGCCCATGAAGGCGGCATCCCGATAAGACTCAGCCCGTTCAGGAAGCTTGAAATCCTTTGGTCCTTTAATTTCTCCAGCCTTGATTTTGGCGTGGTATTCCTTATGACAGGTTTCACATAACGTAATCAGGTTGGAAGGTGAGTTTCCGCCAGTCTTCCGACTTTCAATGTGATGAACATTCAGGATTGGATCTTTTGTCTGGCCATGACAGTGCTGGCATTCGTGATTATCGCGACACAGGACGTATTCACGAACATTCCAGAAACCTGCCTGTTCCCCCTGCTGGTATTCAATACCGCTGATATCAGGATTCTTTAATTTCTGCGTATCAAAGGAGGCTGTTTCCACCACGATCTTTGTTACGGGCAGAATTTTCTGAACTGCCGCAATCCGGTTAAGATGCGTATCGATTTTATGCTCAACAGACGGGGCGAGCCATCCTTTTTGTTTAGACTGAATATCTTTCTGCTTAGACTGAGTATCTTTTTGCCTAGACTGAGCATCTTTTTGTTCAGTCTGAACCTGACTTTGTTTAGACTTGTCTCGGTTTTTAAACCTGGGCGCTCGGTATCTTGTCTTGCGGTTTCTTCTTGCCCGCCGTGCTTCTCTTCTGGTGGAGATCAGCTCAGTGATATCTGTTCTGCACTGGACATCCCAGGCAAGAAGTTCTTTTGTCTCGGTTGAAGCACTAAGACCAATGTGTTTGGAACCAGCGTCTACTCCAAGAGTGACAGGCTGGGTATATCTTGTTGAGTTGTATAAAAGCTGGATGGTAAAGGGAGTTTTCTTTACCACTTTAGCTTTTCTTTCTTTTAAAAGGCGGCGCACCTTGCCATGCCTTTCGGTTGGCATTAAAGGTTTGCCATCGATATCTAATACATAAACCATAGTTTTACCTCCAGGGTAATAAATCTTCTTGGGACAAAAAGCATCCTTTGAAGTGTGTAAAGCATCAGCCTTCGCCAATGTTATAAGAGGTTTGTTGATCTATACACTGCACCTGGCCTCAGCGCTGGTTAATGCAGATCCGCAGAATCCGGAATTAGGCTGAACGTTCCGGAGTGCCTGTTTAGACCTGTGAAAGGTCGGTTCTCAAATAACGTAGTCAGTTAAGACTCAGGCTAGTCAATCAGGCTTGAAACAGATGCATGAAAGCTTCTTATTTCAAGCCCCATCCAAATTGCAAGGCAGTTTGGGTGGGGTCATTGACACGGTTTCCTCGTTTCTATTGGATAAGAAAAGTGCTGGTATTGATTTTGCTTTTTGAAAAAAAGACAGCAGAAGATACGGTCCTTGAAAATCAACAGGGGAAGAAAGGGACCGACCATCAACTGCTGTCAGGCGGGGGAATCTTTGAATGAATAAGGAATCCGGCCGGTGAGAGACAAAGAGAGGGTCGTTTTCCTTATTGTATCGAGTAATACATGGGGAGTTTGCAAGAGAAGATAAATTTATCGTTTATCTTCATGTTTTTGTGGATTTTTAAAATCCTGAGTCTTCTGAATTTCCGAGTCTTCTGAATTTCGGACTCTTTTTATTCAGAAATCGTTACGACGGTTTCGCCAGCTTTGACAGGTCCTTCTTTGACCATCGTAAATGGTTTAGCGTTGGTGATGACAACTGGTGTTTCAATGGACAGGCCGGCATCCTGAATGGCTTTCAGGTCGACTTTTAACAAGAGCTGGCCAGCTTTGATTTTGTCCCCCTGGTTGACCATTGTGGTGAATGGTTTGCCTTCCAGGTTTACAGTGTCCATGCCAACGTGGATTAACAGTTCGGTTCCATCGTCGGATTTCAGACCAATCGCATGTTTCGTTGGGAAGATCAGCATGATTTCACCATCCACTGGAGAGTAAAGATTGCCATCTTCTGGAGTCATCACAATGCCATCCCCCATGGCTTTGGAAGCGAAGACACCATCTTTGCATTCGGATACAGGTTTTACAGTACCGTTGAATGGGGCGTGAATCGCACGTTTGTCATCAGAATCTACAGTTGCGTTTGTTGGAGCAGCGGATGTTTCTTCTTTTGTTTCTTTCTTATTGTTTTTCTTGAAGGAGAAGCCTTTTTTGCCAGATGACTTTTCGTCAGCGCCTTCTGGATGTTTTTTCATGAAATACCAGGTTAAGCCAAAGGATACAGCCATGGATAAGGCAATACCGATAAAGAAGTTGCCCCAGGACTGTGGAGCGATCGAGATAAAGCCAGGAAGCCCCGCAGCGCCCATTGCCAGTGCAAGCGTGTGCGTTGCAGCAATCCATGCCGAACCAACAGCGGAACCGATGATTGCAGCATAGAACGGATATTTCAGTTTCAGGGTGACACCAAACATGGCTGGTTCCGTAATTCCTAGCAGCGCGGAAATACCGGAAGCTGAGCAGATGGATTTCAGTTTGTCATTTTTCGTTGTCATTAAAACCGCAAGGACGGCAGCACCCTGAGCTACGTTGTTCATCGAAGCAGTAGGGAAGATGAAGGATCCGCCAGTGGTTTCAGCAGCAGCGATTAACTGCGTTTCAATTGCGGTAAAGGAGTGGTGCATACCTGTGATGGTAATTGGAGCATACAACAGACCGAAGATAGCGCCGCCAACAAAGCCAAGTGTGGAATAGATCCAGGACAGACCATAAGCCAGCCAGTCACCTGCTGTACGCATGATTGGACCGACAAACAGGAAGGTCAGAACTGCCGTCACCAGGATCGAGAGCAATGGAGTGGTCAGGTTGTCTAACCAGCTTGGCGTGATCTTATGCAGTTTCTTTTCGATGGTCGCCAGGATCCAGGAAACAACCAGAACGGGAAGAACAGTTCCCTGATAGCCGATGGACTGCACTTCAAGACCAAACCAGTTCCAGCTTGGAACGGTTTCGGCAGTTGCAAGGGAGTAAGCATTGAGCAGATCCGGATGAACCATGATCATACCCATGGCAGCACCAAGATAAGGGTTGCCGCCAAATTTCTTTGTTGCGGAGATACCGATCAGAACCGGCAGGAAGGTAAATGGAGCATTGGCACATAAGTTGATGAAGGAAGCCAGTCCAGCAAATTCTGGCATGATTTCGATCAGCGATTTTCCGGGGATGAACAGACCGGATGCGGTCAGTACGTTGTTGAGACCCATTAAAAGACCACCCGCTACGATCGCTGGGATGATGGGAACGAAGATATCCGACAGCACTTTGACAAACCGCATTACGGGGTTGCCTTTTTGAGCATTGGATTCTTCGGCTGGAGCAGCAGCTCCGGCACCTAGGCCGGTTTCTTTGAGAACTTCATCCGTAACAAGATTTACGGTTCCAGATCCAAGAATGATCTGGTACTGATCGTTAGCCAGGAACACGCCCTTGACCTGGTCAACGTCGGTCAGTTTTGGTTCATCGACTTTGTTATAGTCGCGCAGTCTCAGACGAAGTCTTGTTGCACAATGAACCGCTGAGATGATGTTTTCTTTGCCGCCCACATCCTGAATGATGTCTTTGGCGATCTGGTTGTAATCCATACAGTCTCCTTTTTTCTGCTTTCGCATTTCTCTTATCCGGTTTGTGGAACCGGTTTTTATGTTCTCATCATATTCTGGTATCGGTTTCATGTCAACGTGTTTTTGAAAATTCTTTAAACTTTTTGAAAGCGTTTAATCTATGGATTATTCGCATATAAAATACCTATAAATAACTCGTTGTTAGGGGGATTCAAAGCTGGATTATTAGAAAACCGATTCCATATAATTTTGGAAACCCAATGTTTTGACGGCAAAAATACAAAAAATCTCGAAAATACGGAGGATTATGGATTGCAAAAGCAATCCAGGCTTTGAGAACCTGGCAGACAACAGAGATAAAACTCTGCCCAAAAAGGATTCAATCCATCCAGAAAGAATCGATCCGGTTTTCTGAAAGGAACTTTAAGAGATCTAAAGGTTCCAAAAGTATGTACAAAAACATAAAAAATAAAATCATCAGCACAAAAAAAGACCCGCTGATCTAAAAACGCCATGGGCAAAGACTGTCCCTTTCGCAAATGCAGAGGGGACACAACTGTCTCGAAAATCTAAGAGAAGAGAGAACTGGATAGAGATAAAAATGCAGAGTCGCCATGGTTTGAAACCGAATACATGCCGTTCAGGCTTTGAAATGTTGATTGATCATCAAAAATAATTGATCACTCAACAAAACAGGCGTACGCTTTGGTCATGGAACAGACAGAAAAGATGATCAAGTTTCTCAACACGCTTGGGGCGCTGGGAAAACAGATCAATAAATTCAAAGCAATTTATATGGAAGAACAGGGTCTGAAAGGATCGGATCTCTCCTTATTGCTTGCGCTCGATACGCATCCGCAGGGACTACGGCCCGAGGAACTCTGTTCCTTGATCCATGCCGATAAAGCCCTGATTTCGCGTTCTTTAAAAAACCTCAAGCACAATGGACTGGTGATCAAAGACGAAAGCACTGTCTACAAGGCCCGTTACTATCTGACCCAGAAGGGCAAAGCACTGACCGAATATCTGGAAGTGGAAGCGGCTAAAATCTTTGAAGCCAGCCATATGGCTATCGACCAGAATCAATGGGAAGCTTTCTATGATTTCAGCACAACGCTGATCAGTCAACTGGAGCAGCAGATTGAAACCAGAAAGAGACTCCAGCAAAAAAACGCCCAGAAGGGAAATTCTGATTCTGAAAAAAGCCAGATGTAAAAAAAGGAGCAGAAATGGATCTTTGAAGATCAATCTGATCTGGCAGTAAAGAGGAAAGATCCTGTACCGCCTAAATCTTGGCAAAGTTCTGGCCAGGAATGATCGAAAAAAAGACATAGATCGAAACAGACTGGACAGGGAATTGATAAGAAGAAATTGATAAGACGAAAAGATAAAGCCGCCGTGCGGCAGAAAGGATTTCTATGATTTGGATTGTTACCGACAGTGCCCAGGAGATGAAAAACAATAAAGGCAAAGGCCTCGTTGTGGTAAAACTTCCGGTGCTGGTCAATGGCGAAGTGCCACAGGAAGAAATCACAGATGAGCAGTTCTACTTGCTGCTTGATTCAGAAGGTGTCAACCTGACCACTTCTCAGTTTTCGCCAGCCGGCTTTGCAGAGCTGTTTGAAGAACTTTTGAAAGACCCAGAAGACGAGGTGGTCGCAGTATGCCTTTCCTCGACTCTTTCGGGTACCTACAACTCCGCAAGACTTGCTGCGATGGAGTCTGGCGGCCGCATTCATCTGGTAGACTCCAACAATGCCTGCCTGTCCCAGACGGCTTTAGTGAAAGAAGCTCTGCATTTGCGTGACCAGGGAATGGATGCTTCTGAAATTGCGGATGCACTTGAACAGGCTAAAAAAGAAGTGAAACTGTTCGCGTTAGTTCCAACGCTCAAATATCTCAAAAAGGGCGGTCGTATTTCCGCTGCCAAAGCCACGATTGGAGAATTGGCTGGAATTAAGCCAATTGTAACTATCGATGAAAACGGTGAAGTTGGCGTGGCTGCGCAGACACGCGGCATCAAAAAAGCCATCCGCCAGATTGCAAGTCTTGTTGAAGAAGCCGGACTGGATCCAAACCGCCCAATTGCCCTAGGCTATTCAGGTCTGGATGATGCCAATATCCATGCGCTGACGACTGAACTGGAAAGCGTTCTTGGCATCAGCTTAGCCCAGGTTGAACCATGCTCTCTTTCCCAGGTTCTTGGTGTTCATGTCGGTCCCGGTGCTGCGGGCATTGGTTTCTTTACCAAGAAGTAGGTGTAGTTTCTATAAGACTGGCATGACTCAATTGGCTTCAACCTGCTCCCAGTTGATCCATCGTCTTATAAGCATTTTGAAGAACATTTATCAGACTTCAGCAGTTTCAGTTGAACAATTGAAACATATTGGGGTCTTTATTTTTGTAATGATTCAGATGAAAGCCCGTTTAGAAACAAATGATATAGGCACAACTGGAATAGTTCCTATTTTTGACCTGTTTTTGACAAAACAGCGTATTTTATTCCGATTTGTAAAAAGATGGTATTATCTAATCAGAAAGAGAGAAGATAGCTGCTTTTATTTTGGAGGAAATAAGCTGTATGGAAGGAGAAAACAATAGGTTAATCAAGATCAGCTCTATTCATATCCAAGAAATGAAGAATGTGCGTGACGGCTTGATTGAGTTTTTCAAATTGAAGGATTATAAAAAGAGTTTTGAACTGAATGAAGGAAATCTGCTTGGAGTCTATGGCCCAAATGGAACTGGAAAAACCACTGTAATTGAGACAAGTCGAATTCTGAAACTTCTTTTAACTGGAGATCAGGCTGACCATTCTGAATCTTTTCCAATTGATTTGATGGAGTACATGAACAAATGTGCTCATGTACGGTAAGGAAGCAAGCAACCGAAAACAAGAGATAGACCGCCAGCACTACACTATTCCGAACCAAAGACCAAAAGATAAGCATTGTGGGAAAATCTAAACTTTTGGATTTTCCTACAATGCCAACTACGGCGGAATCCCTCCCACTCCTTATATCTTTCTGTATACATTGAATTTGTATTTAGTAAAATGCAGACAACACCACGGATCGGCTTTTGGTTGGACAATTCCAACCAAACACCACAGCAGACAGCAGAAAACATTCTGAACGCTAGGAAGCCGGTATGATTGTTACATATAAGGGGAAGAAAAATTTCTTTTAGGTACTTGCTTTCCTAAAACTGATGTGATACAATGATTTAATCCAGAAAAGGAGTAAAAAATATGCGGCAAGGTATTCTTAAATAAAACTATAATCAAATAGTGGGAACAAAGGATTATGATAGCTCCTTTTGTAGGGGCTTAGTTTTTTGTACCCAATTTAAGAATACTTTTGCCTTATCAATTTTGACATATCCCCAAAAACAGCAATCACAAACAGGTGTATGCTGTATATGTGTATGTCCGCAACTTATAATCCCCAGTGGTAAAAGTATTTTACTGCTGGGGATTTTTATGCCCTTTGGGGCTGTAAAGGGAGGACAATCACATGAAAATAATCAATATTGGAATTCTTGCCCATGTAGACGCTGGAAAGACGACCTTGACGGAGAGCCTGCTATATGCCAGCGGAGCCATTTCAGAACCGGGGAGCGTCGAAAAAGGGACAACGAGGACGGACACCATGTTTTTGGAGCGGCAGCGTGGGATTACCATTCAAGCGGCAGTCACTTCCTTCCAGTGGCACAGATGTAAAGTTAACATTGTGGATACGCCCGGCCACATGGATTTTTTGGCGGAGGTGTACCGCTCTTTGGCTGTTTTAGATGGGGCCATCTTGGTGATCTCCGCTAAAGATGGCGTGCAGGCCCAGACCCGTATTCTGTTCCATGCCCTGCGGAAAATGAACATTCCCACCGTTATCTTTATCAACAAGATCGACCAGGCTGGCGTTGATTTGCAGAGCGTGGTTCAGTCTGTTCGGGATAAGCTCTCCGCCGATATTATCATCAAGCAGACGGTGTCGCTGTCCCCGGAAATAGTCCTGGAGGAAAATACCGACATAGAAGCATGGGATGCGGTCATCGAAAATAACGATGAATTATTGGAAAAGTATATCGCAGGAGAACCAATCAGCCGGGAAAAACTTGCGCGGGAGGAACAGCAGCGGGTTCAAGACGCCTCCCTGTTCCCAGTCTATCATGGCAGCGCCAAAAATGGCCTTGGCATTCAACCGTTGATGGATGCGGTGACAGGGCTGTTCCAACCGATTGGGGAACAGGGGGGCGCCGCCCTATGCGGCAGCGTTTTCAAGGTTGAGTACACCGATTGCGGCCAGCGGCGTGTCTATCTACGGTTATACAGCGGAACGCTGCGCCTGCGGGATACGGTGGCCCTGGCCGGGAGAGAAAAGCTGAAAATCACAGAGATGCGTATTCCATCCAAAGGGGAAATTGTTCGGACAGACACCGCTTATCAGGGTGAAATTGTTATCCTTCCCAGCGACAGCGTGAGGTTAAACGATGTATTAGGGGACCAAACCCGGCTCCCTCGTAAAAGGTGGCGCGAGGACCCCCTCCCCATGCTGCGGACGACGATTGCGCCGAAAACGGCAGCGCAAAGAGAACGGCTGCTGGACGCTCTTACGCAACTTGCGGATACTGACCCGCTTTTGCGTTGCGAAGTGGATTCCATCACCCATGAGATCATTCTTTCTTTTTTGGGCCGGGTGCAGTTGGAGGTTGTTTCCGCTTTGCTGTCGGAAAAATACAAGCTTGAAACAGTGGTAAAGGAACCCTCCGTCATTTATATGGAGCGGCCGCTCAAAGCAGCCAGCCACACCATCCATATCGAGGTGCCGCCCAACCCGTTTTGGGCATCCATAGGACTGTCTGTTACACCACTCTCGCTTGGCTCCGGTGTACAATACGAGAGCCGGGTTTCGCTGGGATACTTGAACCAGAGTTTTCAAAACGCTGTCAGGGATGGTATCCGTTACGGGCTGGAGCAGGGCTTGTTCGGCTGGAACGTAACGGACTGTAAGATTTGCTTTGAATACGGGCTTTATTACAGTCCGGTCAGCACGCCGGCGGACTTCCGCTCATTGGCCCCGATTGTATTGGAACAGGCATTGAAGGAATCGGGGACGCAGCTGCTGGAACCTTATCTCTCCTTCATCCTCTATGCGCCCCAGGAATACCTTTCCAGGGCTTATCATGATGCACCGAAATACTGTGCCACCATCGAAACGGCCCAGGTAAAAAAGGATGAAGTTGTCTTTACTGGCGAGATTCCCGCCCGCTGTATACAGGCATACCGTACTGATCTGGCCTTTTACACCAACGGGCGGAGCGTATGCCTTACAGAGCTGAAAGGATATCAGGCCGCTGTCGGTCAGCCGGTCATCCAGCCCCGCCGTCCAAACAGCCGCCTGGACAAGGTGCGCCATATGTTTCAGAAGGTAATGTAAAGATACATAATCGTCAAGACGGCAACAATCAGAAGTTATGGAGGGTAACAATGGAATATAGTAAGGAAGATTTAATGGAAGCAAAAAAGCAAATTTGGGGAGTGGGAGAGAACATGGGAACAGAGGAAAGTAAAAAAATCTGGGAGGAGAACGCACAATTTTGGGATAATGCAATGGGTGACGAATCTAATGAATTTCACAGAGAGGTAGTGCGTCCCAAAGTAACGGAACTTCTATCTCCTAATCCTGCGGATTACATTTTGGATATTGCGTGTGGCAATGGAAATTATTCTTCGTATCTTGCACAAAGAGGCGCTTCGGTTGTCGCTTTTGATTACAGCAAAAAAATGATAGAATTGGCTAAAAGACGGCAATCACAATATGCAAAACAAATTGAATTTTGTGTGGCGGATGCGACCGATAGAAAAAGTATATTAGAATTAAAAAGAAATCGAGCCTTTACGAAAGCAGTTTCTAATATGGCA
>CAJTVE010000068.1 GCA_910579655.1 uncultured Allobaculum sp. | reverse complement strand
AAAAAGACAAGCTTGTAAAATGATGAGCAAACTTGTCTTTTCGTCGTGTCTTTTTAATAGGGTGTGAACAGTAACATCGTCCGATCTGTGCTTGCCCGATTATCGGTGCAATTTTAGGCGACGTAAATACAGGTCTTGTTTTGGGTGGTACTTACGAACTGATGATGATTGGTTCCATGCCAGTCGGCGGTGCACAGCCAGCCAACGTAGTAATTGGCGAAGTTGTTGCCATGGTATTCGCAGTAAAAGCCGGGATGGAAGTCGAACAGGCTTTAGGCGCTGCGATTATCTTCTCTGTATTTGGTACTTACGTTGTAACAATCGTGTTCACGATTGCTTCTTCCTTCAACTCCTGGTGCGATGAAACCTGCTCCAAAGGGGAAACAAGCGGCGTGAGCAAAGCAATTCTGACTGATGTTATTCTGCTTGGCGGTCTGTTCGCCGTCATCGCGATCCTCGCTTACTTTGCAGGTGAAAGTATTCAGCCAGCCATGGAAGCTTTATCCACAAAGGCAGCCTGGTTCATGTCCGGACTTGGTGTTGCCGGCGGCATGATGCGTTTCGTCGGATTTGGTGTTCTGTTAAAAATCATGCTTTCCAATGATATGTGGGGCTACTTCCTTTCTGGATTTGCAATGGCTCTGATCGTCGGAAATATCGAAGCTTTATCTGCAGCTACTCTGGTTATCGTTGCTTTCATCGGTATTGGCGTAGCTTTAAGCAACTACTTCACTTCTGTGAATATTAAAGAAGCTGCTGCAAATGCAGGGTTAGGAGATTTCTCGGATGGCATCTAAAGGTAGTGAACTCAACCTCCAGGATCTGCAGTATTATACAGATTTGACGCCAGCTCCAAGAGTTGACAAAGCAACTCTGAATAAAATGATCTGGCGCTCCTGTAACCTTCAGATCTGCTTCAACTATGAACGTATGCAGGCGATCGGCTGGCTTTGGGCTATGCTTCCTGGTCTGAAAGCTGTTCATAAAAACAAAGAAGATTTGGCCATGTCCATGTGCCAGAACCTTGACTTTATCAACACCCATCCATTTATCGTAACGTTTGTTATGGGTCTTGTTCTTTCCATGGAACAGAACAAAATGGATATCCAGACAATCCGTGCCGTTCGTATTTCTACAGCCGCTCCTCTTGGCGGTATTGGTGACGCTCTGTTCTGGTTTACACTGATTCCAATCATCGCAGGTATGACTTGCGGTATGGCAATGAGCGAAAACATGATGGGACCAATTCTGTACTTTGTTCTTGCATTCGGAATTGAAATGGTTCTTCGTTATGTTTTGATGTACTGGTCTTACAACATCGGTCTTGATGCTGTTCGGATGATGACTGCAAACGCGAAAGAATTCACCCGCGCTGCTTCCATCCTCGGTGTCTTCATTGTTGGTGCTTTAACTGCAAACTATGGCGGTGGAACGACAACAGGTATGGTATTCGCCAATGGTGAAAAACCAATTGTTCTTCAGGAATACCTCAACCAGATTCTGCCTTGCCTGCTTCCTTTACTGCTGACTTTGCTGATGTACTTCCTGCTCAAAAAAGGCTGGACTCCGATCAAATGTATCCTCCTTTTGCTGGTGATCGGTATCGTTGCTGGTGCATTCGGTATCCTCGGTTCTGGTTACAAACCATTTGTTCCGGTTCCATGGGCTACTTCAGTTGATTTACTCTAAAATCAAAAAGCGAAAAACTCCGCGCCAGCGGAGTTTTTTGTTGGAAAGATGAAAAGAAAAGAAGCCGGAAGATGAAAGAATAGGCTGATAAGACAATGAGGGAAGGACAAAAGTCTGGCAGAAAGCGGGAAAACACAGAAACAGCAAGCCATTTTGAAGGCAATGTCAAGATGGAGACGATATTGAAATTCCTGCCAGAAAGGATGAGAATTGAGAGATTACTTTGCTTTTGTTATGGTTTAACTATGAATATCCAAAAAATGAACCCAAATAAAATAAATCGCAGCGAAATGACTCCAGTAGAAACAGATAGAATGCCTGCCAAGTCTCAAACCAATCAGGAGCCTTCCAGTAAGACTGACGAGCTTGAACTGCGTCCATTTAGACGTTCAAATTCTGAATATGAAGAAGTATACCAGCTTTATCATGATGCCTTTCCCGACAGTGAAAGAAAACCAATGGAGATGGTTCTTCAATCTGTCCAAAAGGGAAGAATGGAGGCGTACTCTGCATTTGACCACAATGAATTTGCGGGTCTGCTTTTTCTTGTAAACGGCCAGCAGGCAGATATCCTTGATTATCTGGCTGTCAATCCAAAACTTCGTGATCGGGGAATTGGCTCCCGCCTGTTATCGTGGCTGAAAGACCATCGTTCTAAGCCATTCATCATTGAAATTGAATCTACATTCACTGCATCGGATCAGATTCCAGCCCGCCGCAAGGCCTTTTATCTTCGCAACAACATGATCGACTGCAATCAGGAAATCCAGCTTTTTGGCGTTGAAATGGAGCTGCTCAGCTACCCGACACCGGTCACCTACGATCAGTATTACAACGTCCTTTCAAGCTATCTGGATACTTTTCCACAAATCGACTACCACAATTGTCTGGCTGCTCTGCCACCCAGACAGGAACCTTCAAAAAAGACATCTTCACTGCAAGAAGACTACAGGGAACAAACAGAGAAGAGAAACAGCTGAAGTTAGGTTCATCATGGAAAGTCATCCCGATTCGTTAGACAGGTTGAAAAGAGAAAAAGAAGAAAGAAGAGAGAAAAAAGAAAACAAGGTCTGGAAAGTTCAAAGCTGAACAACCGCTTATAAAAATCGGTAAATGATCGCAATTTCCGACTATTTTGAGAGTGTAAGCCTTATAATAGTGACGTTATTGCCACGATCAGAGGAGGAGAAAAGTAAGAGTATGAAAGTTATTGTCACAAAAGATTATGACGGTCTGAGCAAAGAAGCCTTCAAAGTGATGAAGGCTGTCCTGGATGAAAAACCAAATGCGGTTTTAGGTCTGGCGACTGGAAGCTCACCTGAAGGTCTGTATGCAGAAATGGTCAAAGACCATGAAGAAAATGGAACATCCTATAAAGATGTTGTGACTTACAACCTGGACGAATATGTAGGCATCGATCGCAACGATCCTCAGTCCTACTATACGTTCATGAACGATCATCTGTTCAAACACGTTGATATCAACCCAGACAACACGCATGTTCCTTATGGTTCTACAGCTGAAGATGCCAAGAAATATGATGATGAAGTGAAAGGCGTAGATATTCAGCTGCTCGGAATCGGCCGCAATGGTCACATCGGTTTCAACGAACCAGGAACACCATTCGACGAAAGAACACACATCGTTGAGCTGACAGAAAGCACAAGAGATGCCAACAAACGTTTCTTCGATGACGACATCACTAAAGTTCCAGAAAAAGCCATCAGTCAGGGAATTGGAACTGTTATGGACGCCAAGAAAATTCTGCTGATTGCCAATGGGGCAAGCAAAGCGGATGCTGTTAAAGCCATGATCGAAGGACCAGTTACGACCGAATGCCCAGCTTCTGTTTTACAGAACCATCCAGACTGCGTCGTCATCGTTGACGCAGAAGCTGCCTCCAAACTTTCTAAGTAAGTTTGAAGCGATAAACTTGAAGAACGATCGAAAAAAGGATCGTCTGAAGCAGATAAATCAGAGGAGTTTTCATTGGCTCCTCTTTTTCTTGTATCTTTTTATCTCTTCTGGATCAGCGCTTTTCATCCAGGTTCCTATTTGCTGCAGTCTGAAGTCTGTTGTTTTATTCGCTTGGCCGTTTTTCCTCTTTTCATGCCTGATGGCCGGTTAGGGCAGAGGATTTTTATGGCCTCTTTTCATATGGTTTCCAACAGCGCATCTGCTCAAAAGAAAAGACGACAGCTCTTTTGAAATTTGGCGCTTTTCGCTAAGATAGCTGTATGAGTAAAAATTCTAAATCTAATAAATCAAAGACAAGCGTCAGTGTCATCATTTTCCGCGTTCTGGCACTGGTCGCCCTGGTTGTCTTCCTGTTTGCAGGATGGAAACTGTATGGAGTGTGGAGTGAAGGCCACCAGCTGGAAAAAGAAACGGAAGAACTGGCTCAATATCTGACGCCCGGACAGCAGATTGAAGACCAGACCACAGAAACCAATCACATCGATTATTTCTCGGTGGACTGGGCCGGCTTGAAAGCTGCCAACCCAAATGTCGTAGCCTGGGTTATTGTACCGGGAACCGGCATTTCGTATCCGGTCGTGCAGGGGGCAGATAATGATTACTATCTGACCCATACCTATACTGGGGCTTACAACTCCTGGGGATCGATTTTTCTGGATGCTGCCGCAAATCCAAACTTTCTGGATGATAACTCCCTGATCTATGGACATTCCGTTTCCGATGTGGGCGGCATGTTTACCAGCCTGAAAAATTTCAGCGATCAATCCTTTTTCGATTCGCATCCTTACTTCTGGCTGCTCACGCCTGAGCAGAACTATCGCTGCAATGTCATTGCCTTCTATCAGGGTTCAGATGATGCAGCTGTGTATCTGACCGATTATGCTGGCCAGCAGGATCAGGTCATGGCAGATGTGTACAGTCAGGCGCTCTATACGCGGGATATGGATCTGACCAACCGCAATTTTGTGACCCTTTCGACCTGTAACCTGGATTATGGATTCTCTTCCAATCAGCGAATTGTCCTGATGGGCGCTTTGCAGGAATGGAATGAACTCATTCCGCAAAGTGAAGCTTCGTAACCGATACTCAAAGAAAGAAAGCTGGAAATGTACGGATGGAGGAAAACAGGCAGAAAGTCCGTCAAAGGGCAGACTAATCTGCCTGGATCCATCACAAATCTACATTTTGATCTGCACTTTTCCATTCTGTTTTCAAGAAGCCTGATCTTTTCTCTAAAGGTCAGGCTTTTTCTATGCGGCTTGATTATAATGAGAAAGGTTATAGATCAACAAAGATCACTGATCGCAAGGTTTTCTGTTTTTCTATTTCAAATGAATATGTCATAGGGGCTGCAACCATCTGCAAAGATGAAAAATCAATCAGTGGTTATGAATGATGGCTATGAATATTTGCGTATCGGATCAGAGGAAGAGTAAAATAAAAAAATCCGTCTTCGCATTGACCATCCGTCATTTTGCTTGGAAGATGGCAGAATCGAAATGGATGCCAGAGTTTATCTTTCAAAAATTGCTTTTGTATCGCTTATCAGCAATTCTGAATCTGGACCATTGAAAACAACCCAAAAACAGCCCACAATAGTCAGGTAGCACCCACTCCCGACTGATCAGGTTTGATCGCGCTGGATCAGGAAATCTGTTATATGCCTGTTGCTTTTCTGTCAAAGCGGAAAGCTTTCAAGTGGGCAGATTCTGAGAGGATATCCTGTTGGAGATTTGATATTTACTATGAAAAAAATTTGTATCGCTACCGGGGGAACTGGCGGACATATTTATCCGGCTTTAGCCCTCGCTCAAATATGGAAAGAACAAGAACCAGACACTGAACTGGTTTTTATTGGAAATGATGACCGGATGGAAGCCCAGATTGTTCCGAATGCGGGCTATCGCTTCCTGCCGGTTCACGCCTCTGGTCTGACTGGCGGCGTTGTTCAGAAACTGAAAGCCATCTGGCTGATGTTCCAGGCCAGAGGTCAGGCAAAAACGTATCTGAAACAAGAAAAGCCAGATCTTTTAATCGGTTTTGGCGGTTATGTCTGTGCACCGGCGGCCATGGCAGCCCACTCCCTTGGCATTCCTGTCATGCTTCATGAACAGAACTCTGTTGTCGGCAAGGCCAACAAAGTGGTCAGCCGCTATGCATCCGGGATTGTCACCTGCTATGACAAGGCAACCAACTTTTTTGGAGGGGATAAGGCCCGTCAGCTGGGCAATCCGCGTTCCTCACTGGCAGCCCGCATTGAAAAAGATCCAGAGTACTTTGAATCTCTGGGCCTGGACCCAAACTTGAAGACCATCATGATCGTGATGGGCAGCCTTGGCAGTTCTTCAGTCAATGAACTGATGAAAGAAGCTCTGAGCAAAGTGGATCCATCTTTGCAGATTCTGTATGTCTGCGGCAAAGATAATGATTCTGATTTGCATCTGTTTGATGCCTTCCCGAATGTCCATACTGTGCCGTATGTCGATGCTCTGCGCATTTATGCGATGCTCGATGGCATTGTGTGCCGGGCAGGGGCGACTACGCTTTGTGAGGTAACAGCCTCCGGAATTCCGGCGGTGATTATCCCAAGTCCGTATGTTGCAGAAAACCACCAGTACTACAATGCGCGCATGTTATCGGATAAGCATGCCGCTGTTTTGCTGGAAGAAAAAGATCTCAATGCCGATTCGCTGTCTGAAGCAATCGCAACGGCTTTTCTGGATGAAGAAAACCGCCAGAGACTGGCTCAAAACGCCTGGAATCTGGGCACCCGAAAAGCGGCTGAAAATATGATTGACTGGGCCAGCCAGATGATTCAAGACAAGGGTGGAAAACAGTAAATGAGCCTGAAAGACACTCTTTATCGCCTGGGCCAGGTTTGGGAGCGCGAACCTCTTTCCAGACATACAACATATAAAATTGGCGGCAAGGCGGATTTCTTTATTGAAGTCGACAGCGTGGAAAACCTGGTTACTCTGATTGAACTGCTTGAAAACAATCAGGTGGACTGGCTCGTTCTTGGCAACGGCAGTAATGTCCTGATTGATGATTGCGACTATCATGGCGTTGTGATTTCGCTCAAATCCGGTTTTGACGCTTTCACCTTTGAAAAAGGCAATATTCTCAACGCCCAGGCTGGCTGTTCGATCATCCAGCTGAGTTTTGAGGCCATGGATCATGGCCTTTCCGGTCTGGAATTTGCTTCCGGAATTCCAGGCAGTATTGGCGGTGGTATTTATATGAACGCCGGCGCCTACCGTTCCGATCTTTCTGAAATCTTAATCGATGTCACAATTCTGCGCGATGGCCAGATTGTAACGCTGCCCAAAGCAGAACTCGATTTTACTTATCGACACTCTCTGTTCCAGACCCACAAAGACTGGATTATTCTTTCGGCCCGTTTTGCTCTAGAACCCAAAGAAAGAACCCAGATCAAAGCGCTGATGGATTCTCGAAAACAGCGCCGGCTGTCCAGTCAGCCCGTCTCCAGACCTTCTGCGGGTTCAGTGTTTCGAAACCCGGAAGGGATGAATGCCTGGCAGGTGGTGGACAATCTAGGCTATCGCGGCAAAGCGATCGGCGGGGCAAGAGTAAGCGAAGTCCATTCAAATTTCATTGTCAATGAAGGCAGTGCTACGGCTCATGATGTCGATTTACTTATCCGGATGATTCAGAAAGATGCCTGGGAAAAATTTGGTGTTCGACTGATCACGGAAGTAGAAAGGATCAACTGGCATGCCGAAGGTGACTCTCTTTGCTAAGCGTGAGACAAACCTTGATCCCATGCAGGCGGCAAAAGATGACCGTCCAGTCTGGCTGAAAATCGGAACGGGTGTTTTGATTTTTGTGCTGATCTGCACGTTCGTCTATCTATTCTGTCCATATACTCGCATACAGGCCCTGGTCTGTTCTGGAAACTACTATTTCACTCCGCAGCAGATTTATGGCATTGCGGATGTATCGGTCAACCAGCGGACTTACCTCAATCTGCCCCAGCAGATGGAAAAGAAACTGCTGGCCAACCCGCTTATTGAATCGGCTGATGTTTACTATGATGGCCAGGTCCTGAACTTGGATATTCAGGAAAAAACGATCATTGGCTACTATGAAGAAAACGGGGAAAACTATCTGTTAACCAGTCAGGGTGAAAGAATTCCTGTGACCAGTCAGACCGAACTGCGTACATTGGTGCATTATCCATTGTTAGCGGATCTTTCGCCGGAAGTTCTGGATTCGATTGCCAAAGAAGTCCGGGAGCATCCAGATCAGCTGACCCGTTCTGTCTTTGAAAAGATCGCTGAAATTCTTCCTTGGCAGGAAAGTTATGACAAGAATATGCTCAAGCTCGTTTTGCAGGATGGAAATACCATTTTTACCTCGATTCCATCGCTGTTCATGATGAGCACGTATCAGCAGGTTCTGGTCAACCTGCAAGGCGAAAATGTCTGCCTGATGCTCGATGGCGACAATGGAGTTGTCAATAAAATTGCCTGCTCCTATATGTATCTCTCACCGGAAGAACGTGCGGAAAACCGTGAAATTCCAAAGAGCGTGCTCGATCAGAATATCTATCCAACCCCACAGGAAAACTCCCAGCAGACGGATTCGTCTACAGATCAAAGTCAGACGGACCAAAACCAGACCGCAGCTGACCAGAATCAAGCTGCAACAGACCAGAATCAGGCACCTGCGCCATCTGAAAATCAGGATCCAAATGCCCAGCAGACACCAGCTGCTGATCAGACACCAGCTGCTGATCAGACTCCAGCTTCGCAGCCAACTTCCGGGCAGATTCCAGAAGACCTTTCGACCATTACGGACTGGGAAGGCTCGGCTGTCGACTATATGCAGCATTCGCCATCGACCAATCTGTTTTATAATACCGACAATGGCATTTACTACACCTATGATGCAGCTTCGGATACTTTCTATCCATACTAGATCCTGCGTCCTGTCCGGCGACTATTCCGATCCTCTGTAAGTGATGAATGACCGTTCGCATTTTCTGTGAACGGTTTTTTTTGCTGGTCGTTTTCATGCCTTGAACCAAGGCCGATCTCAGAATAAAGAAGAGACATGAATTCGATGAGAAGACGCCGCATGAAGGAAGGCGGGAATACAGATTCAATGAAAAAGAGCAGAGGACACAAGGAAAGACGAAAGGAAAACTGTATGTTTCTTTTTGGAAATACCCGAAACGGGCTGAGAATCGCTTTTTTTGATGGATGAAATTTTAACGTGAAAGTTGAAAGGATGAATCGTTGCGAGTTTGTTTTGTCAGATACGCAAGCATCGCAAAAAAAGAAAAAATCGATGTTGGATGTTCATCCCGGCAAGGGGAGAACAAAAAATGGGAAATTAGACCGTAATTTACATAAAATTATGGCTGAACGCATCATATCTGCCTGACTGTATAGTGAATATGATCTGTAACCGTTTGAAAAATGCTGGGGCAAAACATCTTTGTGGGTGGTTGGTGTGAATGGCCACACTCGTTTTTGTTTTATAGAAAAAATGCTTATAATATACCCGATGCCATAAACATCTTTGAAAACCATTTCTTGCAAGGCCTATCACATACCCCTGTTTTTGACGGGCCTGCAAAATAGAACAGGTTTTGCCTGAATGTCTTAAGACATTCATGAAGTTCGTAAAAATACGTACGACTCAGAAACATCGTACTGGAGGAAAACATGCCGATTCATAAATCTACCGAATATGGAGACATTGAAATTTCATTAGATGCCATTGCCAACCTTGTAGGCGGAACTATCAATGAATGTTATGGAATTGTCGGAATGGCCAGCCAGAAGGTCGTGAAAGATGGCTGGGCTGAACTTCTGAAACGGGAAAACTATTCTCGCGGCGTAATCGTCCGCCAGGATGGTAATTCTTTAATTCTCGATATCTATGTAATCGCTCTGCAGGGAATCAAACTGTCCGAAGTCATGGTTGCCGCGCAGCAGCGTGTTCGTTATGTTCTTGAAAAAACCCTGGAAGTCAAAGTTGAAGCTGTCAATCTCAACGTTCAGGGCGTCAGAACTGTTAAGTAAGGAGACGCGCAATGGAACGGATTGACGGTAAACTTTTTAAAGAAATGCTGCGTTCCGGCATGAATAATCTGGCCAACAACCAGGCCAGAATTGATGCCTTGAACGTATTTCCGGTTCCAGATGGAGACACTGGAACCAATATGTCTTTGACTTTTACAAACGGAGTCAAAGAAGCCCTGAAATGCCCGGAAGATACAGTAGGTGCCATTGCCAAAGTTCTTTCCCGTGGTCTTTTAATGGGTGCCCGTGGTAACTCTGGTGTTATCACTTCTCAGATTTTCCGTGGCTTCTATCAGGCCGTTGAAGATCTGGATACTCTGGATGCCATGCAGCTGGCTTCGGCTCTGGTCAACGGAAGCCGGGTTGCCTACAAAGCGGTTATGCGTCCTGTAGAAGGAACAATCCTGACAGTTATCCGTGAAGCTGCGGATTACACCTATGCCTATACAGCAACCGATGAAATCACAGACTGCACCGATGTCATGAAGAAAATGGTTGAAGAAGCCAAGATCTCTCTGGATACGACACCAGATCTTTTGCCAGTCTTAAAAGAAGTCGGTGTTGTTGACTCTGGTGGTGCGGGTCTTTTAGCCATTCTGGAAGGAATGACTCTTGCCATGGAAGGCAAACCGGTTGAACTCGAACAGTCGGCAGCCGCTGGTGAAAGTGCACAGGCTAAAGTCGAAGGCGGCGAAGGCGAATATGGTTTCTGCACGGAGTTTATTCTTCAGCTGTCTTCCAGAGGAATGAAAAACTTCTCCGAAGCGAAATTCAAAGACGAGCTTGCTGCGATTGGCAACTCGATCGTCTGCGTACAGGATGAAGACCTTGTCAAAGTTCATGTTCATACCCTTGAACCGGCCACTGCGATTCGCATGGGTAAACGTCAAGGACGCTTCATGAAACTGAAAGTTGAAAATATGTGCGATCAGCACGAGGAAATTCTCAGCCGTGAAAAAGAGCAGGAAGAAGAGCTTGCTGGCGAACATAAGAAATATGGTCTGATTGCGGTGGCTGCTGGGGATGGTATCCAGAAAATGTTCAAAGAACTGCGTGTGGATATTGTAATCTCCGGTGGACAGACGATGAACCCTTCAACGGAAGACTTCATCAGTGCCATCAAAAAGCTGAACTGCGATCATATCTTCGTCTTCCCAAATAACTCCAACATTGTCATGGCTGCTCAGCAGGCTGCTGATGTTATGGAAGACAAAGATGTTCATGTCCTGCCTGCCAAGACCATCCCTCAGGGGCTGTCCGCATGTATCATGTACAATCCAGATGCTTCCCTGGAAGACAATTTGGCTGACATGGAAGAGGCGATCGGCGGCGTGAAAACCGGTGAGGTTACTTATGCCATTAAAGATACAACCTATGAAGGTCTGCCAATCAAGGCTGGACAGTACATGGGTATTCTGGGCAAAGCAATTGTCGATGCCCAGGAAGACATGATGGCAGTAACCAGAGATCTTTTAAAGAAAATGATCGATGAAGACTCCGAGCTGGTTACCCTGATCTATGGCGAAGACGCCATGAAAGAACAGGCTGACGAGCTGGCCGACTTTATTGCTTCTTTCTCCGAAGCTGAAGTTGAAGTCTACAACGGAAAACAGCCGGTCTATTCATTCCTGATTGGTGTTGAATAGCCGCTACAGAAAATGGAATCTGTTAAAACCGGGAATCCTGCGTGACACAAAGATTCTTTTCCTTCACAATAATGGAGGCCTTTTCCATGGCTTCAGATTTACTGACAGATTCTAAGATCCATCGAAGCAAAAATCAGCGGGTTGAACGGCCCGCTTTTATTTATGGCGGAAAGTAAAGTTATGTGCATTGTTAAATAACATTAATTACATTTCGTACAAATCTTATACAGGCAAAAATCCAAATAATCACTCTGGACGGTGATATCCTTGATCTATAAAGTCGGGAAGCCGGCTGAAGAGAGGCTTTATATGGTCATTATCTATACATCACCAGGGTGTGCAAGCTGTCGAAAAGCTAAAAAGTGGCTTCAGGACAACCACATCACTTTTCTTGAAAAGAATATTTTTTCGAACTTAATGCAGGAAAGCGAGATCAAATATCTTCTTTCCCGTTGCGAAAACGGCACTTCCGATATTATTTCTACCCGCTCCAAAGCCTTCCAGACCTTGAAGCGCAGCCTTGATGACTACTCACTCAATGAGCTGATCAAACTGATTCAGAAAAACCCATCGATCTTGAAACGACCGATTATGTTATCGGAACGAACCATTGTCGTTGGCTATGACGATGATGAAATCACGGCTCTGGTTCCAATGGGACAGCGGCGCATAGAAGAAGACTACATGGATCATCTTGCCAGTACAACAGTAGTCCTGAAAGCCCGTTCGAAAAAAAGAGCTTAGTTCCAGAAAAGTCAGGCGAACAGTTTGTAAAAATCTGACCAGAAAAGTTCATGTCATGACAAATTGGCATGAACTTTTTTCGTTGGATTCAAGTGATATGGAACCAATTGAAAATGTGAAGACGAATGAGGACAGCCTGCCCAATCAGGAAATCGGCCAGTAGAAAGGTTCTCCAGCAGAAAGATTCTCCATTGTCTGGCTTGTCCATTTATCCCTTGACAGACTTTTTCTATTTGATCGGAAAATCCATTTGGAAATGAATCAGGATACTCTTTCATTGACTGTTAGCAAGGCATGACCAGCCGATCTGGAAATCATTCTGGGTGTCGATTATGATGGAAAAAAGAGAAGAAGAGAAGAGCAAGAAGAGAAGGAGAGATGGAAGATGGCAGTCTGGAATCCGTGGCGTGGTTGTCATCGATGCAGTGATGGCTGTCTGCATTGCTATATTCATAAAGGAGATGCCCGGCGAGGTGTCGATACCAGCCAGATTGTTCAGACAAAAGATTTTTTCAAACCGCTGGAAAAAAAGAAGAATGGTGAACCAAAGTTAAAAGCAGGGATAGTTTATCTTTGTTTTTCAAGTGACTTTCTCATTGAAGAAGCAGATCCATGGCGGCCGGCCTGCTGGCAGATGATCAAACAGCGTCCGGATTGTATGTTTCTGTTTCTGACTAAACGAATTAGGCGCTTTCTTGAATGCGTTCCTGCTGACTGGGGGGCAGGATATGACAATGTGATTGTCGGCTGCACAGTGGAAAATCAGCGAAATGCCGATGTAAAACTGCCGATTTTTCAGCAACTGCCAATCCGGCATAAGTGCATTGTTGTTCAGCCGATGATTGGGCCAGTTAGTCTTGAATCCTATCTGGAGGGAATTGACTTGGTCGTTGTCGGAGGTGAATCAGACCGTAACGGCCGCCTGCTTGATTATGCATGGGTTCTGGATTTGAAAGACCAATGCATCCGTCAGAATGTGAGTTTTGAGTTTCGTCAGTGCAGCACAAATTTTCGAAAAGATGGCCGGCTTTATCGAATTCCAACCCGGCAGCTAAGTCGACAGGCCAGAAAAGCCGATATCAATTATCGGGCGAAAAATCTCGACACAGCGCTTTGATAGCCAGACAGAAGATGTCCTTTTGAATAGGACCTTTTGAAAGATGTCAGTGCCAGGCAGAACATAAAGCGTTTTCTCCCTTTGCAAAATCCTGTATCCAGATTCATCCTTTTTTTCTTTTGGACATCCAGAATATCAGAAGAGTGGAATTGAATCCGTTCCAGTCCAAAACTCTGAGACCAGCTTGAAATCGATAGGCTTTTCCTTTTATTTAAAGCGCTTTTCTATTCATAGAGGAACAGAAAGCGCTAAGAACTGGATTGTGCTCAAAGTAAAGAGCAGACTATAAAATTTATGTCTTTGAATGAAGAAGGATAAGTTGCCGAAAAAAGAATCATAAATACTTTGGCTATGATAAACTGAATTCAGAATTCCCAGGAGGAAATAAAATGAAATATTCAATCGGTATTGATATTGGAGGTTCAAATACCCGCGTTGCGCTCGTCGACGAGAATATGAACCTGATTGAACGAATCCAGTTCAGAACCAATCCAGATGATCCACAGGAAACTCTGGAAAAAATCAGAGAAGTCATTCAAGGATTTGATAAGGACATCGTTGGGATCGGTGTATCCTGCCCAGGACCGCTTAACCTGAAAACAGGCTACATCATTAATACGCCTAACCTGAATGAGTCCTGGTGGACATTCTCCATTCCAGAAACAATCACGAAAATGACAGGTCTGCCATGCTACCTTGAAAATGATGCGAACCTGGCTGCACTTGCTGAAGCTGTAGTCGGTGATGGCAAGGATAAAGACTTTGTTCAGTTCTTAACGGTATCCACAGGTTTAGGGTCTGGACAGGTTGTTCACAAAGAAATCGTAAATGGTGCTCATGGTTTCGCTCACGAAGTTGCAAACTGCATCTTATGGCGCAATGGACCTAGCCATGGCCGTTTAAGCCCGGGTGCTGTTGAAGCCATCTGCTCTGGTACAGCCATTACAAAGCGGGCCCGCAAAGCCGGTCTGGATGTTGCTCACGCTGGTGAAGTTAATGACCTGGCTGTTCAGGGCGATGAAACAGCGGCTGAAATCATGGATGAGGCTAAAGAATATTTGGCTAACATGATTGCAACGCTGATTGCGGTAACTGATCCTGAAATCGTTATCCTTGGCGGTTCTGTTGCCATGAAGATCGACGGCTTTGTTAAAGATGTTGAAGATCGCGTAAAAGTAAAAGTCTTCCCACCAGTAGATCAGTATGTCGACGTTCGTCCATCTTCACTTTCTGAAGATTCGGGCCTGCTTGGTGCGGCTTATCTGGCTTTCTCCAAAGCTGGCAAATAAGCAGATAAATCTGATCCCCCGTTCTGGTTTTCAAAAGAAGCTCAGAAAAATTGATCCGGATTTTTACTGGCATTCTAAAATTGTAAGTGGTTTTTAAATCACCGGCTCTAAACCATTGTGTGGATTTTCCGTTCGCACAATTGGT
>CAJTVE010000067.1 GCA_910579655.1 uncultured Allobaculum sp. | reverse complement strand
TTTCAAGAATCGACGTGTTAATTTCGAATATTGAATTGTCTGTAATCAGAGTTTTCAAAGAGCCATCTGTTTGTGAGTGAATCAATTTCCCTCACAAGGCTTATTTATCTTATCATCAGCCAGATCATTCGTCAACATCTTTTGTGAAATATTTTTAAGAATTTCACAATTGATGATTTCTTCGATATCTAAAGATGATTTGCGTCAGGTCAGCGGCTTTGTTGCCGCGTTTTCTTAACGCTCAATTACTATAACACCGACTGGTATGCCGGGTCAAGCACTTTTGTGAAATAATTTTACACTTTCACATGCCAGGCTTCGATCTTCTCTGGCTCTTCCCCTCTGTTTCTTACCAGAATAGAATAGCCATCTGAATTTTCAAAGCCAGCGTCATCAACGCTACACTTCAAATCTGGGGATGTCAAGGAATTTATCTTTCGCTTCTCAAATCATTAATCAGCTTTTCATTTCTGATCGAGCAGTCTTTGAAAAAGTTCATTCCTTTCTCCTTATTTGCAAATTTGGCAAAAGGCGGATCACAAAAAAACAGCCGTCTGGGTGAGATGTTTTCTGGATATTGCCAAATTTACAGAGTTGAATACAATCGAAACTGTTATAAGGTGAAGTCCCTTCAGGCAAAAAACGTATCCTGGCATCGGTGAAATTCTCATAAAGCCGTTATTCTTAACGACTAAAAAGCAGGCCGCCTGCTTTTTCAGGCGGCCCGCTTCAACGCATAAAAACAAGCTCTGTCTTCTGCTTATCTTCTACATTCCCCGTTGCATTACCTTATTAGTCACTCTATATGTCATATGCCCTTTCACTGCATTTGCTCGGTGCGCTTCGACTACTGGCTTCTCCAGCAGGTGGTCTTCACTGCTCAACTTGGCCGATTCCGCCTGCAAGCCGCCATTTTCGATTACTTTGTTGAACCAAAGATTTATTCAATAGGGCGACGATAGAAGCTTCCGTAAAAATTATCAATGCGATTCGAATAAATAATCGCCTTTGGATCTGCTTTGCGAACTGCTCGAACCACTTCATTTTCTTCATAGGTCGAGATAATGGAGCGGCATAAATAATAAATCTGATGTTTATAGGCACCATAAGCTTTTACGACACTCATCCCATGATGAAAATCTCTCTGGAAAGCCTCAGTCACGGTATCTGGATCCTGAGTTGTCACTTCGATCATCACTTGAGCGTAACGATTATAGAAATTATCAATCGTCTTGGTTGAAATCAGCTGAAACAGGATCGAATATCCGGCGTATTCCCAGCCAAACATGGCGCCGAAAATAATGATCAGACACATATTAAAAATGAATACGTAGTTCCAGATGCTCTTGTGCAGAATGTCGGAAACATACAGGGCGATAAAGTCCGTTCCACCCGTGGAGCCGTCAGTCCGTAAAGCGATAACCGTGACCATCCCATAAAGGAATCCGCCAAAGATAATATTGAGCAGAATATCATCCACAATCGGCTGAAAATTGAAAATAGTCAGAAAAAAAGAGGTGCAGGAAAACTGTACGCAAGACAGAAACGTAAAACGTTTGGAGATCCGCTTTGCGCAAAACAGGGCACAGGGAATATTCAGGGCCAGAATCAATACAGAAGTTGGAATATCCATCCCCATGGCCAGCGAAATCTTATTGATCAATAAAGCCAGGCCTGTGAATCCGCTGGATAAAAGATTGCAGGGATTCATGAAGGTTTGAAGCACAAAAGTCTGCAGCAAGGAGCTGAATACAATCAGCACAAGAGAATAAGTCAGCCGCAGTTTTCTGGAGTGAATGGAATTTGGGTCGAGTAATTTTCTGAACATTTTGATCACCACGGACAGTATAGGGAACGTTTACTTTTTTCCGCCTTCATTTCTTTCCGCGCATTAGGAAAGGATGGTGTCTGCCTGGCAGGGAATAAAACTCCATACTATATACAGAAAGAGAAGGTCTGGCGCGATGAATGAAAGACAAACAAAAATTGTTGCGTTTCTTGACAAGGAAAAAGACTGGGTGAAAGGAAAGGATCTGGCTTTGATCATGCATGTTTCCACTCGGACAATCCGAAGTGATATCGAAACCATCAACAGCCAGATCAAAGACGGCTGGATCGAGTCTTCCTATCAGCAGGGATATCGCCTGCATTTAGAGGCGAGTTCAAATTCTCTGATCAATAAAGAAGAAATTCCTCAGAATCCCAAGGAACGGTGTAACTATATTCTCAAAAAGCTGCTTTCGGTCAAAGAATGTTCCATGACCGATCTGAGCGATCAGGTCTGCGCAAGCATTTATACGGTGGAACAGGATCTCAAAGCGATCCGGGGAATGCTCAGAGAAGATTCCGAACTGGATCTGGTTTACCGAAAAGGTCAGGTTTCCCTGAATGGGGATGAATATGACAAAAGACGGCTGTTTAAGCGGCTGCTCATGGAGGAAGTGGAAGAAAACTTCTTCAATCTCGACTGCATTGCCCGCCTGTATCCGGAATTTGATCTGTATCGGTGTAAAGAAATCCTCTCCAGCTGTATGGAAAGTCATGGGTATTCAATCCGCGAGATGGAAATCCCAATGATTTTGATGCATATTGGGGTCGCCTTAAAACGAATGATGCAGTTCAACTTGATTGAAGATCGCCCCTGTGAACCCAGACTGGAACAGACAGTTGAATATAAAGTTGCTCAGGATCTGTACGAGCGAATCAGTCATCTCTACCCCATTAAAGTCAACAACGATGAAATCGAACAGGTTGCCCTGCTCTTACTGGGTAAGCGGGCGATGGAATATACCGATAACATTATCGAAATCAGCGGCTGGGTTTACGACCTCAATGACATCACAATTCAGATGCTCAATTCCATCTACCATCATTTTGGGGTAAACATGATGGAAGATGAAGATCTGATCCGGGGACTGTCTTTGCACCTTCGCTCCCTGAGCGATCGCCTCAATCATGACACTTCCATCAAAAACTTCTACCTTGAAGAAATTCGCTGGCGTTTCCCGCTCATTTTCGATATGGCGGTTTGTGCCGGGGATAAGCTGCGAGCCATTACCGGTCTGAAGATTTCCCAGGATGAGCTTGGATTTCTGGCTTTACATTTTGGGGCCAGTTACAACCGGGCTACGGCAGCCAAACGCTATCGCGCTTTGCTTTTCTTTCCCAATGACCAGGCCTTAAGCAACCTGGTCGTTTCCAAAATCCGTACCCAGTTTGAAGATCGGATGAACATTATCGGAGTAGAGAAGACCTTTGAAGAACAGAAAGTGAAAAAACTGAATCCAGATCTGATTCTGACCACGATTCCTTTGGGCCATTCAATGGACATTCCAACCATTGAGCTTTCCATTTTCTATACTCCAGAAAATGAAGCTGCCATTTTCAGCTGTCTTAACCGGCTGGATAAGGAAAAAGGACATGCGGAATTTCTGTCCAAAATCAAGAACCTGATCCGGCCTGAGTATTTTTACGAAAACTTCAAAGCTGAAAGTGTTGAAGATGTACTCAAATCCATGGCTGATCCGCTGATTAATGCTGGCATTGCACCGGAAAACTATGCCCAGAGTGTTCTCGAACGTGAACAGTTTGCCCCGACTTCCTTTGTGATGGGCTTCGCACTCCCCCATGCTCTGGATTGTGATGTGGCCGAATCGATTATTTCCATCGCTTTTCTGGACCATCCGATTCACTGGGGCGCCTTTGATGTTGAGTTCGTCATTCTGCTGGCCATCCGGCCGAGTGACCATGAACTGCTTCGCGTTTTCTTTGACTGGTGGATCAGTATCGTATCCAACCAGATCCGCTTCAACCGTCTCAAACGCCAGAAAAATTACAAAGCCTTTATGAGTATTCTGCTTGAAGAATAATACTGCCATTCTGAATTTTGTCTGTTGATCCGAGATCGCCACAGGCAATCAATAAGATGAATCGGACTCAATGAACAAAGAGAAACGAAAATAAAAAAAGGAGGAAATGCTGATGTTTTCAAATCTTAAGCTGCAATTGTTCACTCTGCTGGATCAAACAAGATGTCCTGTCAATCAGTCCAAACGGATGATCGCCTATCTGATTGACTGGTTTCTGGGTGCGTTATGTATGATGCTTCCTCTCTGCCTTGGCTGGATGTTTCTGACTCATGACCAGGAAAATATGGTGCACGTCAATGTCTTCAAACTGGCTGACGCTTCCAGCCTCACAACCGCCCTGATTTTAGGTGGACTCGGACTTCTTCTGGCTTTCTTCTATTACGTCTGGGTTCCCTATAAGATCTACCCCGGCCAGACTGTCGGAAAGAAAACAATGGGCATCCAGATCGAAAAGACAGACGGGTCCAGCCTGCGCTTCAAAGACCTTCTTTTACGCCAGGGTCTTGGCCTGCTCGTTCTGGAAGGCGTACTGTTCAATCCAAGCCGTCTTTGGCAGGATATGATTTCTCTTGCCAGTGGTCTGAATTTTTCCGGCTATCTGCTCTATCTTTCCATTGCAATCACTCTGGTTTCCGGTCTGATCGCTTTCAGTGCGCCAAGCAGACGGATGCTCCATGACTATCTGGCTGGAACAACCGAAAAAGAAGTTGCTCTGAAAGGACGCGATCAATCTATCTGAACCTTTTCATTCCTTCGATTTGAAATCCTCTTGACTGCGGCCAGTCTTTTTTGAATATTCAAAAAAGACTGGCCGTTTTTCGATTTCTCATTTTCAGCTGTTTGTCAACAAGGAATTTCTTCCTCGCGTTAGGAAATCCAATCACAAATATAGGAAAAGATGTGATTTATGGGAATCAATCGAATCTCATAAATAATGATTCTGATTACGGTATGAATTGAAGATTTAAAAATTTTTTCAAAAAGCGAGAAAATCAGAGAAAGCGCTTCCTCGCGATGGGAAAATCGTATACCATATTTTCCCCATATTTCAAATAGAATAGAGACAGTTAGAACAAAGGAGGAAACACATGAAAAAAGTTTATTTGTTCTGTTCCGCAGGAATGTCAACCAGCATGTTAGCAGCCGACATGCAGAAAGTCGCTGACAAACATAACCTGCCAATTACCGTTAAAGCTTTCCCTCATGGAAAACTCGGTGAAATTATCGATAACGATCGCCCCGACGCGATCCTGTTAGGCCCCCAGGTCAAATATCTCTTAAAAGAAACGGAAGAACGATACGGCAAGTCGGGCATTCCAATCATGGTCATTGACTCTGGTGATTACGGCATGATGAACGGCGAAAAAGTGCTGAAAACCGCCATTGCCAAAATGAAAAAAGCCAAAGCTGCTGCTTAATCGCATTGGCCGTGAGCGAAGCGTCCTGTTCTTTCGACTTTTCGCTCCAGATCTATAACTCCCCTGTCCGGCTTTTTGGCGCAAGGCATACTTTCTCTCCATCAGCCACTTTGCCTTCTGGTTTCATAAAGCCGGTCCTCTGTACAGAATGAGTCATGGATCTGAATGACTCTGGCGCAAGTCATCTACCATCACTCATCTGACAGATACGTTTCAAATTCAAATTTCAATCATAGAGAGTGAGACAAATTATTATGATGGACAAACTAGAAAAATGGTTAATGCCTCTGGCAAGTGCCATCGGGCGCAACAAGTTTCTGATTGCGATCCGTGACGGTTTCCTGGTTTCTACACCATTGTTAATCGCCGGATCCATCTTCCTGCTTCTGGCAAACTTCCCAATTACTGCATGGGTGAATTTTGTCGAAAACTGGTATATCGGAGATCTCTCCTTTGCCAGTCTGTTATCGAAATGTTCTGATGCAACCTTCTCGTTAATGGCTATCTTCGCCGTTGTCGGCATTGGATATTCCATGGCTCGCGAAGAAGGAACGACGCCAATCTTTGGTGCTGCCGTTGCTTTAATGTCCTGGTTCATCCTGATGCCTTTCTCCTTCAATGCGAAGATTTCTTCTTTGATGGATGCAACAGGCGAACTGGTGAATATTCCTGAAGGCGCAAACGCAGTCGTTGGCGGCTTACAGTTTGGCTGGCTCGGATCGAAAGGTCTGTTTGTCGGCATTATCGTCGCAATCACGTCTGTATTGCTTTATGCATGGGTAGAGCGCAAAGGCTGGGTTATCAAGATGCCAGCTGGTGTTCCGCCAACGGTTGTTGCTTCTTTCTCTGCTTTGATCCCAGCAACAATCGTCATGACCGTCTTCTTCTTAATCAACCTGATCTTTGTTGCCTGCAAAACAACGGCCTTTGATTTCATCTTCACGTTCTTGCAGACACCATTGCTTGGTCTTGGCGATACGCTGGGTGCAATGATCGTCGCCTACATCTTCCTGCACCTGTTCTGGTTCTTCGGTATTAACGGTGGTTCCGTTGTCGGTGCCGTCTTCAATCCGATCTTGCAGACCCTTGCTTTGGAAAACCTTGATTTATATCGTGCTGTTGGCCCTGCCGGCTACACGGTTGCCAATGGCGCTCATATTATTTCGCAGCAGTTCCAGGATTTATTCGCAACCTTCGGTGGATGTGGATCGACTTTATCCTTGCTCATTGCGATGCTGTTGTTCTGTAAGTCAAAACGTGTTCTGGAACTGGGCAAACTGTCTCTGGTTGCCGGTATCTTCAACATCAACGAGCCAATCGTGTTTGGTCTGCCAATCGTGCTGAACCCAATCATTGCCATTCCATTCATTCTGGTTCCAACCCTGAACATTATCCTGACTTATGTTGCAATGTCGATGGGTATGTTCCCGCCATGTAATGGCATTAACATCCCATGGACCATGCCAGTCATCATTTCCGGATTCCTGGCAACCAACTGGGTCGGCGCCCTGTTCCAGGCTTTCCTGTTGATTCTTGGCGTATTCATTTACCTGCCATTCATCAAGATCCTGGATCGCCAGTATTTAGACGAAGAAAAAGCGGCTGCCGATTCCGGTGAAGAAGAAATCGATCTGGATGATCTGGATTTAGATGACCTTTGATCGATTCAACACTGCTGTACGCTGTTCAATCTGCTAAACCCTCCTGAATCCTTCGATTCACCTTGACAGCCCCAGTGCCATAAGGGCTCTGGGGCTGTCCCTGTTTTTTCTCGACTCGAATAAGAGAGTATAAAGAGGTAACGAAATGAAAAAAGTCATGATGGTCTATGACCAGATCCAGGCTGGACAAGGAACCAAAGACGATAAAATGGTTCCTTTAAAAGCCACCAAAGAAGTAGTCGGCCCTGCTGTAATGATGGAGCGCTATTTAAAAGCCAACGATGAAAAAGTGGTTGCCTGCGTGTATTGCGGCAATGGAACGTTTCTGGCCAATCCCCAGGAAATCGTCCGCAAAATCACTGCGCTGACTCTGAAGCTGAAACCAGATCTCGTCTTCTGTGGTCCAGCGTTCAACTACAAGGACTACGCCCTGATGGCTGCTGAAGTGTGCGAAAGTATCAACAAGAATACCGATGTTCCTGCCGTCGCCTGTATGTCCAAAGAAAACGAAGAAACGATCGCGAAATACAAAGACCTGATTCCCATTGTCAGAGGCCCGAAAAAAGGTGAAGTGGGTCTGAATGATGCTCTTGAGCACATGTGCCAGTTAGGCGCAGCTCTGGCCGATCACAAAGACACCGCAACAATGAGAAAAGAATTCTGCTATTAAATTCAGCCAGAATTTATCCGGTCAGTGAATCTGGACTGAAACATGTGCCTGCAGCGCACCTTTCTCCAGACTCTGAACGGGATGAAAAATATAAAATCGAACCCATCAAAAACATAAATCCAAGAGAGCTTCTGCTCTCTTTTTTCTAAGGAGGAAATGAGAATGTACGGAATCATCGCAACGTGGCGCATGGCCCTGGAAGGAATCAGTGAAGCCGAAACCATGCTTGAACATGACGCATCCGCAGCCGATGCTCTGGAAACGGCCATTCGGGCGGTTGAAGATTTTGAATACTATAAATCTGTTGGGTATGGCGGCCTGCCCAATGAAGACGAAGAAGTCGAACTGGATGCTGCCTTTATGGATGGCGATACCCTTTCGATCGGAGCCGTCGGTGCCATCAAAGACTTTGCCAATCCAGTCTCCGTTGCAAGACGACTGTCCAAAGAACCAGTCAACAACTTCCTAGTAGGCGCCGGAGCCGAAAAGTATGCCCATAAACATGGCTTTGAAAGAAAGAACATGTTAACGGATCGTGCCCGCACCCATTATCACAACCGGCTGGTTGATGAAAACCAGAAAGCAAATCAGGAACGGGAGTTAAAACCCTATGCTGGTCATGACACAGTCGGCATGGTTGCTTTGGACCAGCAAGGTTCAATGGCTGCTGCCACCAGTACATCGGGTCTGTTCATGAAAAAGGCCGGCCGGCTTGGCGACAGCCCAGTGATCGGCAGTGGTTTATATGTTGACAGTGAAGTAGGTGGAGCAAGTGCAACGGGTCTTGGTGAAGACCTGATGAAAGGCTGCATCTCCTATGAAATTGTCCGCCGCATGAAAGAGGGCATGTCCCCGCAGGAAGCCTGCGAAAGTGCTGTGGCCGAACTTGATGAAAAACTGAAAAAGAAACGCTCAAAAGCGGGCGATCTGTCTTTAATTGCCATGAACAATAAGGGCGAATGGGGCTGTGCGACCAACATCAAAGGCTTCTCTTTTGCGGTAGCCACCAAAGATCTCAAGCCAACCGTTTATCTGGTTCAGTTTGACGAAAATGGAAAACAGTATTTCGAAGAAGCTTCCAAAGAGTGGATGGACAACTACATGAAAACCAGAACTGCTCCTCTGGTCTGGAAATAGCCCTGAATCCTTGAACGAACAAACGAGAGGAAATGGACATGAACGAAAATGAAAAGCGGCTTCTTGAAGCCATTGATGCCCAGAAGCAGGAAATGATCGACGGCATCTGCCAGATTGTTTCCATTGACTCCAAACAATCCGAACCTGTCGAAAAGGCTCCGTATGGAACTGGTGTTCGAAAAGCGCTGGATGAAACCTTAAAACTGGCCGAAAGCTTTGGTTTTGAAACTGAAGTAGTCGCTGATCAGGTCGGTATCGTAAAATATGGTCAGGGGGATGACTATATCGGCATTTTAGGCCACCTCGACGTCGTACCTGAAGGAACCGGCTGGACTTCCGATCCCTACAAGCCCGAAATCCGAGATGGAAAGTTGTATGGCCGCGGGGTTCTCGATAACAAAGGCCCGATTCTTTCCTGCCTGTATGCACTGAAAGCCATGAAAGATCTGAATCTGGAAACAGAACATCCTATCTGGATTTTGTTTGGCACCAACGAAGAAACCGGCATGAATGATATCCCGACCTATCTGAAACATAAAAAGCCGCCAATCGCCGGCTGGACACCGGACTGCAAATTTCCAGTGGTCTATGCTGAACGAGGCCGTTCAGTGTATGAAATTGATTTTGCAGACCCTGCCGACCTTTTTATCTGGACCAATGCTTACCTGCTCAATAACATGAGTGCTGAACGGGCATTGAAACTGGATGTGGTCGATCCGGAATTTGGACGTCTGGACATCCGCAACACGAAAATTGCACCGGGTCAGGTCAGCTTCTCAGTTTCCTATCCGCCCTGCATTGAAAATTCGGAAATTGAACAGCGGATTGCAGCGACATTGAAACCTGAAGACAAGCTGCAGTGTGTCAGCGACTGGAAACCTGTTTTCTTCAAAAAAGACGGAACGCTCTGTCAGGTTTTACAGTCAGCTTATGAAGAAATCTGCCATCTCGATGGCACCCCGGTCACCACAACCGGCGGCACCTATGCCAAGCGAATGCCCAACATCGTTCCCTTCGGGCCAAGTTTTCCTGGCCAGAAAGGAATTGCCCATCTGCCAGATGAGTGGATGAATGTGGATGACCTGATGAGCAACGCCAGAATCTATGCCCTCAGCATGTTAAGACTAGGAAATGCAAACGTATGACAAATCAAAATCAACTTACCCAATCCACCCAACCCATCCAGTCATCTCAATCTCTCCAGACTCTTCAATCCAGTTTTCCTGTCGTAGAAGTGTGCACGGGCAGCTATGAAGACTGTCTGGCTGCCGCCAATGGTGGCGCAGATCGGGTTGAACTGAACAGTGCTCTGGCTTTAGGCGGTCTTTCCCCAACCGAAGCGACCTTAAAAGCCGTTAAACGCGATACCGACCTGCAGGTCATCTGCATGGTCCGCCCAAGAGCTGCGGGCTTTCACTACAACGATCTCGAAAAGAAGATCATGTTTGAAGAAGCCAGAAGTTTTCTTGCAAATGGTGCTGATGGCATTGCCTTTGGTTTTCTTGAAGAAGATGGCCAGATTGATCAGGAGGCCACCCGCAAAATGATCGATCTGATTCACCGCTATGGCAAAGAAGCGGTCTTCCATCGCGCCATTGATATCACACCGGATTATGAAAAAGCCTTTGAAATTCTTTGTGAACTGGGGGCAGATCGGGTTTTAACCAGCGGGCAGATGCCCAAAGCCATGGATGGCATGCTCCGGATTGCAGCGATGCAGCAAAAATTCGGCGATCAGATTCAGATTCTTGCTGGCAGCGGCATGAATGCCTCTAACGCGAGAGAAATGATTGAAAAAACGGGAATCCACCAGATTCATTCTTCCTGCAAAAGTTACGCCACGGATCCAACCACAACCGGAACAGCCGTTACCTATGCATATCTGGATGGTGAACACCGTGACGATTATGATGTGGTCAGTGAGGATCTGGTCAGAAATCTGGTTAATCGCCTGAATCCAGAGTGCCCTTTTCAATAGATTGATGAAGGATTCTCTTCTGATATCTTTCAACCAGTGAGATCTTGTGCTTAGGTTATTTCTGTCTTCAAACTTTCAGAGATGCCTTGGCTTTGTTTAAAAACTACCGACAAACAACTGGATAGCACGGCCAGCAGTCTCTTCTGCTTGCCGTGCTTTTTTTAGGTTATATTTTTTCATCTTGGTCTTTATGCTTTTACCCACCGAATATTTCAGTTCCCATACTGTTCTCTTTAGTCCAGGCTCCTCTTCAGTTACCCTGTCGATCTGTTTTGACCATTTCCTCCTGCCAACTTTTTTCTACTCCGCCTCATATCAGAAAGCGTCAGAAAAATCGGGCAGTCAGACAGTTTTCATCCTCTTGTCACAGTTTTAATCCGATTTCGATTTGATTTATTTTATTTCACACAATTTTGTTAAATTTGTAGTTATCCATATCTGTTTCAATGCCGTAAAATCGAAAAAAAGACCAGAAATACGGGTGAATTTCCAATTCACATTTTTCCCAGAAAGACGGTAAATGGTGATAAGGAAACCGGTCTTCGTTTTTTCTAGAATGGAACCATCAAGAGGAGGTAATCAACTTATGATTATGGAAAAAATCAGCAGTTTCCTTGAAGCAAAGCTGGTTCCCATGACAGATAAAATCACGAACAACCGCTACGTCAAAGTTCTGATGGATTCTTTCATGGGAATTTCCGGTCTGACAATCGGAGCCAGCTTCTTCACACTTGTCCGCTCACTGCCGCTGGGTGAGGGATACACAAACTTTTTAATCAACACCGGGCTTTATGAAATCCTGAATTTCCCGATCATGATTACCAGCGAATTGATTTCGCTGTATCTGATCGTGACAATCGGATATTTTCTGGCCAAATCTTTCAATAAGAAACCAATCAATGGCGCTCTGATCGCGCTGGGCAGTTTCCTGATGGTAACGCCCTTTGAAGTCACAGCCACCCTGACAGATGCCGCTGGAAATGAAGTCACTGGCATTGTCGCCAATGTCTTAAGTGTCTCTTCGTTCGGCGCCACAGGAATCTTTCTGGCCATGATCGTCGGACTGCTTTCGGTACGTGTTTACGTTTATTTCGATGACAAAGGCTTCAAGCTGCATATGCCGGCCTCTGTTCCGGAAAACGTCACCAACATGTTTGAAACAATGATTCCTGCCAGTATGGTCTTCATCCTGTTCATGATTGTGCGCGTTGCCTGCAGTTATACCACATTTGGAACGGCGCAAAACCTGATTTATGGTCTGCTCCAGGCACCATTAACCAACATTGGCGGCGGCTATTGGGGTGCATTCCTCTATTTATGGTTAGGCTTGATCTTCTGGATCTTCGGTATCCATGGATCCATGCTGATGTATGTTGCGATGGGGTCTATCGCCCAGGCAATGTGGGCAGAAAACATGGCAGCCTTTGCGAGTGGCCTGCCTGCTCCTCATCCGGAATGGCTGTATATGTACTTCGTTAATATGGGCGGAAGCGGCGCAACTTTTGGCCTTGTACTTCTTATGTGTTTCCTTGCCAAATCGGAACATCTGAAAGTTCTTGGTCGCGTCGCGCTGCCAACATCCATTTTTAACATCAATGAACCGGTCATCTTCGGTACGCCACTGGTCATGAACCCAACGCTGGCAATCCCCTTCCTGGTGGCTCCAGCCGTCAACTTTTTCCTGACTTCCCTGGTCAACACAATGGGCTTTGCCATTCTGACTGGTGCCATGCAAAACAACTATTATCCTGTCGGAATTCTGGGAATGCTTGCGACCGGCAGCTGGACTGGCCTTGTCTGGTCGATTGCCCTGATTGCGATTGACACTGTGATCTATTACCCGTTCTTCAAAATGTATGACCAAAAGAAAGTCGAAGAAGAAAAGCAACTCGCTCTGGAAGATGAAGAACTGGCCGATGATCTGATTTAGGAGGATTTGTGAAAAGCAGAATACATAGAATCATTGAAGAACTGGCAAAAGATTTTCAGCCGCAAAAAGCAAAAGATCTAGCCTGGAAGCTGGAAACATCCGAAAAAACAATCCGTGAAGACATCAGCCAGTACTGGGCATTTTCTGAAAACAAAAAGCTTGAAATCGTTTCCGATACCAGCGGATATCGTCTGGTGCTTCATGATCCAGAATGCAATGTTGAAGAACTTCTGGATTTGATGGATGCCACTCAGAAAGTGGATGTCAATGAGCAGCAACTGTTGCTTCGTCTGTTGAGTACAGAAAACTACGTCCGCCTGGACGATTTGGCAGAAGAATTCTATGTCTCTGCTTCCACCATTTCCCGCCTGTTCAAGGCAGTTAAGAATACACTGAATGACTTCAATTTGGGCATTCAGTCCAAACCTAATTACGGAATTCGGATTGTCGGCAGTGAAAAAGATCGTCGACGCTGCTTCACCAGCTGTTTTTCAGCCCAGACAAAAATCCAGATTGACCTGTTTCTGGATCAGTGCAATCTGAGCTTTGACGAATATGCCACGATTGACCGTGTAGTCAGTGAAGAGCTTCAGAAAAACGACTTTTCTCTGACAGATATGGGCTATCGCAATCTGCTCCTGCATTTAAGCTGTGCAATTGCCCGTATCCGAACTGGTAATTACATCACCAGCCCAGGCCTGGTGTCGTCCCAGATGGAAAGTGAAAAACTTCTAGCCAGACAAATTGTAGCCAGACTGGAAGAAGCTTTTGGTGTGAAGTTTCCAGAAGAAGAGAACGAATATATCCAGATTCATCTGATCTGCAAGAAAACAAATTTTGGTAATGACGAATGTTTCGTCTCCGCCTCTACAGAAGAGTTGCTTGTCCAGATCAATGAACGAATCAAAAAACGCTATGGAATTGGTTTTCATGAAGACACCGAATTGTTTGCAGCTCTTTCGGTTCATCTTGAACCAATGCTCTTTCGAGCCAGCTATGGCCTGCGAATGCCTAACCCCATTCTCAAAGAAATCAAAACACAGTTCCTGAGCGCTTATGACTGCGCGGTCGTGGCTGCAGATACCATCCAAGACCTGCTTCAACTGTCAATTTCTGAAGACGAAATCGGTTATCTGGCCATCCACTACAATCTGGCCCTGGAAAGAAAAAAACAGAGACGCAAAATCCATTACTACCTGGTGTGCACCACAGGCCTTGGATCCGCCAAATTTCTGGAAAAGAAGATTCAGGAACAGTTCCATGTCCAAAGTAAAGACATTGTGCTCTGCTCGCTTTACCAGCTTCGAAACATTCAGATCCAGGATGAAGACTTCGTTTTCTCAACGATCCGGATTCCCTTTGCAGTCAAAGGAAGAATTGTTTATATCGACAATATCTTCTCTACCTGGTCCGTCAGATCCCAAGAAAAAAATCTGCCTGATCAGATCATTCGAAAAGAGCTACTCTTCTTCGATCAGCGCTTTACCACCAAAGAACAGGTTCTGCACTTTCTTTGCAGCCAGCTTGATAAAACGTATTCGCTTCCTGATTTCTTTGAAGATCTGGTCTTTCATCGTGAAAAGCTGTCTTCCACAGATGTAGGCAATTATACTGCCTTACCTCATCCGGAAGGGATGCCCACAACTCTGAGTTTTGCAGGGTTTTAGAATAGATAACCCTAATGCCCACTGGAATCTCTCCAGCGGGCATTTTAGTCTTCTGCTGTCTCTATTACAGGTTTCTTCCTTGGCCGGCCACGCTTACCTTTATTGGTTTTCTTCACCCGATAGTCAGGGCCACACCCTTTCGGCACCTCAAAACCGAATGCGTCGCAGATATCAAGTTGTACACCTACAAACGGGGTAATAAATCCCTGCTTATGCGGATGTTCGACGTACCGGATTGGCCTCATCTTCTCAAGAAGCTCCGTTGTAGAGTGGATATTCTTGTTATCCATCGACAGTTGTACGTTTCTGAGATAACCGCCCAGGATATGGGCCAGAAACAGGACAAACCGACTGCCGTCTTTACCATCTTCTGACCAGTTTCTTTGACGATCGGCACCCATGATGCTTTTCATCATATTGAAGTATTTTTCCTGCTCATCACGGAGCTTGTAATGTCGGAAGATTTCTATAGCGTCTAATTTCAGTCCATTCGAAAAACTGGCAAAGAAACCGGCAATCTTCCTTTTCTTGTCTACTTTTTTC
>CAJTVE010000066.1 GCA_910579655.1 uncultured Allobaculum sp. | reverse complement strand
CTTCTTCGTTTTTGAAGGAGTAAGTTCCAATCGAAAAAATCGGCTTTAAGGGTTGGAATTTACTATTTCAATTTACGGTTTAAGCCTAAAAGTTTGAATCACACTGATTGAAGCCTCATAAAGACTTAAGAATAGTTAGAAGAAGATCAATATCGGTTGAGTATAAAGGGCGATATCCATTTGAGTAGTCATCTAAGTACTTTTGGCATTCTGTAATGATCCGCTTTTCGTTTTGATTGACTACAGACTGAACAATGGTAGCAAACTCATCATTTTCTGTACGATACCGAACAATATACTTTTTGGCCATTGGCATCATTTTTATATAGTGTAGTCCATGATGATTTCCGGAACGAGTCCCTGAACGAGGAGGCAAAGCAAAATATTGACCTTTAGGAGTTACAGCCGAAATATTTGACCGTAACGGAACAGCAAACGGCAAAACATCTCCTTTATATTTCAAGCGAACAACAAGCAAACAAGGACGGCCTTCTTTTTTAAGGACCTCTGGGTCCTGCTGAAAATTCTTAAGTAATCTTCGACTAATTGTGACAATTTTCATATTTCACCTTCTCGGCATAAAAAAAGCCTGTCCGAAGACAAGCCTTTTCATACACGTCAACGATATTCTACTGCCAAAAGCGCCCCGTCGTTGTCGGAGGCTAAACATACACATCAACGATATTCTACTGCCAAAGCGCCCCGTCGTTGTCGGAGGCTAAACATACACATCAACGATATTCTACTGTCAAAAGCGCCCCGTCGTTGTCGGAGGCTAAACATATGCGGTCATGATATCTAGACCATCATGATCGACGAGTTTTTATCCTCATTCATAATATACCATACCAGATTAAAACAGTGATGAGATCCTTCCTGATTTAACTATTTCCAGCCTTCCAGGAGGCATAAAGAGTCATTCTGTATCTCTACCTTCATTCCCGATGCTCCAAGGCATTTGAAAGCATCTGCAAGCTGGAAAGATCAGGGATTTCCATCTGCTGGTTTCTATTCTGGACTTTTAAAGAAGGTCTCTTTAGCTGGCTTCTTTCGGCTGCTCTTTGGCAATTTTAACCAGTCGGCTGGTTCCTAAGCGTTCCGCACCGAGTTCAACGAACTTTTCGGCATCTTCCATGGATCGAATACCGCCGGAAGCTTTAACTTTGACTTCTGGGCTGGAATATTTACAAAGCAGTTCCACATCTTCAAAGGTAGCGCCGCCTTTGGAAAAGCCGGTAGAGGTTTTGATGTATTCAGCACCAGACTGGTTGACGACTTCGCACATCCGGATTTTTTCATCATCAGTCAGATCGCAGCATTCAATAATCACCTTTAACAAGGCATCAGGAATAGCCTGGCGAACCTGGCGGATTTCATCCAGAACCAGGTCATCGCGGTTTTCTTTGACCCAGCCTAAATTGATGACCATATCCACTTCTTTGGCGCCGTTTTCAACCGCATCTTTTGCGGCCGCGACTTTGACAGCCGTTGTGTCATAGCCATTCGGAAAGCCAATAACGGTGCATACCGGGATTTTTCCTTCGGCATAGTCACTTGCCTGTTTGACAAAGCTTGCCGGAATACATACCGAAGCACAGTCAAATGCGATGCCATCATCCACAATCTGGCGGATGTCATCCCAAGTGGCAGTGGTGGACAGTAAAGTATGGTCGACTTTTTTCAGAATCTCTTTTTCATTCATTGTATTCACCTGGACTCACAATCCGGCAGGCAGTGTCTGCTCTTTCTGGAATTATTTCCAAAGAGAAGGCACTGCTTTTGCCGATTGTCAGTTTCTTAATTTCAGAATTTGGTTTTGTTTTTCGCTGAATTGTTATTCAACTGGATCCAGACGTGATGGATTCAGGAAAAATGCAGACTCATTGTTCAGTCTGTCAGCTCATCCAGAATCGATTCTCCGATCAGATGGTCAGATCTTGGTACATCGAAGTTGTCCGAAATTGTTGCGCCAATCACCGCAAAGGTATCTTTTTCTTCCAGCGGTCCGCCTTCTTTCATCGAAGGAGACCAGGCCAAAAATGGAACGCGTTCACGAGTATGGTCGGTTCCTTTGAACGTAGGATCGTTGCCATGGTCGGCGGTGATAATCAACAGATCATCGTCATTTAAGGCTTTCATCAGTTCACCAAGTTTTTCATCGAAACGTTCAACTTCTTCGCCATAGCCGATAGGATTGCGGCGATGACCCCATTTGGCATCGAAATCAACGAGATTGACAAAGCATAAGCCATAGAATTCACGTTTCGCGATATCGATCGTCTGCTCCATGCCATGCACAGAAGACTGGGATTTATTGGATTCCGTCAGGCCCTGGCCATCGAAAATGTCATAAATCTTCCCGACGGAAATCACTTCAAGGCCGCCCTGTTTCAGAGCATCCAGATCCGTCTTATCAAACGGCTGCAAGGCATAGTCATGACGGTTGGCGGTACGCGTAAAGTGGCCTTTGGTCTTGCCGACATATGGACGGGCAATGACACGGCCGACTTTCCATTCTGGCTTCATCGTGATTTCACGAGCAATTTCGCAATACTTATATAAAGTATCCAGACCCATCGTTTCCTCGTTGCCACAGATCTGTAAAACTGAGTCGGCAGAGGTATATACGATCAGATGACCAGTGGCGATTTCTTCTTCGCCCAGTTCATCCAGGATTTCAGTTCCACTGGCCGCTTTGTTGCCAATGACTTTCCGACCGGTTTTCTCTTCCAGTTCAGCAATCAGTTCAGGAGGAAAGCCATGATCGGTAAAGGTGATAAACGGTTCTTTTGTTTCGAGTCCCATCATTTCCCAATGGCCAGTCATGGTGTCCTTGCCATTGGATTTTTCACGCAGAGTTGTATATTTAGCCATCGGCTTTTCAACAGGATCTACGCCCTGCAAAGGGTGAAGATTGGCCAGACCCAGTTTCTGGAGATTTGGAATTTTCCAGTGATCCATATGTTGGGCAATATGGCCCATGGTATCGGATCCGACATCTCCAAACTTGGCAGCATCTGGTTCTTCACCAGCTCCAAAGGAGTCGATGACAATGGTAAAAATTCGATTGTACTTTTTCATATTGATTAACGCCGTCCTTTAATGTACGGCACACCATCGGCTTTTGGTGCGTTCGATTTTCCGACAAAGAGCATGAGGATCAGGATCGTCATGACGTACGGAAGCATAGCAATGATCTGTGTTGGCAAGCCGCCAGTACCGCCGCCAAAGACAACGGTTAAAGCCTGGGCAAAACCAAACAACAGGCAGGCCAGATAAGCCCCATGCGGCAGCCAGCGGCCAAAGATAACCGCTGCCAGCGCCATATAGCCCTGACCGGCAATAGAAGTCTGCGAGAACTGGGCAACAATGGACAGGGTAACTGCCGCTCCGCCCATACCAGCTAAAAAGCCAGACAGGATGACGCAGATATACCGTACAACTTTTACATTGACACCTAAGGTATCTGCCGCAGCCGGGTTTTCACCGACGGCACGAATACGCAGACCCCATTTGGTGTGATAAATCACAAACCAGGCAATCGCAACCAGAATCAGAGCAATCACAACCATCATATCCACATTCAGATTGCCCAGTATACCGCTGGCATTGGATCCAAAGAGTTTAGGCAGTTTGTTCTGGACTGGCTGTGTAACCGCGGAACCGTCAAACGCAAGCCGGCAGAAGAATAAGGCTAAGGCTGGACCGATCAGGTTTAAGGCAACGCCCGAAACTGTCTGGTCAGCATGGAATTCGATCGATGCAATCGCATGGAATAACGCCAGGCAGGCACCGGAAATACCGGCGCAGATCACACCCAGCCATGGATTGCCGCTGAAATAGCCAACACTTGCACCAACGAAGGCACCAATGGTCATCATGCCTTCCATACCGATGTTTGTCACACCGGAAAGTTCAGAGATTACCCCGCCAAGTGCCGCAAAGGCCATCGGGGTTGCATACATCATCGTAATACCGATGATCAGAGTCAGAGTATTCAACATGAAGCAGCGCCTCCTTTCGCTGCCCGCGCTTGTTCTTTGCGCTTGAGCACTTCTCTTGCCTCCAGGCGATCAGCAATCACGATAACGATATCTTTCAGGGCAACCAGGAATACGATGGTACCAATCAGGATATTAATGATTTCACTTGGTGCGCCAATCATATACTGAATGGACTGACCTGCATACAGCAGTCCACCAAACAGGAAACCAGAGAAAATACAGCCAATCGGACTGCCATCGGCGATAAAGGCGACGGACAGACCATTCAGGCCATTGCCCTCAAATGCAGCCAGCTGCATCACGGCGTGCGGCGCATTGCCGGCGATATTTAAAGCGCCTGCAAGACCAGCCAGAGCACCGGAAATCAGCATGGCCTGAATCATATTTTTCTTGACATCAATGCCCGCAAATTCAGCGGCATCTTTGTTGTCACCCACCGCGCGCAGCTGATAACCCTTGGTTGTGCGATAGAGCACGTAAGCCATCAGGATTGCCAGGGCGATGGCGAAGATGAATCCAGCGTTGAAATCAGTTCGCAGGATATCTCCAATATATGGATGATCTGTCATGAACTGGCCAGCTTCGGCAGTTGATTTCCAGTTTGGAAAGAACGTTGTCCAGCCAGCCTGATCAATTGGATAAGCACCGGATGTATTGGGCTTATGGAAAGCATCCAGGTTAATGATCCAGTTGGAGAAATACAGGGCGATCCAGTTCAGCATGATCCCCGAGATAACTTCATGAATTTTAAAGCGGGCTTTTAACCAGCCAGAAAAAGCACCATATAGAGCACCAGCTGCAATTCCAGCCAGTAAAACCAGCGGCAGCTGGAGAATAGCTGGCAGGTGGATAGAAATCCCCACCAGGTTGGCAGCCAGGGCACCGACAATGTACTGACCTTCGGCACCAATATTAAACAGGCCCATCTTATAAGCGAAGGCAACCGAAACACCAGTCAGAATCAACGGCGTCGATTTGACGACAATATTCGCCAGATATTTCGGTCGGCCGATAATGCCGGTCAGTAATGCATGAAAGGCTGCAAATGGGTTATATCCGGCAAAAGACAGGATAAAACCCGCAACAATAAAGCCAAATAAAATGGCAATCAGAGTTCCCGTTACCGGTTTTTTGAGAATTTGAATGAAGCGTGTCATGAGAGACTACCCCCTGCCATCAACAGACCAATTGTCTGTTCATCAACTTCACCCTGTTTGAATTCACCCTGAATATGACCGTCATAAATGACACCGATTCGATCGGCTACAGACATGACTTCATCCAGTTCCAGAGACACAAGCAGGACAGCTTTTCCTTTGTCTCTTTCTTTAATCAGCATGTTATGCACCGTTTCAATCGCTCCAACATCCAGCCCACGAGTTGGCTGTACCGCAATCAGCAGGTCGGGATCATTGGCAATTTCACGGGCGATAATGACTTTCTGCTGGTTACCACCCGAAAGGCCGCGGATTAAATTCTTTTCACAATCATCTGGACGGATATCGTATTCCTTGATGAGCTCTTTGGTTTCCTGTTCAATTGGTTTCGATTTGAGGATGCCATTTTTCGAATACGGTTCTTTCATATAGGTATCGAGAATGACGTTTTCTTCTACCGTAAAATCAGGAATCAAGCCGCGTTTTTCACGGTCTTCGTGAATTGTAGAAATCTTGTGATTCATTGTGTTGCGCGTCGTGGTGTTCTGGATTTCTTCACCATTCATCGTGATCTTTCCAGAATCTGCTTTGCGCAGGTTGGTAATGACTTCGATCAGTTCCTTCTGACCATTGCCGTCAATACCGGCCAGGCCATAGATTTCGCCTTTGCGCAGCTTTAAGTTCATATCTTTCAAAGCTGGGATGCCTCGTGCATCCTTGGCATTGACGTTTTCCATGGTGAAAATTTCTTCTTTTGGAACGGCCGGCGTCTTTTCGACTTTCAGTTTGACCGCATGACCAACCATCATATCTGCCAGCTGGTTTTCATTGATGTTGATCAAAGCGACCGTATCAATCCACTTGCCGCGGCGGATAATGGTGCAGTAATCCGAAGAAGCCAGGATCTCTTTTAATTTGTGCGTAATAATGATGATGGTTTTACCATCTTTGACTAAGCGCTGCATGATGATCATCAGCTCATTGATTTCCTGCGGGGTTAAGACGGCGGTCGGTTCATCAAGAATCAGGATGTCCGCACCACGGTAAATAGCCTTCAGGATTTCAACACGCTGCTGCATGCCAACGGAAATATCAGAAATCAATGCATCCGGATCGACTTCCAGGCCATACTTGTCCACAAGGGCCTGAACATCTTTCTTGGCTTTCTTCATATCCAGAACGCCAAAGCCACTGCATGTTTCTTTTCCTAAAATAATGTTCTGGGCAACTGTAAAGTTTTCCACCAGCATAAAGTGCTGGTGCACCATGCCGATGCCATTGGCAATGGCAACGTTTGGGTTTTTCATATCCACTTTTTTACCATACAGGTAAATCTCGCCTTCATCCGGCTGATAAAGTCCATACAGGATATTCATCAAGGTCGTTTTTCCGGCCCCGTTTTCACCTAAGATAGCGTGGATACTTCCTTTTTGCACATTCAGGTCGACACAATCCAGAGCGGTGTGGGTTCCAAACCGCTTGGTAATGCCATGCATCTGAACCGCATACTTATTATCGGGTACCATAATGATATTGCTCCTTCACCTCCAGAAACGCTCGGCGCCTTACAGGTCGCGGCCAGATCCCTCTGGTTTTTTCTGGAGACTTTCGCTCGTTTTGAATGGAGCGCCATGCCAGATCCAAATTCTCTTTTAACTTTTTGTCTCTATTAACTTTTTTGTCTCTTTATCATTTTTACGGATAAAATCTGAAGAGAATTTTTGTCGGCATTTTGATTTTTCTATACTTCTGTTTATGTGTGTATGTAGGTTTTTATTTCTCTGTTGTGTGATTTGATTGAGTCAGTTTGTTGATTGTGTCTGGCAAAGCTGCATCAGGCGGCCTTGGGATCCATCTTTTTGGGCATCCGGCAGTCTGAGAGACCTTCCTGTTTCTTTCTGTCTGTTCCTGTCTGACCATTCCTACATGATTATTCTTATATGAATATGGATAGTGATGAATCTGCCGCATCGAGCTGGATATTCAAAGCTCGAAGCAGATTCACCCCGGCCATCAACAGTTCAAAAGAGACAAACCATTGACCCGGCTTTTAAAACGATCAAGGCCAGGGTTGCCAGAGTCCAGGCCGTCAGCGAAAAACAATCAGGCGGACCTATTTGGTTCCATTGAGGTTTGCAATAAATTCGTTGTACGTCTCTTCAGTGGATGGAGCGACCAGTTCGCCATTGATAATCATTTCCTGAATTTTCATGGCTTTATCGTAAACAGCCGGATCCATGTTCTTGTTGACTTCCGGAATCCCGACACCGTTTTCCTTCAATCCATAGGAGAAGGTCTTGCCGCCGATTTCTTCGCCGTCCATGTCCATCTTGGAAATGGATTCAACCGCAACATCGACGTTTTTCAGGCCACTGGTCAGAACGTTATCAGGAGCCAGGTAAGACTGGTCGGTATCGACACCGATCGCCATTTTATTGTTTTCCTTGGCGGATTCAATCACGCCAAATCCGGCACCACCAGCAGAATGGAAAACGATATCGCAGCCATTGGCAAACATCTTGTTGGCAATTCCTTTTGCCTTGGCGACATCGGAATAGGATTCAGTGAACTGTTCCTGGACTTCGATATCTTTGCCAAGTTCTGCTGCCGCATAGGCAACACCGGCTAAGAAGCCATATTCGAACTGGTCGTTAACGAAGGTTTTCATTGCACCCACATAGCCGACTTTATCGGTCTTCGTCGACAGTCCGGCGATATAGCCAACCAGGAAGGAAGACTCTTCCGCCTTAAAGACAACACCCGTTACGTTTTGCGGGGTTTCTTCAAAGGACTGGTCAATGATCGCAAAGTTGATATCCGGGTTCATTGCGGCTACCTGCAACAGGGAATCCGCCAGGGAGAAACCAATTCCCCAGACAATATCTGGATAGGTATCCGTTGCACGGTCCAGGTTGGTCGTGAAATCAGATGCCTGTTTACTTTCGAGATAACGGATCGTCGAACCGGTGCTGTCCCGGAAGTTTTTCAGTCCTTCCCAGCTCGACTGGTTAAAGGACTGGTCATTGATGCCGCCCGTATCGGTAACCATGATAGCCTGATAGGTGTCATCATCTTTTTCGTTCATGGCGCAGCCACTGCCGCCTATGGCTAAGCACAGACTCAGCAGGCCTGCGGCAATACATTTTGCGCGTTTCATAATTATTCTTCTTTATCTTGTGTATGTAGGGATATTTCAATCCAATCCTGAAGGAAAGCTGAACTATTCAGCCAGTTCCAGGGCAATTTTCATCATATCGGTAAAGCTGGTCTGACGATCTTCTGAACTTAAGGATTCGCCGCGGAATGGGGCATCCGAGATGGTCAGCAGGCATAAAGCTTTTTTATGCGCCTTGGCGGCGTTCATATACAGGGCTGCGGCTTCCATTTCCGTTGCCAGCACACCCATTTCTGCCCATTTGGACAGTGCTGTTTCATCAGCTGAATAGAACACATCCGTTGATAAAATATTGCCAGCTGCCACCGGAATATTCAGTTCTTCAGCCGCCTTTACAGCTTTGGTAATCAGTCCGAAATCGGCAATCGGTGCAAATGTTCCTGGTAATTTGAACTGGGAAGCATAGTTGGAATCTGTGCAGGCTCCGACACCGATGACAACATCTCTCAGTTTTGCATCATCGCTTAAGGCACCGGCGCTGCCAATCCGGATAATCTGGTCTACATCATAGAAATTAAACAATTCATATGTGTAGATGCCTACGCTTGGCATGCCCATGCCGCCGCCAAAAACAGTGACCGGTTTTCCTTTATAGGTTCCGGTATAGCCCAGCATGCCGCGCACGCCATTGACCTGTCTTGGGTTTTCCAGGAAAGTCTCAGCGATAAACTTTGCACGCAGGGGGTCACCAGGCATCAGGACTGTTTTTGCGATGTCTTCTTTTTTGGCCTCAATGTGGGGGGTTGGGATATTGCTCATAGTTTTCTCCTTTTACACAGAATTCAGTTCTGCCAGCCTGGCAGAATAACGCCTGACAGACGGGAATCTGGAGAGCCGGACCCTATAACGATCCGTCAACGATCCGTTCCAGCCCGTTTGCGATTTGCGAAAGAATGGATGGGGCAGCAGGAATTGATGGTGCCCATGCGCCCGACTCTCCTTCTGCTTGCAAGAGCAGTCCGAACCGGCAACGGCGTTTAGAAACAGAATTTTATAACGGAATTTTGTAACGGAATTTAATGATCAGAGACATGAAGAAGAACATTCCGTTCTTTTCATCCGGCTTATTTTCTGAATTCTCAGTCTGTCTTTCTGTGCTTATCTATTAATACCATTATCAGACATTTTTTAATTTTATCGGTTTGTTTGCTTATGAAGAGACGAAAAGCGTTTTGAGACAATCGTTTCGATCCAAAACAAAGGTTGAATGAACAAGTTGAATGGATAAAAGGAAATTCACATCCAAATTGTGTCCCTCAAAGTCATTTTGTTTTCTTAATTTCCAGTGGTTTTGAATCCGCCTGCCGTAAGCTGAAAAATGTCAGGATGAAGATCCATCCACTTCTCAATACTCCAGGCAATGCCCTGCGCATCCAGGCCGCATTCATGAAGCAAAGCCTTGCCTGGACCTGAATGACCGAAGACATCTCGAACGCCCAGCCGCTTGATCAACAACGGATGATGCTCACTTAACGTGTCACAGACGGCATCGCCAAGGCCGCCGATAATGTTATGTTCTTCGACGGTCACAAATCCCTTCACGTCTCGGGCCGTATCCACCAGCAGCTCCTCATCGAGAGGCTTGATGGTGCCCATGTGAATGAGCGTGGCCTCAATGCCATGCTCTGCAAGCAAGTCGCACGCGGCCAGCGCTTCCGCGCTCAGGATTCCAGTGGAAACAATCGCAATGTCTTTGCCTTTGCGAAGAATTTCACCATGGCCAGATTCAAACTGATAGTCATCCCCATGAACAATCGGGGTGGCCTGGCGGGAAAAGCGCATATACACTGGCCCATCCAGCGCATAGGCTGCTTTGACCATCGCTCTGGCTTCCGGATCATCGACTGGGCAGAAAATCGTCATCTGGGGAATTGTGCGCATCAGGGCAATGTCTTCCAGGCACTGATGGCTGGCCCCATCTTCACCGACGCTTAAGCCGCCATGCGTCGCGCCAATTTTGACATTCAGGTGCGGATAGCCGATGGTGTTGCGGATCTGTTCAAAGGCGCGGCCAGCCGCAAACATGGCAAACGTCGAAGCAAAAGGAACCAGTCCGGTCGTAGAAAGGCCAGCCGCAACGTCCATCATATTGGCTTCCGCAATCCCGCAGTCAATGTGGCGCTCTGGAAAGGCATCTCGAAACAGGCAGGTCTTAGTCGCATTGGCCAGATCCGCATCCAGAACGACCAGGTTGTCCACCTGGCTTCCCAGCTCTTTTAAAGCTTCTCCATAACTCTGGCGGGTGGCAATGCGGACCTGTTCTTTTTCATTTGTCATGCGTGCATCGCCTCCAGTCTTTCTCTGGCCAGGGCAAGTTCAGCCATGCCCTGGTTAAACTGTTCTTCATTTGGGGCTTTGCCATGCCATTCCACCCGATTTTCCATATAGGAAATGCCCTTGCCCTTAATGGTCCTGGCCAGCAGCACGGTCGGCTTTCTGGAGTGGCGGTGGGCTTCGAAATCATCAAAACCTTCTTCAATGGAGCTGAAGTCATGTCCGTCGATCACCTTGACATTCCAGCCAAAAGAGCGGAATTTATCCGCGATTGGATACGTATCCATGATGGTTTCCGTCGGTCCGTCCAGCTGCAGCCCATTGACATCGACGATGACACACAAATGGTCCAGCTGGAACTGGTGCGCAAATAAAACCGCTTCCCAGATCTGGCCTTCTTCAATTTCGCCATCTCCGACCATGACATAAACATTTTCATCCTTGCCCTGAAGTTTTAACCCTAACGCCATGCCAGCCCCCGTAGAAAGTCCCTGGCCAAGCGACCCAGTCGACATATCCACGCCGGGAACTGTATTCATATTCGGGTGGCCCTGCAGATAAGAATCAATGTGTCTTAACGTCGGCAGATCCCGCTGGGGGAAATACCCGCGCAGCGCCAGAACCGAATACAGGGCAGGAGCCGTATGTCCTTTAGATAAAACAAAGCGATCGCGATCCTTCCAGCGCGGATTGAGCGGATCAATTTTCATCTGGTCAAAATACAGATACGTCAGCACATCAGCAGCTGAAAGACTGCCGCCGGGATGACCAGCTTTGGCGCCATATACACTTCTTAAAATCCCTTCTCGAGTCATAATCGCCAGACGCTCTAAAGTCTGTTTGCGAATGACATCCATGATTACGCCTTCTTTCCAGGTTCGTATCTTGAAGCTCAAAGAGAAAACAACTGCCCAAAAGGCCGCAGGGACTCGCTCTCCATCTGCGCCTGAATCAAAAGCTGGAATAGGACTTGAATCCAGGAGGACCCTGCAGTTTTGTTTTTGTTGAATCAACACTTTTATTCATTTCGAACCTATTCAAACTGTTCAATTTCCGTCTTTCTTCACTTGCGATCTTACCCCGTATATTTTGGAAAGCGCATTCATATGCCTATATGCTTTTAGACAATTTGGGCAAAGGACTCATTTCTCTCCCACAATCATGACTTGAATCCCCATGTTTATGCGGCATATCCGATTGACAGTTCCATCCAGAATGGACGTTTTTATTTTCATCCATTTTTTGGTCCGACCATTTTTGCTTTTCCTTTAGCCTTGTTTTGAATTTGTCTGTTTAATGCAGACATTTTCCAAATCACTTTTTTACTGGTTTTCGATCATCCGAACCCCTTTGTGGAAACCAAGCTCCTATAATGGTGCTGAAAGCGTTATCACACAATTGTATGGATCCAGATCCTGTTTTTCGGGCTTCTGGCTTCTTTTTCCCCGCCCACAAAATCGACGGGCGGTTTTCTTTCCATCCACTGAACCGAAAGATCAACAAAAAAAGCCAGACCTGGTCACAGGAGCGGACAACGTGCTCTGCAAGTCCAGAAAGGGCTTGCAGACAAGACAGACAACAAGGAGATGGAATATCACAATGAAATATGCCGAACAAGGATATGAATACCATATCAACATGAAAAAAGGAGACGTTGGAAAGTATGTCCTGCTTCCCGGCGACCCCAAGCGCACCAAAAAAATTGCCGCCTACTTTGACAATCCGCATTTAGTTGCAGACAGCCGCGAATTTGAAACCTGGACCGGTACGCTCGATGGCGTTCCTGTTTCGGTCACTTCGACTGGAATCGGTGGTCCTTCGGCTGCCATTGCGCTGGAAGAACTGGCTAACCTGGGTGCGGATACCTTTATCCGCGTTGGAACCTGCGGCGGCATGCAGCCGGAAGTCGAATCTGGTTCCGTCATGATCGCCAATGGAGCCGTCAGAGCGGAAGGCACATCACGCGAGTATGCACCGATCGAATTTCCAGCTGTTGCCGATTTTGACGTCGTCAATGCGCTGGTTGCCGGAGCAAAAAAACTGAATGCCCCGTATTGCGTTGGAGTCACCCAGTGTAAAGATTCCTTCTATGGCCAGCACAATCCACAAACCATGCCCGTTTCTTATGATCTGGAACAGAAATGGGAAGCCTGGAAACGCCTTGGGGTCAAGGTTTCCGAAATGGAATCTGCCGCCCTGTTTACCGTCGGCGCCTATCGGGGCGTGCGGGTAGGCTCTATTTTCATGGTCATCGGAAACCAGGAACGTGAACGCCTTGGCCTGCCAAACCCCATTGTTCATGATACCGATCTGGCCATCCGGGTGGCCATTGAAGCGATGAGAGAGCTGATTGCCAATGACAGACGAAACGAAACTGCCACTGAGTAAAGACCTGCTTCATCGGGCGATTGAAACCGCCTTTGAAGCCTCCAAAAAAGCGTATGTTCCTTATTCGCACTTTCCGGTGGGCGCGTGCGTCATCACCTGTGATGACACTTTGATCCCGGGTGCCAATATTGAAAACTCGTCTTATGGTCTTTCGAACTGCGCGGAACGGACAGCCATGTTTTCAGCCGTCATGCAAGGCTATCTGAAGGATCGCATCAAGGCCTTAGTGGTGGTTGCCCCAACAGAAGAAATCACCCCGCCCTGCGGCGCCTGCCGCCAGGTCATGCTCGATCTGCTCACCCTGAACACCCCTGTGATCTGCACCAACCACAAAGCAATCAAAATCTTTACGGTCAGTGAGCTGATGCCCTTTGCCTTTTCGGATGAAAGCATGAAATAGCCACCATCCTGTTTATTATCAACAAGTCGGCCAAATAAAATCTCCCTGAGCCGTGGATATCCGTCAGAAACTCAGGGAGATTTTTATTGCGATCTCATCCATTTCAGATTCAATCTCTCTGTTTTGTCGGCAAAAAAGAGAAAAATTCCATTGACCCTTATAATAAAAACAGACAACAATGAAAATGGCTGACCAAAAAGATCAAGAGTAAAATGTCTTTTTGCTTCTGCCAGAACAAAAAGACAGAAAGCCGCCCATCATTGCCGGATTGGTAAGTATTCTTGCTTCAGCAGCCTGTTTTCAAGAAAGGAAGTCCTGCAATGGGAAAATCGAAAATGAAAGCAAAATCCGCGGTGAAGAAAAACACTGCCGCCACACCGATTCCACAAAAAAAGCCCTACAATCTGATCATGCCTGATGTGTATTCAAGAAGATATCTCAATGATCTCTACCGCCAGGCCGGTTTCAAAGATACGGATTCACGGATGCTTCGCAAAATTCTAAAGGGATTTTCGAATTATGCCGGATGCTATCCGGTCAAAGAAATCTGGGAATATATTGAGAAACGAGAACCAGGACGGTTTACCCGAAATCAGTTTATCGAATTTTTAAAAGTTGCCCGCTATGAAGATGAAGGATATGTCCTTCTCAGCTACAACGACTTTCACGGTCGAGCCGATTTTTCAGATCCAATCCGAAGTGAAATTGTCAATCTGACGATCCTGTCCAAACCAGGTGCCCAATCCTTTGACTGCGACCGTTATGATCAGATCAAAAGCACCATGTCGTGGCTGCTTTCTATTCCTGATCCATCATTTCTGCCTATTGAGTTTTATGCAGATGAGCAAGCTGTTCCTGCTTCCGAGCCCAGAGACCGGCTGATTGGTCTTCTGACCTTTGCGGTTTTTAAAAGCATTGATATCGCCGCCAAAGTTGTCGACAACATGTATTATCAGATTCAACGGTACGGAGATTCTTTAAACGAAAGCATGAAAGCTATTGGTCCTTATTGGGAACAGGTAAAGCAAGTTGTCGGAGACCAGACCGCTCAGCAGTGTCTGGAAAACTTCTACTTTTCTGTTGAATGTTATGACCTTCGAGGGGCTTCACTTGATTATTATCAAAGCTGGCTCAATGACGCAAAGATCGCAGGCGCGAAAAATGAAAATAAACCGCTGAAGTCTATTTTCTCCAATCTCCCTTTCGATTCCGATAAAACAATTCCTGAACTTAGAGATTATTTGTTGGCTGAGCACCTAAAGGTCTGTCCCTACATTCCAGAGCGCATCAAGACCATGTATGCAAACTACTTTCACTTCACCTTCAATTCAAAATAAGTCAGGACACATTCCTGGTTTCTACAAATTCTGATCGCCTGATAACGCAAAAAATCCCTGAAGAACATCGGATTTCTCCTTTATTCTTCAGGGATTTAACTTTGTCTGGCGACTTCCTATTTTTGCTTTTACACTATCGTCGGCGTTCAATGGCTTAACGGCCGTGTTCGAGATGGG
>CAJTVE010000065.1 GCA_910579655.1 uncultured Allobaculum sp. | reverse complement strand
ATTGATAAGCAAAAAGCATCATTGTAAACATCGAACAGCAGATGCTTGGCGGCAATTCCTCCCCACAGCAAGCTATGGGGTTTCCTTGCCGCATGAGATGACGCATATCTCAAAGAAGAAAACCACACAGTTGACTGCGTTTGTCTACCGTGCGCATTTTGAATATAATATAAGCACGAAAGGATGGTGATTCCATGAATGAGATGGCAAGATTAGTTCAAAATCACGATTATCTGACACCGAAAATTGCGGGACAATCCGGCGTTTCAAAATATGAATTCTATAAATATGTCCATGAGAATGGGCTGGAGCCTGTAAGTCGGGGAATCTATTCTGCGAGGGACGAATGGATAGATGAATTATATATTCTGCATCAGAGGTGCCCTCATGCTGTTTTTTCCCATGATGAAGCGTTTTACTATCACGGGCTGACAGACAGGGAACCAATCGTTCATACCTTTACCATTTACAGTGGATATAATACGCATCGTCTTACAGCAGATGGAAGTAGTAAATCATACACAATTAAAAAAGAGTTGCTGGATGTGGGGAAGATTATTGTGAAAGACAACAATGGCAATCTGATTCCGATGTATGACCTGGAAAGAACGATCTGCGACTTAATTAGAAGTAGAAGTTCCATTGAAGTACAGGATTTTAGCTCCGCTCTTAAGAGGTATGTTTCCAGAAAAGACAAAAATCTGAATCGGCTTATGGAGTATGCCAAGCTGTTTCGGGTGGAAAATGTGATCCGCAGATATATGGAGGTATTATTGTAAAATGCAGCTTACGCCAGAGCAGGTTAAGGGAAGAATAAAAAATGTAGCAAAGAAAAATAATGCGGATGCCAGAACGCTCATGCGTATTTATATGATGGAACGTTTTCTGGAACGACTGTCTAACTCTAAGTATAAAGACAACTTTGTCATCAAAGGTGGGATGCTTGTGACTGCAATGGTAGGAGTAGCTAACCGCTCTACGATGGACATTGATACAAGCCTCAAAAATCAGAATCTCTCGGCAGAAGATGCCAGAAAAATTATTAATGAGATAGCCAACATTGATCTTGATGATGGGGTAGTTTTCGAAATCAAGGAAGTTTCCAATATTATGGATGAAATGGAGTATCCGGGAATTCGCCTTACAATAAACGCTATGATGGAAAAACTGATCACACCAATGAAAATCGACATCTCAACAGGAGATGTAATTACTCCACGAGCAATCGAGTATCAATACAAACTGTTGCTAGATGGTCGCAGCATTCAATTGTGGTCCTATAATCTTGAAACCATTTTATCCGAAAAGCTTCAGACAGTCCTTGTGAGAGGCCTTCTGAATACAAGAATGAGGGATTTCTATGATATAAATATGCTCCTGTCGATCTATAAGCAGGAGATTGATGAGGATATTCTGAAAAAAGCATTCAAAGCAACCTGCGAAAAGCGAGGGACCGAGAGCCTGAAGACAGAAGGAACTCGAATTATCACTGCGGTTGAAAAAGATACACAGTTACGCCACCTGTGGAAATCTTATCAAAAAAAATATTCGTATGCTGCGGATATCAGTTACGAGGATATTATTGAAAGTGTGAAACACCTATATCGTAAAGTTTAATATTTCATCTCCATTCATCTCCTGCTAAAGAGTTCTGTCAGAAACGATAGAACTCTTTTGTTCTGTATAAACGTAAATAAACATCGCTCATTTTAAACTAGAATAAACAGTACCCATGAAGTCGTACAGCGTTTTTAGATCAGCCCTGAATCCGACAGCATTTCGATCCTCTGAAATACCACTCTGAAAATAAATAGCATCAGTTGGTGTATCCACCATTTTATATTCGACACTTCGTTCGCCCCAGCCACAAAAAGAAAAATAGTGTGAATGATAAAGGTATTCCTCATTCACACTATTTTGACTGGTTCTTATTTTTCTGGTTTTTTTGGCTCTGACATTGAGAAACCAGGAGTTCGAAATCAAATGATTCAAATTGTATTGAAAGACAGTTCGGCTAAACCTGACCGTCAGCTTTCAAGCTTTAAAGTTCGCCAGTTGTCTTGAGATATTCCAGATAACGGCTTAAGGCATCCTGCCAGGCAGGAAGCTGTTCAAAGCCATTGGCACTCAGTTTTTCCAGATTGAGACGGGAGTTGGTTGGGCGTTTTGCCTTGGCAGGATACTGGTCAGATCCAACAGGAACGACTTTCACTTTGTTCATACCTGCCTGATGGAAGATTTCTTTGGCAAAATCGTACCAGGAGATAAAGTCACCGGTATTGCAGACATTGTAGATGCCATATTTATCGGTTTCGATCATATCGACGGTCAGTTTGGCAAGGTCAACAGTATAGGTTGGCAGCCCCACCTGGTCGTCAACAACGGTCAGCGTGTCTCTGCTCTTGCCTAAACGGATCATGGTGCGGATGAAGTTCTGTCCGCTTGCTCCAAATACCCAGGAAATACGCAGAATCCAGTTTTTCGGATTCTGAAGAACGTAGTCTTCGCCTTCGGATTTTGTTAAACCGTAAACATTGAGTGGGTTCTTTTCGTCGTCTTCTTTCCATGGCGTGGTTCCCTGACCATCAAAAACATAGTCAGTGGAGAAATACATTAATGGGATATCGAGATCGCGGCATACGTCCGCAATATATTTGGTTCCTAATGCATTGACGGCTTCAACCGTTTCGAACAGTTCTGGTTCTTCGGCCTTATCAACGGCTGTCCAGGCTGCGCAATGGACAACAACATCGTAGTCACCACGGGAGATGACTTCTTCAACCTGTTCTTTGTTTGTGATATCCATTTCGGCAACATCAACGCCGACTGGGTTGTATCCTCTTTTTCTGGCTTCGATGCACACATCGTTGCCAAGCTGGCCTTTGGCTCCGGTTACAAGGATTTTCATAATTTCCTCCTTTGAAAAACCGGATACAGAAGATTCGATTCCGGATCCGGCTGGTTGATTGTATAAGAATTTTAGATGGAAGCGGGTATTCGTGCTCCAATCTGAAAAAAGTGTTCGTTTAATTGTTCACTGAATGGCTCTCTGCTTAAAGAGGGCTTCAGGTTTCAGAAAATGTATGGAACGAAAACAATCTTTAAAAGATAATTTTGATTGTCTGATTCAGGAACGGGTACTCTTATTCAGAAACACGGCCCTTGTCGATGTACATTTTCTGGAAGTAGTTCTGATAGTCACCGGACAGAATGTTTTTCCACCAGTCTTCATTGTCGAGGTACCACTGGATCGTTTTCGCAATTCCAGTATCGAAGTTTTCTTCTGGCACCCAGCCCAGTTCGTTTTCGATCTTTGTTGGGTCGATCGCGTAACGACGGTCATGGCCTTTGCGGTCTTCGACGTAAGTGATCAGGCTTTCTGGTTTGTCTACGGCTTTTAAGACAGTTTTTACAACTTCAAGGTTTGTCTTTTCGTTGTGTCCGCCAATGTTGTACGTTTCGCCGACTTTCCCTTTGCGCAGGATCAGGTCGATGGCTTTGCAGTGGTCAAGAACGTAGAGCCAGTCACGAACGTTGGCGCCATCCCCATACACTGGTAATTTTTCATCCGCTGTTGCACGGGAGATCATTAATGGGATCAGTTTTTCAGGGAACTGGTATGGACCGTAGTTGTTGGAGCAGCAGGAAATCGTGATGGGCAGACCGAATGTGCGGTGGTAAGCACGTACGAACAGGTCGGCAGCAGCTTTTGAAGAAGAATATGGAGAGCTGGTGTGGATTGGTGTCTCTTCTGTAAAGAACAGATCTGGACGATCCAGTGGCAGGTCACCATACACTTCGTCCGTGGATACCTGATGGAATCTCTTGACGCCATATTTAACGGAAGCGTCCAGCAGAGTGGTTGTTCCTAATACATTGGTCTGAACGAAGATGGATGGATTTTCGATAGAACGGTCAACATGGCTTTCAGCGGCAAAGTTTACGACTACATCTGGTCTTTCTTTTTCGAACAGGTTGAAGATGAATTCGCGATCCGCGATATCGCCTTTGTAGAATTTGTAGTTTGGCTTGTTTTCTACGTCCTTGAGGTTTTCAAGGTTGCCCGCATAGGTCAGTAAGTCGAGGTTGATGATTTCATCTTCCGGATGTTCGTTGACCATGTAGTTGACGAAGTTGGCACCGATAAAGCCAGCGCCGCCGGTTACTAAAATTTTCATAGAATACTTCCTTTTCTAAGTGGTGCAGATCTTTAAGGTCAATGATTCTGACAGGCAAAGCCTGCTCATTGGCCCAATGGGCAAGGCAGGTATTTAGGCCTGCCTTGTTTTTTCTGGATCTGCGGGATGCACCCATTCAAATGCATGGGATATTTCTCAATTCTTCCAGGAAGGAAGAGGGGTTTGCTTGATTGTATTGCTTAGTTCTGTTCCTGTGATCAGGCTCTGTTCCTGTGATCAGGTTTTGCTGGTGTGATCCAGTCCTGCTGGGGATTCGAGGATTGATTCCTGTTTTCAGGGGCGGTTTTTGCCGCTTACTTTTTGATCATTTCTTCGTAAACGAAGTGATTGTTGCTGTCGGCAAGTTCAGGCGCGATTTTGTCTTTATCAGAAAGAATGGCTTCGCGTCCTTCTAACAAAGTTCCCCAGTCTACATTAACGGTTGGATCATCGTAGCGGATGGCGCCTTCGGATTCTTTGTTATAGACGTTGTCGACTTTGTAGCGGAACTCAACATCCGGGCTGAGGGTTAAGAAACCATGCGCAAAGCCCTGCGGGATGAAGAACTGACGATGGTTGTCTGCAGACAGTTCACAGGAGACCCATTTGCCAAAAGTCGGGGAACCCTTGCGGATATCCACCGCTACGTCAATGACACGGCCTTTTGTGCAGGAAACGAGTTTGGATTGTGCATACGGCGGATTTTGCCAGTGCAGGCCTCTGACTGTTCCTTCGGCTGCGGAAAAGGACATGTTATCCTGGACGAAGTCGACATCAATGCCCAGTTTTTCATATTTGGGCTTGGAATACGTTTCAGTAAAGTAGCCGCGATGATCGCCGAACACATCGGTGTCGATGATCAGCACGCCTGGAATTGCGGTTTCAGTAACTTTCATGATGCTTTTGTCCTTCCAGACTTAAGGCCGGCCAATAAAAATCCTGTGCCACGCCTTTCAGTCTTTTCTTATTTCTTTCTGTTTTCTGTAAAATCTCTTCTTGTTTATAAGCTTCTAATTTCGAAATTTAATCAGATCAATATGGTTCTCTATGGTATTTTTCTATATTCTAGGAACGTTTATCGACGTATTTGCGGTCAATCAGCTTTTTGAGGTAGGCGCCATACTGGTTCTTTTTATAAATTTCGTAAGCGTCTTTTAACTGATCGAGTGTAATCCAGCCCTGACGGAAGGCAATTTCTTCCAGGCAGGCGATTTTGCGATGCTGGTGTTCTTCGACAGTTTTAACGAAGTTGGTCGCATCCACTAAGGATTCATGCGTCCCGGTATCCAGCCATGTAAAGCCATCGCCAAGCAGTGTGACATTCAAACGGCCCTGATCGAGATAAATCCGGTTCAGGTCGGTGATTTCAAGTTCCCCGCGGGCGGATGGTTTCAGATTTTTTGCATAGTTGACAACGTCGTTGTCATAGAAATACAGGCCGGTTACCGCATAGTTGGATTTGGGGTTTTCCGGTTTTTCTTCGAGCGAAATGGCTTTGCCGTTTTCATCGAATTCCACCACGCCAAAACGTTCCGGGTCTTCAACATAGTAGCCAAAGACAGTTGCGCCTTCTTTGCGGTTGGCGGCTTCTACCAGGCGCTTGGTCAGGCCATGGCCATGGAAAATGTTATCACCCAGGATCATGGCAACGGAGTCATCACCGATAAATCCTTCTTCATCTGCCAGGATGAAGGCCTGAGCCAGTCCATCGGGGGAAGGCTGGACTTTGTAGCTGAGATTCAGACCAAACTGATGGCCGTCCCCCAGCAATTCTTCAAAGCGGGGGGTGTCCTCAGGGGTTGAAATGATCATGATATCTTTAATTCCTGCTTCCATCAGAATGGACATTGGATAGTAAATCATCGGTTTGTCAAAAACGGGAAGCAGCTGCTTACTTGTGACTTTGGTTAAGGGATAAAGTCTGGTTCCGGACCCACCGGCAAGAATAATGCCTTTCATAGATTACAGATCTCCTTTTACATTCAGGCTTATTTTAACCACTAATCGTGCCAAATGAAACTGATTGCCATTTCAGGTCCTTATGTAAGCCTTCAACATTGATTTTCGGTCTGGATTGCGTGATCCTTGGCCAGCTTACAGGAAAATGAAACATTTTCACTTCTTTTTTAGGATACGGGTGCCTCATTCTTGACATTCGTCTGAAAACAAATTCAAAAAGCGCCCAGCCAGAATCTGGTTGGACGCAAAGATCAACGAAACTTTATTTTTATGCCCGCACAGGCGGAAGAGCCGATTTGCCAAAAGGAAGGCTGGCAAGAAGAACAAGACGAAATAGACCGGAAAAGATGGACCAGAAAAGAGGAATCAGCAACAGAAGTGGATCGCATCTTTCTTTTCCCAGTTCAATGCGCTGTTCAATTGTTCTATGCGCTTGTTCAATGCCCTATTCAGCACCTTCTTCAATAGGCCCGGATTCAATGTGCGCGGGATTGTGGCTTGCGTTTCCAGAGTGCTTTTACAATCTGCATGCGCCAGCGAACCTGCTCGCCTAAAGAACTTGGATGGAGTTGGCTGGCATTGTGATCATGACGTCTGTAATCCACGAGGACTTCATCAATGAATTCAACCTCTCCCATGCGAAGTGCCTGCAGGCCGATCAGCTGATCATGCATCGGGATGGGCTTGGGAAAGGGCAGGCAGGCATCAATAACGGGTTTGGCCACTGCCATGCAGCAGCCAATGAACGAATTGCGGACCAGATTCTGGAAGAGACCATTTTTCGAACCATGGGCTTTCATAAATGATGGTTCTAAAGTCTCCATCTCTTCGGAGCAGATTCTGGCATCGTGAACTAAAGCCGCCAGCTTTGGATTTTTCGCAAATTCATGGCGGATGACATCGAGCTTGTCACCTTTCCAGCGATCATCCTGGTCGGAAAGAACGATGACCGGATTATGCGCATAGCCAAGCGCATTTTCAAAGTTGGCAATCAATCCCTGCCCCGGCCCATGAACAAGCAAAATGTTCAAATCGACATTGGTACTTTGAATATTCTGAATAATCTGCTGGGTATTGTCGTTTGAGGGATCCAGGGAAACAATCAGCTCATCCTGATGCTCCATCTGGCAGACAATGCTCATCAGCTGTTCGCGGATGTATGGCTCGCCATTATAGGCAGCCAGCACGATCGACAGTGCCGGCAGATCTTCGTATTCTTCTGTTTCCAGTGCAGATTGGGCATGGAGATGTTTTCCCGAAGTCGGCTCATACCGGTCAATCGGATCAATGGTATCGGCCATGCGAAATAATCTGGCGGGATTTTGCGTAGCAAGAAACTGTCCGGACAATTCACGAAAGGAAAGAGTATCAAGGAAGTCGCTGACTGGACTTTCTTTTCCTGTCCTGGCGGGCAGGGCTTTTGTATACATAGGGTTAGTCGTCATCTTGGTGCGGGAGGTTTTGAATCTCCTGCGCTTCCCTCCTTTCCTTTGCTTATTTTAGGTGGTATTCAGTTTCTTCTTTCAGTTGATCTTCAGTTGCTTTTTTGGCTGATCTTCAGTTGCTTTTTCAGCTGATCTCCAGCCACCTTTTTAATCAGTCTTCAGTCTTGATCGCTTTAAACCTGATCTCTATGGATCGACTATGAACTGTTATACCATTTCTATGAATTCGAGAAATTCAAGCTTGTATGGATGAACCTGTTTCTCTGAATCTATTTTTGAACGTCTATGACAATATCGTAAGCTACAAACGGCCAGATTTTCTTTTTCACGCCCTTTACAGAAACAGATGAAAGTCAGATCGTATCAGATTGCTGCCGATCTTCACTCTCTTTCGATCAGATTGAAAAGATCAGGAATACAAATTCAGGAAGATGGGAAGTCAGAAACTGACCTGAATTTTGCCCAAACCCCTTTTCTTCCTGTTTTTTTCTTCCTGCTTTTTTCTTCCTGTGTTGCGAAGTCATTTCTTTTCCATCATCGTTTTCAGATCCATGCCCAGAGTCAGACGAAATCCCTTTGGAACCGGGGCAAAAAACAAAGGCAGAAGAACCATCGGATTTCGTTTTTTCAGACTTCTCGCCCGACGCGCATACATGTTGGCGACTTTATTCATCCGCACCTGCTGCCAGCTGGAAGCATGAAATCGTTTAGCCAGGGTCGAAAGTGACTTTTTCTGTTCGGCTTCTAAAAGGGCCGTCTGTGTGCGAGTCACGTAAGAAGTCCGGCGCGCAAGCCCCAGGGTGTTGGTTCCATGCTGGCGATACCCGATTAAGGGCTGGTCGAGATACCCCAGACCATTTTGAATGGCCGCAATCGCACTGATCGCCCAGTCATGCGGCAGCTTCAGATCCACTGCCCTGTTCAGATACTGGTCTTTAATCTCTCTGGTTAAAGCCAGGGTGCAGCCCGGGGCAAAGTTATAGCCCATCAGATCTTCAAATGTGATTGGCGTAAATCCGCCGGGAATGACAGGCTTGCGGATGAGATTGTGGTTTCCATGATGGCTGGATACCTTATCTTCAATTTTTCTGTCTGCTCCATCAATCAGATCAAAGCTGCAGGCCAGAACCTGCAGGCCGGGTCTGACATCAAATTGCTTGGACATGATCTCGACTTTATCGGGGTACCACAGATCATCATGGTCGCACAAAAAGATCAAGTCTCCGCTTGTGGCGGCTAAAGCGTCCTGAAAGGTCGAAATAAAGCCCTGATTGGCCGGGTGAACAATCACCCTCCAGTTTTTCAGATGATGTTTTTCAATATAGGCGTGCAGCCTTTGCACGGTGTCATTGGTGGAGGCATCATCCACAATGATGACTTCATCGAACGGGACACTCTGACTGTTCAGACTGTCCAGCTGTTTTTCAAGATATGCATTGGAATTCCAGGTTGTAAGTGCACAACTGATCTTTTCTGTTTTCATCCGGTTCCCCTCCCCTCATGGACATGTTCCAAAGGAAATTGAATCCTGATTTGAATTCGGTCATGAATTCAGGCTCGAAATGCTTCTGGCTTTGACTCCTTTAAATTGAATATGAATGATGTCGCGTATAGGACTTCAGTCATTTTTGTTTTTTTATTGAGGCAAAGCCAGCCCCTTATGCATTTGTGTCTGGCCAGGCTTAAAAAAGCGGCAGACCAGGCCGGTCTGGGATCCAGTTTGTGATCTGAATATGGGTTTGTGATCTGAATATGGGTTTGTGATCTGAACATTGGTTTTTGATCTGGAATGCAATTTCAAATCTGATTTTCTTTCGATCTGCGTATCCGAATCCTTTTGTTCCTGTTCCTGTTCCTGTCCATTCTTATCCGGATCAGGCCGTTTTTTATCGGATACGCAAAGAATATCCTCTGTTTTACAGTGGTATTTATCGTTTGTTTTACAGTGGTATTTATCGTTTTCAGATCCTTTGGCATGTCGTTTCTGAGGACTGTTGATGACTCTAGGTCTTGTTTATTAAAACAAGATTGAAAACAAGCCGGTAAATTACCGGCTTGTCAGAATCTTATTTAAACGGCTTTCAAACGCATCGATTGAAAGCGTTTGTGTATACAGTCTGCGCGCATTGGCCCGCATCTGCAAGTTTTCTTCTTTGAGCGATTCAAGAACCTGTCTGGCGGCAAGTTCAAGGTCATCATGGTCAATGTTGATGCCGCACTTGCTGGTGTCGATCCAGTCATGCAGATCCCCCTGTAAAGAGTTGATAATCGGCAGGCCGCCTTTGAGATAGTCCAAAGACTTCATCGAAAGGCCAATGACCACTTCCGGCTTCATGAGATTGAGGCCAAAATGGCAGGCGTCAAAGATATCCTGCTTGGCCTGGGGATCATAGACCAGACCATGGTCAATCACATGGACAATGCCAGAGAGCTTTTCAACCATTTCCTCTTTCTTTTCCCCGTTGGCAATCACATGCAGATCAACAGGCATGCGGCTTGCCAGTAAGGAAAGAAAGGCCTGCATAGCCTCAAGGTCAATGATGTTATTGACGGAGCCTAGATAACACAAAGAAAGCCGATTGGCAGGAAGATTCAGTTTCGAATCGGTCTTGTCATCGGGAATGGACCAGTACAGGATTTGTGGACGGATTCCCGTCTGCTGCTCAATTCGACTTGCAAACAGGCCGCATTCCGCAAAGACTTTGTTTGCGGCAGACAGATGCGCATTGCGCAGATGTTTCCAGATCCAGGCCGGCGGTGTTTTCTCAAAGCCTTTTACGGGCAGAGATTCTGGCCATAAGTCAATGAGATCAAAGTACAGCAGCACTTCTGGATGTTCTTTTTTATACTTGTCCATTTCACGGGCAATCGTATTGGCTGGCACCAGCGCATGAATCCGGTCAGGCTTCCAGGCTTCCAGATACTTGCGGGCATCTCTGGCAAATTCGGCATGGCCAAGCAGCCGCTGCCAGGAAAGATTTTTCTGATACGGCCGATGGTGCAGATAGTCTACGCCCCGCTTTCTGGAAGCAGGCGCAATGGGGGCTTTATGGCGATGCGAAAAATCCGGTGTCAGAATGATAACTTCCTCCCCGCGTGCTTCATAAAACGCCTGCAGCTGCAGACCACGGGAAAGATAGACGTCACTGATGCACAGGATCGCAGTACGTATCGGTTTTCTTTGGGATGTATTCATAAAGGCGACCTCTTCTATCTAAGTGCGAAAATAAACCGCTAGACCGACCAGAAAGCTCGTCAGAATAAACACTGAAATCCATAAGAAATATTTTAATTTGCTTAACAAGGCCTTTTTTGTCATATCGAGACTATTATAGGAAATCCCGCCCACTTTTCCAAACTCTGCCATCAGGATGCAGCCGGCCATAACGCAAAAAAAGAAGGAAGAAGCCTGTAAGCGGGTTCTTCCTTCTTCAAAAAGCAGAGGATTTCGATGATCTCAATCCTTTCCATGATTCAATGATCTTGGTCCTTTTTATGCTGGTGGATGATCAAAGTTTATGCAGATGGATGGCCAAACTGTATGCGGGTGGATGATCAAAGTCTGCTCTGCTGTTTTTCGTTCTGGCTATTTCCAGTACGACCAGACGATGGCGGTTTCGGGCAGAACGTCATCGTAGTCCCACAGCTGCTCTGTGCGGGAGATGTTGTTTGGATCATGAATGACCAGCTTGCCATCTTTTTCTTTCGCTGCCACCATGAAGTGGCCGACCTGGGTGAATTTACCCGGGACCATGTTGAAGATCAGCTTCTTGCCTTCATTGAGCGCCTGGGAAATTGACTCCTGATCCACTGGAATCGTCTCAACGTTCAGACCATATTCCGTCGCCGCTGCACTGAGCAGATCATGAGCACTGCCGGCTCCGCTGACATAAAAGCCGTTGTTTTCCGCATAGCTTTTTAAAACAGCTGGCGTAATGGTTGGATCTTGCAGAAGATAGCTGAACACCATGCTCAGACTCGTTGGTGCGCATCCCGCATAGTACATTGTGCTGTCACCATAAGGCAGATACCCCCAGTCCAGTGACCACTGATAGAGGGCCGGCATATCCGTCAGGGATTCGCTGAGTTTTTCTGGCGGGTTCTGGTACTGGTTGCGCTCGGGATAGGCTTTGACAAAGTCATAGCGTTCCGTGTTATTGAGATAGAACAACAGAATATCGTTATCATATTCACTGATATGGTCCAGGAAATACTTAGCCTGCGTGGCAGTGGTTGAATTGGTTTCACTGATATTTCCCTGGGCATCGGTGGAGTATCCTTCCAGAGCACTGGATTTTAAGGCGTCCAGGGTTTCCTGGGCGATATCACCGCTTGGCTGCTGGTTCTGGATCTGGCTGATTTCGCTTTGGAGTTCTTGCTGGTGCTGGACAGATTGTTCATAGGCAATGCTTTCCTGTCTGGCAATTTCGGCTTTCTGTTTCGGAATGAAGTAAAACTGCTGCAGGCAGAACGTAATCAGGGCGATCAAAAGCAAAACCACAACCAGTCCGCCGCCAAATACAAGCATCATCCGGCGTCGTCTGATTTTTTGGCGTCGTCTTTTGCGGGCTGCTTTTTGAGCAGGCGTTAAAGGTCTTCTTGAGGGCTGGGTAGAATTTGGCATTCTGGTTCCTCCGTTTCTTTCCAATTTCGGTTTCTATATTTCATTTTTGTGTCTTTTCTTGTTTTCTTGTTTTCTTGTTTTCGACTCATCGTTTCTTCGTTTTTTGCTTCTAAGGCCAGGTGTAGTGGGAGCGGGATTGATTCAGGGACGAATCCTTCAAGGACTCAAACATACCCTGTGGGCATTAAAAAAGGGGAAGCAAAGTTCCCCTGTAGTCTATCAGATTTTATATCTGCTGTAATTCAAGCCCGTGATCTTACCAAAACGATCGACAATTGGTTTGAATTTTATTTTGCAGCAACTGTTAAATCCCATCCAAACGATTTGATGCTGCTTATTCGTATGGTGAATTCAGCTGGCCATATGGATCTTCATACGCCGCTGATGGCTGCTCATAGGAAGAATATGGATCCGTATACGTTCCATGGCCGCCGGAGTCTTCATCGCCGCCATACCCTCCATACGGGTCATACACACTGTCGTTGTACTGGCCGCCATACGGATCGCTTTGAATCGGCTGGGTAACCGTACCATCCTGGTTGTAAAGATCTGTATGATCAACTTCATTGTCAATGTAATTGTGATTGACGTTGGTTTCATACTCATCGGTTTCAACCGGCTGATCGGCTTCAGTCAGATTGATGGTCTGACCCTCTTCCACCTGACGGATGAGGGCGTCCGCTTTCTGAATCTCTGCATCGTTGAGCATCGTTACTGACAGGTTCTGTCCAGCCGATGGGCTCCAAGCTTCGGTCGGCTCACCGACCAACGCATAGGACTGGAAATTCCAGCGGGGGAAACGCGAAACTTCTAAGGTCAGCAGCGACTTGATCTCATTGGCACTCATATTTGTATCAAACGCGGTCGACAAGGCTTTCATGACCTCTGGATAGCGCACAACCATCGTTGGCGATAGCAGAGATTTCAGCAGGGCCTTTAATACAATCGACTGGTTGCGGATACGCTGCATGTCGCCATCCACATAGGCATGACGTTCACGGGCAAAAGCCAGAGCCCGTTCCCCATCAAGATGGTTGGTTCCCGCGTGCACCCCTTCAGTACCATTGGCATAGAAGGTTTCGACTTCCAGGCCCGGTTCTACTTCCACATCAATTCCACCCACCGCATCCACGATATTGATCAGTGAGGAGAAATTGACGCGCACGTAGTAGTTGATTGTAATGCCAAAGGCGTCTTCAACTGTACTTTCCGTTGTGCCAATGCCAAACAGGCCCGTATGCGTCAGTTTGTCTTCCATTCCGGAAACCATCTCACAAGCCGTCTGGTTCTTCTTACAGGAAACTGGCAAGTAAGAATCACGCGGAATGTTGATCATTAAAACCTGAGCGGTTTTTGGATTGACAGCAACCAGCATGTTCACGTCAGATCGCGAGTTGCTTCCGATGGTTCCATAACTGTCGTTTGCGGAGACAAGGACGATAAATGGATCCGTCATGATATTGGCGACCGGATCCGGACGGTTAATCGACGATGGATCGCGGTCCGTGTAATACAGATAATTATCAACCACATTGGTGAATGTCGTCAGCGCGTTGTATTTATTGTAGTCATTGGCCTGCTCATACAGCGCGTCATGGGCGATTTCCGGAAAAGCAATCGCATTCACTTCACCGTTATAAAGCGCATCAACCAGCTCATACACATTGTCATAATTCACGATCTGCGGGCTTGCGCCAGCCTTTTCAAGCTCATTGAGCATGCCGGTTGTTCCCGTCAGATCCACAGCCGATGCAGTCCCAAGAATGGTTGAGGAACCAAGCTGCTTAGGTTCTGTCAGCTGCGAATCTTTCATCGCATAAACCGTTACCGAGTTCACCTGTTTATCGGTCAGGTTGGTCACCTGTGAGAACATGTCATCCGTACTCTGCAACATTCCGCCGCCAACAAAGCTTCCAGCTCCAATAGCACAGACAAGAAAGCCCATGATGAATTTGGTAAACCTGCGACGGGTGTAAACCAGCCAGATCATACTGAGCAGGGTTGTTAACACCACCAGGATCCCGCAAAGCAAAAGCAATAGCTGCCCCGGCAGAATATTAATCCGGATGAGCTGATATAAAAACCACACGACGCCGGCAACTGATGCCAGCCATAACAGCCACGAAAGTGGGCCTGGCCTTCGCCTGCGGTTTTGTTTTTTCGATTTTTTTGAACTTGCAGGCCGTCTTCCAGAACCGGAAGAGCCCGAAGTGGAATAGGCATTCATTCGTGAAGCATTCGAACGATTGGACGTTCTTGCTCCCTGTTGATAATAAGGATCAGATCCGTATCCAGCTCCTGATCCTCTCGATGTCCTTCCAGTCGCCATACTTTCGTACCTCCAGAGAAATCCATCGTTAATAATAAAGAACACAAAAGCTAAAAGCAATGTCTTGCGGATTACACAGGACTCACGATATCGTCCTTTTTGGCTTTCTAAACCGGGTTTTGTATCCTTTTTTTATCCTATTGGCACCCAATCCGATTCATTTTTCAGAAAGTCTACGCCTGAAAGCCGTACCCAGTCCATTCGACTTTCCAAAATTTCACACATCTTTTCGTTTTCAATTTCTTCACAAATGCCTGTTCGTGTTTACCAGAGAGAAGCAAATCAATGACAGCAAGTTCTCTTCTTCTCTCTTCAAAAACCTGAAATTCTCTTTTTTCCTTCCAAAGCCTTTTCAATCCTCCTGTCATGTTGTCGAAACCTTAAATCAAATTTATTTAAGATGATTCAAACGATTTTCCCCCAATCAGCATTCTAAGACAGCTCCCCTTCGTTAAATGAGGTTGTTTTATCCCTGATAGGATAAAACGGTTACATCCCTGTCTGCGAACAGTGTTCGGCATTAGCCGGCGGGGGAAGGGTTAAGATACAAGATCCTTATCTAAGCCCCGCTTTGAGGACCAAAATTCCCCGAAGGGAATCCAAATCCAAATTTTATGGGATACAGCCCAGTATCGCAGTACTGGCCTACCGCATCCCCCTTA
>CAJTVE010000064.1 GCA_910579655.1 uncultured Allobaculum sp. | reverse complement strand
TGGCTGAGAAAGGACTGTGTTTCATCGACCGGATATTCGACGCAGAGGATGAAATCCAGGAAAAGAAGCTTTCTATTCAGGCGCGCAGAGCAGCGCGTCAGGAGAAGGTGGCACCGATTGTCCAGGAACTCTACGACTGGATCGATACTCTCGATATTGAGTCCCTAAGCAGCGAAAAGCTCAGAAAAGCCTTGAAATACCTTCTGAAATATAAGGATGGACTGACAATTTTCCTGGACAATCCAACCGTACCGATCACAAACAACAGAGCCGAAGCCAACTTCGTAACCGTAGCCCGCGGCCGCCACAACTGGGAATTTGCCTATTCCCCCGACGGAGCCGAAGCTCTGGCCCTGATGTTTACGATCACCAAGACCGCCAGAAGGAACGGACTGAATATTTACAAATATCTGGTCTACGTTCTGGAGAAACTTCAGGCAGCCCGGACCTACCAGAACACCATTCCTGATGAAGCGATTGAAAGTGTTCTGCCCTGGAACCCAGAAGTCCAGAAAGCCTGCAAGCTGATAACGGTCTAAGAAATGAAAAAGCGGCGAAGAGCAGCCTGGTTTCAGGCTTTCCCGAAAGGAAAGTCCGAAATCTGGTGCTTATCTTCGCCTTTTCATGGTGCCTGAATATCAATCCGACTTCAAGGCCGTCAGAATATTAAAAGCTTACTTCAGTATTTGTCCTAGGCTCCAAATGTTTTGTGTGGTCCGACCACATCCGACCACATTTCCCACACAACAGTAAAGCACCAGCAAATGTGGAGGACCAAAAAAATCCGAAGATATCCTTTTAATCAAGAGAATCTTCGGATTCAGATAAACGAATAAATGAATGAGTACACTTCATGCCAAACTCATCTGTATCAGGAACTAAATATCCACTGACCATGTCAGGGGAAGTCTGCTCTAAAAAGGGCAATCCGTTCAGATCATTGAGGGATTTCTATAGTCTTGCGACTGAAATTGCCATGACCATCCCACGCGACGACTTCAATTTTTGAATACTTACCTAATGAGTCGTCAAATGGAAAAATAACTTGGTCCGCATTGCGCGTTGTATTCGTAACCCAGCCGGGCTGGTCGTAATTCACTGTACTAGGGTCAAATTGGGCAATAAATGGAATTTCATATACAGCCCCAGTCCAGTCGACTTGATCCTGAACCTGGATAATATCAGTGATCTGATCATACTTGTCCGGCTTTTCAGGCAGGTTGACAGTGATTTCAGGTGGATATCGATCCAGAATAATCACCTTGATTGTCCGGGAAATCGAATCAGATCCACTGGTCACGCTGACTGGAACGGTTTGAGTGTGATTATACAGATTTTCATCCAATTCAATTTCGACCACCGGCATCGGGCCATCAAAATCGTCTGCCACACTGTACAGAAAACTAGCATCCTTGCCTGTAAACAGGCCATTGAGATTCTGGCCATAGTAGTAGGTATAAAGGTCATTGCTGGCAGACGTAAAAGAAAGCTTGCTTTCAGAAGAATTGCAACCAGCCATCGTAAGAACACTACACATGGCTATAGACAAAGCGATTGTTCGCTTTCTTAACATTTCCATTTACATTACCACATTAATCAAGGGCAAATTATATTTGAAATTAACTGACATAAGTCTGCTACGACATCGGCAGGCACCAGATACGGATCCACTAATTGTAAACCAACTCGTATGGATAGATCCACCAAGGTTGATATTTACTGTATTTTCAAGCTGAACACTTCCTATAGCTGAAAATGTCGCTCCACCATTAGTGATACGGTCAGTTAAAACAGGCTTAGACGTGAAAACGTAATATCCATTTTCAACCTCCGTCGTTAGGGTATCCTCAATAATAGATACAAACTGAACATATAAAGTTCCATTATAATCTACATATTGGCAGTTCATATTCACTGCACAGGCAAGAGAAATTTGTGAGAAATCGGGACCCGGAACACTTGTTCGTGCGACGATATTTTGAACGACTATATTCGCACTCTCAAGAGATTCTGGCAGTTCAGTAATGATCTCCATTTCGTTATTGTTTTTTGAGCAGGCATCTAGATATTCATCTAAAGTAACATTCTGAAAATAATAAGTCTTCTGTTCTTCATCATAGACCACTCTCTTTTCTCCAGATGCAGAAATTGTTGAGATCGAATGATAGGCATCGTGTGCTAATATGGGTACGCTACAAGCCCCTCCAAGTAGAGAGAGAATCATGTAACTTGATAATAAGATGTTTAGTGCTTTTTTCATTTTAATGTCCTTTCTAACTAACATTTAGTTTTATAGCCTGAACTCACGTTCAGAATATGCCGATGCGGCCAAAAATTATAAATACACTTTGATTAAAGTAAAAGCGAACTATTTTCTCTAGGCTTCCATTATGCTTTATCGGCGTATTTTCACCTAATTAACCTTAGATCCCGCTAAAAGTAGAACTACACTCTTTTATTAATGAATACCGTGCTTTAGGTATGCATCAATTTAGACATTGACTTTCTTTGAACTATACTAAAATGTAGTTTTACTTAGAACTATATTTAAAGGGTGATGCATCATATGGCGTTTATCAAAGTCCAAAATGTTGTCAAAGACTCTGCCGGTTCGATTGTTTCGGTTCAGCCGCAATTGTTGAGGCTGTTTATATACCAGGCAAGCAAAATCACTCCCACCAGAGGGTTCGGGAACGGCTCGGAAAGGTCATTTATCTGGTTGAAGACAAAAAAACAGGGATTTTTCTCTCTCCAACACGTGGTCTTGTTGAATACAACGTACTTTCCGATACTTTTTCATCTGTTGAGTCGGATGAAAAGCTACCTAAATGCTCCAATTTCTTTCCAAATCCGGAAATTCATACCCTTTTTGGTGACTCATATCTGCTTCTCAAATTTTTAGAAAAATAGGGAATTTTAGCCGTTCTACGAACCGTTTTTATAAAAGATGAGCTGTTCGAACGGGTTCTGGCTCATGTTCTTCATGGCATTCTGAAGGATGGATCCAAGATCAGCTGTGATGATTTTATTGAAAAATCATTTGCGTCGTATCTGCTTGATAATTTGGCGACTTGTTCATTTCATTCTGATACTGCCTTCTTCTCAGCCATGGGTGATGACCAGGTTCGACTTTCGTTTTTCAAGAATTTTATCCAGTTTATGAGGAAAAAGAACCCTGAGTTTGGGAAAGGGTGCTATGTTGACTCGACTCCTCTGCCAAACCAGATTGAGAACAATCCGTTTAATGCACTGTGCTGCCATGGCCTATCTTCGTCAGAGATTCAGATAAGACTGATTCTGGTTCTAGATGAAGAGACTGGCCTGCCAGTCTGGTATGGCATTATTCCGGGCAATCTTCTTGACCTGAGCACTGTGATGACTGTTGTCAATGACGTTGCTTTGTCCCTGGACATTGAAATCGACTCCCTTGTTCTAGATGCTGGATATGTCTGCGAGCCATTGATTGAAACCTTCCATATTGGATGTGCCAAGTCAATGATCAGCCGAATGCCCGCAAGAAGAGGATACCCTTTCAAGACACTTTACTGGCAGTTCAAAAGTGAATTCAACAGGGGAAAGTATCAGTTTGCCAGGGGAGATCATGCTTACTTTGGGCAAAAGAAACGAATTACCCTGTTTGGTAAGTACGACGAATACGCCTATGTCTATGTAGATCACAATAATGCTTTACTACGTTTCAGAGAGTATCTGACGGAACACGAAGACGAATACCAGCAGATGAAGGAAAGTGATCAGGACTGGATGACTGTCAAATATGGATACTTTGTACTGCTTTCCAATGTGGACACAACTCCTGAGGATCTGCTGTATCGATATTTCTGTCGAACAGAAATCGAAACAGTATTCAAAACAAGCAAAGAGTATCTTGATCTACTTCCGTTGTCAAAATGGAGCGATCTGACTGTCAGAGGAAAAATTCTGCATGACATCATTGATACGATCATTCTCTTGCTTCTGCGCAAAGAAATGGCATCCACTGGAGTGTCTACCAGTCGGTTGTTCGGCAAGACCCAATCTTTGATGTGCACTCTTGGAGCAGATGGTAAAGTATTGGTTCAAGTTCCGAATAAGCACGTTAAGTCATTTTATAGTCTCTTCGGATTTGAGGTTCCAAGTCGGGTTGACTTAGCTGCAGAAAAGCAGAAAGTCTTCCAAAAAATGTAGTTCTACTTTTGGGGATTATCTAAAGATTAATAGACGCTTGATCCAGAAGACATTTCTCAATATTTACTTTATAAAAGGATACTTTATCTAAATTTACTCCAATCGGTATAATTTCTCTGTGAGTTCAGGCTATAGGTACCCGTTAAGCAGATAATGTAGCGTAGTCTTTCCTTTAAACCGTATACATAATCCTGGTTTGTCACTACCGTAGTACATCGTCCTTCTTTGGGCTGTTATTATTTTGACAATTGCTTTCGGCATCCTCTTCGGTAACGTTTTTTTTGTCTATCGACAACACATTCCAAAAAGCTATCAAAACAGTGGTTGCGCAACAAACTTGTGAATATGGATAATAATCTTTGAACCCGATTTGCAGAAGCAGGAGTCCCATTCCTATAAATAGGAATGTCCATTTAATAGGTGATATCAGTTGAATGCACCTCGCGGGGAAAAAACGTTTGATTACAATTGCTGTCGAGCTAAAAAATAAACATAAGGCTGTCATATTACAGCCTTTGAATATAAACATTAGGATAAGGACCACCCATATTACTATAAGAATTAAAAATCCAATTTGATCCGGTCCTTTCTCATTTTTATTAGTAAATATCAAAGCTGTCAAACTCTCCAGTTTCTGATCCTAGATAAGTCCATCCCCCTGAAGAATTTTTTACATAGGTACCAACAACGTATTCACAGTGGTATCCGATAAATCCACCAGAAGCTTTTTCTGTCATCTCATACCAATGACGAGTTGTGACAAGCTTAGTCTCTACTGGAGCAGCATTCGCACTGAAAATCATAGATGCTATAGCTGCTGCGGTAGATGCCGGCACACTCCAACCTCCAAGAGCTAAAGAAACAGCTGACAATATAGCTGAGTAAGTCCCATTTTGAGGAGTTAAATAGTCAGTTTGAGAAAAACTTCTCATATACCGATAATTATAACCTGCAACTCGTCCTCTTAAAATTGGATTAGAGGACGTAGTTCCTGTTCTATTCCCTTGCAGGTTCGCATATAAATGATCATAAGAAACTTCGTACATAAAAGTGCTGACTTTTCCCGATTCCTCTACAGTAAGAGTCGAAGTATTATCTTTGAAAGTTGTACGCTGAATATAGGCTACGTGATCATCTAGATTAACAGTGACTTTTTCGATAATATATCCATCTTTGAATTCAACAGTATTCGAAGCAATTGATTTTGAATTATCCACGGTTTGAGTGTATTCAGATGCAGAAGCAGTCACTAATGAATTTGGGATAATACAGGCACAGGCGACTGCAAGAGATACGATCTTTTTCAACATTTCTTTTCTCCCATCGTATAAAGGATCTTGTGCAATGTGTGTTCCAAGACTCTGCTTTCAAACAGCCATGAACAATTTTTAATCTTCTGTGAATGGTTCATTGGTATGCTCATCGTAGCTGATCGCCTATGATAATTTTTTAAGCACCGAAAATAAAATTCAGTACAAACATCGCTCCAGATCCATATAAACGGCTTATAGTCTTTTATATCCCTTTATGTCAGAAGCCGTCTAGTTATAGATTGTTATTTAACATAAAGGGCAGATTCAGATATTTCCTGTACCTCATAGCTGTTATCCTCCATATGTAATTCTTAGGTCTATTAACCAGTCATTTTTCATTGATCAATCATTCATCCCGATTGTTGTTCCTACTCTCCACTGATTACTATCCATTAAACAGGAACAAACCATTTTTACAAAAATCCAATTGCTACTGACAGCAACAAGTTTACATGGTATATCAGAAAACACGTCGTGAATACAGCTAACCGATTGCTAGTATTGGTTTTAATCAAAGGAAATTACAGCTGATCTTCAATATATGCGCAGTAACGCTTAATGATCCACTTCCTTAGAGCCGCCATCCTTTCCAGCTTGTTGGTAACAGTAATCCAGCGTTTTATGCACTGCACAATATTTTGGTGGAGTGAGAGGTGTAACAGACAAAACAACTGCTAACGCCATTTTTTCTATAAATAAAAAATAATTCATGCTGATCTTTACCCCTTTCAGAATTGATGATTTAATGTTTGCATATCAAATCAAAGGAAGCAATTTAAAAATGATCAAGATGTTCGAGAACAAAACTGTTGTTAATACCAAATCTAATAAACTAGGTCTGATTGAAAAAAGGCTACGAATGAGCAGTAACTTGACAATAGAGCAGGTAGCAAATTATCTCAACGTTTCTAAAGGAAACCTGAGTGAGATAGAAAACGGCAAAAGAATACTCAAAGAAGAAATGTTTTTTAAATTTATTCATCGTTTTTATCCTAACTTTGATCTATCTTGGTCAATCGTCGAGGAAACGGAAAAGCAGCTGGATAAATTATTTTACGCCCTTGCTTATTGGGACTCAAAACAAGAGGATGATGTTGAAAAATGGATGGTTGAGAACCGGGAACACCTTTTGAACTCTTTTGCTTGCATATATTTGACTGTACTTGAAACCTATTTTAGTTATCGGAGGTCACTCAATCGTGAGGATGTAGATGTCTTAAATTCATCAGAGGATTTTATTCAATATCTTTCACCGGATATTCGCGCTCTCTTGCTTTTTAATAAAGGATATATGTACATGAAAAATCGAATCCCGACAGACCTTGAGAAAAACACTCAAGCGATCAGGATTTTTGAAACAGCATTAAAGGAAATGGATGGGAAAAGATGGTCACAGCTGGAAGGGGTTATTAAAGCAAATTTAGCCAGCGCAATTGCTAAAGATTTATCTTTTCAGCAGGCATTCAATATAGCTGAACAGGCAAAATCTATATTCATAAAAGAAGCGAACTTTTTGCGTTTGGCAGGAATGTATAATAATCAGGCGGTTTATCTTAGTAATTTTGGACAATATGAACGTGCGATTGAGATTGTAAACAAACTGATTTTAAATAAAAATACGTTTAGAGATAAAAATATATACGATTTAGGGATTTCGAATAAAATCTTGTTTTTAATAGAATGGGGACACTTTGATGAAGCGCTGCAATTCATCCAGGACCATAGAGCCGAGTTTAGTCCGAGACATCCTGACAATTTTATTTTTGAGCCTTATTGTCTACTTCGAATGGGTGAAGAAAAAGCATGTCTTATAATGATCCAGTCATATCGAAAATTTGCGCTGGGAGAGGAGGACGAGGCTTTCTATGCGCTGATCAAAGCTGTTCTTAGCAGAAATTCTGACCGTGTTGAAAAAGCAAAAATAAAAATGTACTTAGTTTGCCGCCGTATGAAAAACTGGGGAATGATGCAGGTGATGTTACAAACTTTAGCTTACTTTTACAAACAAACTTACCAAAGTGGTCGTTTGGCCGAAGTCTATGAATGGCAAATCATGCTTCACAATCATCAGATTCCAGATCTGTGTTAGAGGTACCATAATTAACGCCTGAAAAGAAGGAGAAATTTGACCTTTTATTCGAGAACTTTCACTCGAAAAGACCGGTTTTTGAGCAGTGGTTGGACGCTTTTTGGCAGAACATTTAGAAGAACAATAGCAGGAATCCTATCTTTTGCGACCTATCCGGACATATAAAAAGTCCCAGACGAGGATTCCATCTGGGACTTCTGGCCGGCTTCAAAATGAAGCAGCCGGGAAAGTTTTATTCTTTGTTTTTGAAAATTTATTTGGCCTGACTGGATGCAGCTTCTAAAGACTCAGAAGAGTCGGAAGATTTTGAATCCGTGGTTTTACCATTGTCGATGTCTTCCATCTTGAAGATGTATCTGACTTTGGTTGCTCCAGCGTTTTCAGTCGTTCCGGCAAATCCTTCAGAAGAAGCGTTGAGGTCTTTGACTTCATTGCAGATTGTCTTGAAAGCATCAATCTTACCTTCACTCCAGCCGAGAACTTCTTTCAGTTTGCCCATGCCTTCGGTATTGAACTTCACAGCACCCGCATGTAATTCATCAGCGCCAGACTTTAAGTCACTGGCACCTGAAGCTAACTGATGGGCACCATCCTGAACCTGGGTTGCGCCATCCATCAGCTGGGCTGCTCCAGTATCCAGTTCCCTGGCTCCAGCATCAGCCTGTTTGATGCCAGCATCCAGCTGCTGGGCACCGGCATGTACCTGGCTTGCACCGTCTTTAAGCTGTAAAGCACCATCATACAAAGCAGCTCCTCCGGTATAGAGAGCCGCAGCTCCATCATTGACCTGAGCGATTCCTGCATTTAAAGCGCCAGCTCCAGCATCCAGTTTGGATGCCCCAGCAGCCAGAGCGTTTGCGCCATTATCCACTTCAACTGTGCCGGAAGATAACTGGGCACTGCCATTTGCCAGCTCAGAAGCACCTGAAGCAATCTGCTGGACAGCCGCATCATTGGCGACAGCCCCATCACTGAGCTGTTTGGTTCCAGCCGTTAACCGTTCAAAGCTGTCTTCTAATTGAGGCTGTGCCCCTTTAATCGATTTGGATAACTGTTCGGCGCCAGCTTGAAGACTCCGTGCTCCATTGACGAGTCCTGGATTTTCTTCTGTTCCAGCTCCACTGAAGGCCGCACTCAGCTGTGTTAAGCCGTCTTCCAGACTTTGGCTGACCACTTTTGCAGTTTGCACAGCAGCTTGAATTTCCCTATTCGCCTCTTGAATTGCACTTACCTTGCCACTGGGATCACTGCTGGCATCGGGATTGGCTGGATCCGTTGCCGGCGTGTCAAGCAGAGTATTGATCTGGTCTGCAGCATAGGCCACATTGGACTGCGTCATGGAAACGGATCCTGCTGTCGAACTGATCGTGTTGCTTGCATTGGCGACATGGCCAGCGGAAGCATTCAGGTCATTGATCGCATCCTGAACTGTGCTGGCAGCCGATGCGTCAACCCCTGGAACCTGGGCATCAATACCCGCTACAACATCTGGCATTTGTTCAGCCGAGCCGGCCGCTGCCTGCATGGAACCACTGGCAGCCAGCAGGGCGGACTGTGCAGAGGAAGTATCTGGCAGACTGTTGGCTGCATCCGTTAATACTGCAGCGGCTTCTGGGTTGGATTCCTGGAGAGCACTGGCTTGGGCCATCAAGTTTGCACGGGAGTTTTCGACGCTGCTCTGAACGCCACTTAATTCAGCCTGGGCACTGGCATTGGCAGACTGGGCTGCATTCAAATTTTCCTGCACACCAGCTTTAGCGGCCCCAGCCTGGCTGAGACTGGCATTGACATTAGCAATCTGCGCATTGGCATTGTCAACAGACTGCTGAATATTGCTTACCGAAGCATTGAGCTGATCACTGCCAGCCTGAATCTTATTGGCAGCATCAGGCAGAGTGCTGGCTGCAGCATTCAAAGAACCCTGGGCCTGATCAAGGGCTGCACTGTCACCGCTCAGATTGGCGGCGTTAGTTTGCATAGCGGAAATCGCATTGGCCGCCTGAGTCCGTGCTGCGCTTAAGTCCTGTTGTAAAGCTTCTTTCTCTTTGGTCAGTTGCTCAACCTGACTGGTTAAGGAAGCAATATCTGAACTCAGTCCACCTGCTTGGGAATCAATTTCACCAGATGCGGTCTCAATTGTACCTAAAGCCTGGTTAAGCGTTTCAGTTGGTTTCTTGGACTCTATCTCTTTAAAGGAAGCAGCAACGGTCTGCAGGCCAGAGGAAAGTTTAAGAACACCATCATAAATGGCAGCAGCCCCCTGATCGAGCTGGTGCATGTTTTCGGAAATCTTAGTTCCGGCCTGGTTTACTCCATCATCAAGCTGTTTTGCACCATCCACCAAGGCTGGTGTCCGTTGGGCGAGCTGGCCTGCTCCATCAGCCAGTTTGGAAGCACCGGCAGATAAAGTAGCGGCTCCATCTTTTAACTGGGATGTACCAGCGGTTAACTGACTGCTGCCACTTGCCAGTTCAGAAGTTCCGGCTTTCAGATCATTTGCTCCATCAACTAAGGCAAGAGTTCCAGCCTGTAATGCCGATGCACCATCTTTTAACTGGGCAGTGCCATCAACAGCCTGAATGGTTCCCTGTTCGAGCTGGTAAGTACCATCCACCAGGACAGAAGATCCCGCAGAAAGCTGGGATGTTCCATCGACTAACTGGCTGGTTCCGTTTTTCAGCTGACTGATCCCTGCAGTTAACTGGTCGGTGCCCTGCGCAAGCGTTCCAGCACCAGAAGAAAGCTGGCCGGCACCATCTGCAAGCTGGGCAGTGCCGTCTACGAGTTGATCAGCACCATCAAATAACTGACTAACCTGACCACTCAGATCCGAAATTTTATCCAGATCGGCCAGTTCAGATAATTCAAATTCGTTGGAAGCCCCCATATACATCTCTGGGGCTTTGTAGTCTTTTACATCCGCCTGCACAACGATGTCATCTGAAGCATCCAGCTTATCCGTCAAATCACCCAGGCCGGCACTTTCCATGGTTTCGGTTAAGCCAGGAACAGCCGCAAAAGCGAGGAATTCTTTATCGCCATCATTGACGGTTTTTCCCTGATCACAGGTCACATTGCTGAAAGTATCCCCGTCTAAAGACATCAGCCCACCGGCAAGGAAAGTTGGATGAATGACAACGTCTTTGCCATCTACCTTGACGGTACGGTTTTCGGTGTTGGTGAAATGAATGGTTGTCACCAGATGACCGCTCTTGCCTTCCAGTTGGGATGCTTTGATTGGTTTGCCATCGAGGGTATAGGTAATCGAAATGGCAATTGGCGGTTTCTTTGTGGTTTCCCCCTGGTAGTACAGGTCGTTGCCTTTAACATTCCAGGTGTAGTTCTGCCCATCGACGACTGGTTCTTCATCCCCTTTCAGGTTCTGGACATCCGTTAAGTTGAGGACTTCTTTGACGGTATCCAGGCCGTCATCGTTATGTAACCAGCTGGAAACGATGGTTTTATCGATGTTGCCATCTGGATCTACAAAGGTATAGACCGTTTCGGTTTTTTCGGTCTTGTTTTCGTCTGCTTCTTCATCGTCGGCCAGAATGGCTGTTGGCAGGGTGGTAACAACCATAGTGCCGGAAAGAATGGAAGCTTCAAGAATACGGATTGTGCGGTTTGTATGGTTATGCATGAACAGAGATACCTTCACTTTCTGAATGCTTCTGATCGTGGGCGGCTTGTGCTTTTGGCCAGCCTTTCGTGGTTTTCGCGATCAGCGAATTGGATAAATACAGCAGACTTGGCAGAACAGTCAGAATGACAATGACACTGATGACTGCGCCACGGCCAAGCAAAGTACATAAGGACTTAATCAGGTCCATTTTGGCAATTAAGGAGACACCCGAGCAGGCAGCAAAGAAAGACATACCCGATGTAATAATGGATGGCATCGTCTGCGTAATCGCAGTGGTAATCGCTTCTTTTCGGTCTTTACCTTTCGAGAGTTCTTCTTTAAACCGGCTGGTCATCAGGATCGCATAGTCGATGCAGGCACCTAACTGAATGGTGCCGATAACAATACCGGCAATGAATGGCAATTCAGTATGGGTCAGATATGGGATACCCATATTGACAACAATCGCAAATTCAATACATACAACCAGAATGAATGGTAGTGAGAAAGATTTAAAGGTCAGCGCGATAATCACCAGAATAGCCAGAATCGACACGATGTTAACCATCTGGAAATCGACGTTCGTGACATCGATCAAATCTTTTGTCATGTTGCCCTCACCAGCAACCATTGCGTTCGGGTCATATTTCTGAGTAATGGTATACAGATCATCAATCTGTTTGTTGATCTCATCGGTTGCAGAACGATAGGACGTATTGACAAGCACCAGTTTGAGATCCTCCGTTTCGGTCAGATCCTTAATGGCTTCTGGTTCGAGTTCAGCCGGGATCATTGGACCGACAAATTTGTCATAGGCTACGACATTGGTAATGCCATCCAGGCCTTCAATTTCTTTAATCATGGCCTGGGTATCAGAAGAAGAAAGATCTTTGTCGACCATGATGAAGTGCGAGGTCGTCATATCAAATTTGTCTTTCAGCTCATTGGTGCCTTTGACACTTTCCAGATCTGCTGGAAGCGAAGCAGCCAGGTCGTAATACTGACCGACGTTGGCATTACAGTAGATGGCCGGAATGAACAGGATCACAAACACAATCAGAATGGCTTTGTGATGATCAACCACCCAGGAGGAGAATTTCGGCCGTGGACGGATGAGTGCCGGATGCTGCCATTTTTCGATCCATGGATCAAAGAACATTAATAAGGAAGGCAGAATCAGGATTGTACAGATAACGGCCAGCAAAACACCTTTAGCCATAACCAGTCCAATATCTTTTCCTAATGTCAGCTGCATGACCAGCAACGCTAAAAAGCCAGCGATTGTTGTAATCGAAGAAGAAGTAATGGAAGTCCATGTAGCGTGAATTGCTTTCGCCATGGCTTCTTCTTTCCCTTCTCCTTTCTGTTTTTCTTCCTGGTAACGATGCAGCAGGAAGATGGAGTAGTCCATCGAGACAGCCAGCAGCAAGATCATACTTAAGGCTTTTGTCACGTAGGAAATTTCACCTAAGAAAATGTTGGTGCCCATGTTGTAAACAATTGGATACACCATGCCAAGGATGAAGATGAATGGCGCAAGCCATGACTTCAGTCCTAAGGAAAGAACAACCAAGACAAGCAACACCGCAATGCCGGTATAAATCGGCGTTTCACGGTCGATCATATCTTTCGTATCTGCTGTGATCGCGGAGAATCCGGCGACATGCTCATTCTCGTTGCACAACGCCTTGATCTGCTCGATGGCATTCATCGTTGAATCACTTGCCGCCGGTTCCTTGAAGGTAACGATAATCATCGTCGCATTATCCGCATACAGAGCATTGCGGAAGGCATCAGGCAAGATGCTTTGCGGGATGCTTAAATCGACCACATCACTGCGCCATAAAGTCCGATCAACGCCAGGGACTTCGGCGATTTTGGCTTCGAGGTCCTTAACCTCTTTTTCCGGCGTATCGTCAACCACGATCATCGCGGTGCCCGCTAAATTAAAATCATCATTCAGATGGTCCTGAGCCACGATTGAAGGTGAACTGGTTGGCAGGTAGGTCAGAATATCGTAGTTAACACGCGTATTGAAATAGCCGATCATGGACGGAATCAGAAGAATCGTCGCAATCAACAGGATCCAATTTCGATACTTAACAATAAATTTTGAACAGTTTTCCATACCAGAATTCCTTTCACGCAAGACATGATAGTTCCAAACTGACCAGTGGTCAATTTTAACCCCTTTATTTTTCCTGTACACTTTTGGAGGAATGTCCAAATAATGACCATTGGTCATTTTATTGAAATCAGAAACCGATCGACTATAATAAGCGTATGCCAACCAAAATCCAGCAAAACAAAGCGCTCAAACGAAATCGTCTGATTGAAGCCGCTTACGAACTCTTCACAAAAAATGACGTCCAGGAAGTCTCCATTGCCGACATCACCAATCATGCCGGCGTTGCCAAAGGAACCTTCTACCTGTTCTTCAAGGATAAATACGATATCCGCGACCATCTGATTGCGGGCGAATCCCGCCGTCTTTTAATGCATGCGGTTGAAGAACTGGAAAAAAACGACTTCCGCAATCTGCAGGATGCCGTGATTTTCATGATCAACCAGATCCTGGCCCAGCTCATCTCCAATCCTCTGCTCTTAAAGCTGATCCGCCGCAATCTTTCTTTCGGCCTGTTCCATAAACATCTGGCCAGCACCATGGTGGAAAAAGATATCGACCTGGCCGAACGCTTCAATGCTCTCGCCCTGAAATGCGGCTATCACTACCAGCAGCCGCGGATTGTCTTTTCCATGATTCTTGAACTGACTGGATCGATCTGCTACAGCTCCATCGTTGAAAACCAGCCTGCGCCAATCGAAACCGTCAAACCTGCCTTATTTGAAGCCATTCGTGCGATTTTAAGCAGTGCAGCCCAGATCCAGGAACCATCATCTTCAAATCCTGTGGATGCTCTTTAACTCAGATCTGCTCTCCCGTTTTCCTGGCTCGTTCTCCTGGCTTGCCGTTTTATCCTGTTTATCTTGACTGAAAGAGTACACAGCCATCAAAGCCCTCATTTCCCTTTTTCCAAACAAAAAGCCTGCCAATCGACAGGCTTTTTGTTTCAGATCATGTGTAAACCATTTGTATGTTCGTTTGTAGGTCCATATAAAAGAAATCATTTTCGCGATGAAGGTTTCTGGTCCCGTTCTTTGACTGTGATATATTTGCGAATTTTTGATTGTTGCTATTGTCTAGGATTTATGTTATTCAGGGATTTTGTGATGCCAGATCTATGCAACTGACGAAATACATCAATCAATTTACACTACAATTACCTTGATTATATTGCGATGCTAATTGCAGTGACTATTGCAAATCTTTGCAGACATCAACCCAGCCTTTGGAATGGGAATACTTTTCCAGTTCCGGTAAAGTGAGTTCAACGGCACTGTTTGAACTGCCGCAGGCCGGAAACACAGTCTCGTATTTTTTAAGGGATTCATCCAGATAGACCGAAACATTGTCTTTAACACCAAATGGACACACTCCGCCCACTGCATGGCCGACCAGGTCTTCAACTTCATCCGCTTTAAGCATAGTTGCTTTGGTGTGAAACGTCCGTTTAAACTTTCCACTGTGCACTCTGCCCAATCCGGAAGTCACGACCAGAATCGGACCGTCATTTCCCATAAAGGATAAGGTTTTAGCAATATGATCCGGCTCACAACCTAAAGCTTTTGCGGCCAGATCCACGGTCGCACTCGACTCATCCAGTTCGAGGATTCTGTCTGCAATTCCATATTGTCCAAGTTCTTTACGTACGCGCTCAATTGACATATTCAAACATCCTTTCAGTCCTTCATTTCCAGAAGGTTGTCTTTTCCGATCAATCTTTTTAATCTTTTCCTTTCCTGATTTTTCTGGCTCATCCTGGTCCGTGCATCCCAGTCTTTTTGAGCGATGCTGTATTGATGCATTGTCAGCCAATACAGTGAGGACAAAATGGAATCCAGACGATGTAAGGAAAAGAAAGAGAAAGAAACATATTGAAAATCATAAGTCAGCCAATGCTGAGCGTCAATTTTCAGCTCATCAAAAAAGCCTGAACCCTGCCTTTTCAGGCAAAATCCAGGCTTTAAACCTCTTTATCTTTTCAAGCGCAAGATCTCAGACGTGTTCTATCTTTAATCTGAGTTTTGCAGGATTTTATAACAGATTATGAATAAAACTGTCATATTTTGCATGAGTAATGCGAATATGGAGGT
>CAJTVE010000063.1 GCA_910579655.1 uncultured Allobaculum sp. | reverse complement strand
ATGGAGGATGAGCCGATAACGGAATTTCAATCATTTAGCCCTTATTATTTTAAAATCGCCTTATTTATCCAACTGTTAAATCCCGTTTCCGGATCATCAGCCGAAAAAAAGTATTCATAGCGTTCGTTACCTGGTTCATTTCGGATAAACTCCACCAGCCCGGATTCGGTCATTTCCTTGACGAACTTTCTGGCTGCGCCATTTTTTCCCGTGTAATACAGATTTACAATAATACTCACTTGCCTGTCTCTTCCTTTCTGCCAGCTTCCGAGTATTCCAAAAGCTCTCTTTTGAATCCTCTTTGATGCCAGCCTGATTTTTAACCATTTTCCCGCTTTGAAAATGGTTTTTGATAACTCTACTATGCCTTAATTTCACTCTAAAGTGAGTCCGTTTCTGCTTTTTCTTCTTTGAGCGTCCAGTTTTCCTGATTTTAGATCCTCGAATGGCTGACTGCTTCTGTCCATTTCAGAAAACTGAATCTGTCTGCCCGAATCAATTTGCATGCTGGCGCAGATACTCCAGGTATTCCGGGGTCTTTGACCAGTACTTCACACCCCAGTTTTCAAAATTCCATTCCTCCATATAGCTGTTGCATTCATAATCAATGTAAAAAAGCTCACCATTCTGGACGATGAAATTGGTTGGAAAATAGTCGATGTTCGTATGCGCCGGATAGAGTCGTTGGCACATCTGATGGACCTGTTCAAAATAGGAAGGATTCATTTTGTCCTGACTGACCAGATCAAAAATGGTCTCTCCTTCAATGTAGTCCTTGAGAATCCGCTCATTTTCAACATCAACATCCAGCATCCGCGGCATACGGATCCCTAAGTCTTTGAGATGATGATAATCCCGGATTTCGGATTCAATCTTGTTGCCAAACTGATAGTAATCGCATGGCTCATGATGAATCTGTTTGAGAACGTATTGTCTGTCTTTGTCCTTGACCAGATACGAATAGCCGCCTTTGCCTTTCCCAAGCAGTTTGATCACTTCAAATGACTTTCCATTCACGCTCATCCATTCACTCATATTCTTCCCTCTCTTTCATACATTCCGAAATCCGGCTTATCATCAAATAAGATGTAAGGCATCCAATTCCATTTTATGGATTCTCCATATCAAAAGGCATAAAAATCAAATGATTGAAAGCAAGATTAGAAATGCATGTCATTTTCGCACGGTCTTTAACTGTTGTCCTAATTTTTGGAATTTGTACATAGTTTCGTAGTTAAGCTCTTTCTCCGCTTTGCAATATCCAATTCGTATAAACAACTGTGCGAGTTGTTCATTCTCTTTTTTAATAAGCCGATTTACATAAGCCAGACATTTTCTATAAAACGTTTTGGTTCGCCCACAAATCAAATCTTGCATAATCTCTACCATTTTCAGAGCGTCGGGATCATTTTTAAACATAGACTGATACGTCTGTAAGCTTTCCAGCTCCTTCTTATAATTGGAAGAAGAATTCATTCGATACATACAATAAGGTTTGAAAATAGCATTACTTGTTGAATCAACAGAAAAAGAACTTTCAAATCGATCAATCAAATCGAGACATTTCGAAAAATCACTGCGCATCAAAGCACACCAAATTCTATTTTCAAAAATAGATCGACGAAGAAAGGTCAGATGCATCCCATCCAAAGACCTCTGCAATTCTTCTAAGGAACTATCCGCTTGTTCATAATTGCCAATGAGCATAAAGTAGACAGCTTCCAGCCTGTCAAGATTATAAAGGCGATGATAGTTCTTATCCCTGATCAGGCCATCACGTACTACTGAAATCAAATCATATATGTTCTTTACTTCTCCCATCTCAACTGAGAGCTTTAAATCCATATACTGTACTAAAGTCGTAATCATTCTGTTTAACGACAAATAGGTCCCCACTCTGAAGTCTTCCATAATCAATCGAGCGTTCTTTAGATCTCGAACATCGAGATAATGCTGGAAAAGGACCATATTGGCAATGGAATCCAAATTATGCGGAAAGATTGAATGGACTACTTTAAGAATTTCAATCTTTTTCTCAAAATCCGGGCAATCAGGTCCGGATTTTTGCATCGACTTGTACCTGACTTGAATAAATAACTCGAGAAGCAGCAGATAATAGTACCGATCATCATAAACGTTTGACCGTTTATTCAGATTCTCTCTCAGATCTTTTTCTAATGGAATATTCTTTTCAAAATCCATGTAATAGTAGTTTTTAAAATATTCTTCAATCTGGTCAGACAGCTGACCAACAGCAGACTCATCTATCACTATAAAAGTCTGCTTACATGCCTTTAAGATATCGATCATGTTCTGGTCAGAAATCTGGCGTTTTCCCCGCTCCATTTCACTTAAAATGCTGGTATGTATACCTGTCAAACTCGAAATATTCTCTAAAGGTTTCTCGCTTTCTATTCTGATCTGTTTTATAAGATAAGAACGATGTTGATGTTTTTTTGTCTCCACTTTCATATCTCCTACAATAAGTCACTTTTTATCTCATATCGCATTGTTTTATAGCTTGACTTACAATGCAATGTCATTAAGTTAAACTTCTCTACGCCAGAAGGAGCTTTTTGTGGAAAACGTGAAATTCAAAAGTGACTTTCAGATTGCCACTGATAGAAAAAACAGGCGGACTAAAAGTTAATCGTTTATCAGACTGGATCTTAAGCGGGGTTTGTTCCGAAATTCAGTTTCATGAATTTATCATAAGCAACCAGTTCCGATAAAACTATGACTTATTTCTATACCAATGAGCGAAACAGAGTCTTGGAACACATATCCCACAGATTCTTCAAGAATACCGCATTGATTTATTTTATCAACCTTCATTTTTATGCATAAATCTACCTCTTATATCACAAATATTTTTGTAATACCATCTAAGAGACAACTGGCAATACTCTTCTTGCTAAAACTATGTTTATCAATTATGAACAATCGATAGTATTTTAGAAAATAAATGTTAATGATTGTTCGCTTATTGAGTACAAAGTGGGCTGAGGGGATTATTGAAAAAGCTTTTGCCGGCGCACTAAACAACGCATAATCAACAGGCAATTTTTCTTCTTTACATAAAGCATTCCTTGCGTAAATAGCACATGAGTTGTCGAAACATCTAAGATATTCGTCTCAGATTTTGGAAGTTTATTGTCTGCCTGACTATACGCGGATAGTTTGAGCATTTTTTGGTTCTGACTTAAAAACGATTGGCCTATTTAACCCAGGCGCAAATTTATTGATGCTGAATTTAGCTTTATCGTTTTTTTGAGGAGCCAAAGATATTTTCGTATAGTTTGCCATTCTCAGTGCTTGTTAAAGCCACATAAAGATACTGTAAGAAAGCGAGCTACAATAAATGAAATTAAAAAACAGCAACCATTTCCTTCCTGGAATAGAAATAACTCTATGTATGATATTAGCCGTTGGCTGTAGTTCCAATACTAAATCCATTCCTCAATCTGATTTTATCCTTGTCGACGATGATCAACTTGTAATGACCAATCTGGATGGTGATACCATGACAGTCATCGAAAAACGCGAAAGACCAAAAGGAGATAGCGGTCTCTGGTATTACTCAGAAAAAATTTTCGAAGATCCAGAAAACTGGTATGTCAAAACAAGTACAGACAACAATATGGGAGTCTGGATTGAAGCAATTAGCAAGTCAGATCTTTCAGTTAAACGTACAAAATTTTCTGGTATTGATATTAACGTGCTGGCTTTTGACGGCGATCAAATCATCGCCTCGAATAACAAGCCTCGAATAACAAGATGAATGAACTTTGTTTTGAAATTTATGACAAAAATCTGAATCATCTGGAAACAAAGACCCTGAACTATCGAAATGGTGAAGCCAGAATAATGCTTGAAACCAAACTGCTGCCAACAGAAGATGGCCGTTACTATCTTCTGCTTGGATTCATCCCAGAAGGATCAGATTATGCTTACAACGAAAATCACTTGCTGGAATTAGATCATGATTTCAACGTCGTTCATGATCTTGATTTTGGTCTCTATGACGGTTCCTTATCTTCATTTTGTATAGTCGGTTCAAAAATTTTTGCGAATATAAACAAACAGGGCATAGGTTCAGATGGTCGTGGTCTGAAAGCTCAAACCGTTCTTGTCTATGACTTGGACAGTGGTGCCAGTACAGGCCAGAAGATCGATCTGGATGTATCTAGTGGTGGTTCACTCAGTTATGATTCTGTCAGCGGTAATGTTGTTTTGCAAAGGCCCCTTGCCAATGACGGTGAAACTGATTTCTTCAATATTCCGGCCGTTCTGATCAATACGGATAATTACACTGCTACTGATTTAGTGCTTCCAGATTCCGTTGTTCCTGTTACAGAAGGCCGACCTCCCTTTACCTTCGTCAAAAATGGTCAGTTCTGTTATCTGACCCCAATGCAACTCGTAATCTGGGATCTGATTACACTTGAGACTAATGTCTATTCTCTTGAAGGTATTTCTGAGGATGGAAATGGAATTTTCATTCCGGATCAAAATGGATAGATATGTCGGGAAGCGGACAAGCCGCTTCCTTTTTGTACTGAGTCAGAGATTGAAAAACGAAAGACATCCAAGGACATCTTCCGTCTGGTGGTACGTATCAGTTTTATGAGAGTTAAAGACTATTTTATAAGGATGAAGTTCTATTTCTCATCTTTCTTTTCGTCGATCAGAATCGTTCCGGCAGGCGGGTTTTGCAGGACGGCTCCAACAACAGGATGAGGAACATAGGCTTCATTGAGATAAGCGATTTCTTCGGGTGTTAAGTAGATGTTGAGAGCATTCACTGCATCATCAATATATCTGGCTTTTGTAGCGCCGATAATTGGGGCATCAATGCCCTGCGCCCATTGCCAGGCCAGTGCAATTTCACTCATCTTGCAGCCATGTTTTTTGGCCAGTTCATCAACACGGGCAACAATTTTCACATCTTCCTGCTCCATGCGGTCATATTTTCCCTTCAAAACGTTATCGGTCTGGGTTCTTAATGAGTCTCCCTTCCATTCTGGGTGAGTCAGATGACCACCCGCAAGTGGAGAATAAGGCATCAGAGTGACATTCATCTGTTTGCAGATTGGAATCAAATCCCGCTCATCTTCGCGGTAGAGCATATTGTAGTGGTTTTCCATAGCCGAGAACTGTGTCCAGCCATGATCTTTGGCACACTGCTGCATATTGTAAAACTGATAGCCATACATGGCAGAAGCACCAATTGCCCGGACTTTACCACTCTTGACCAGCTCATTTAAAGCCTCCATCGTTTCTTCAATTGGCGTGTCATAGTCAAAGCGATGAATAATGTACAGATCCAGATAGTCGGTTCCTAAACGTTTGAGTGTTCCATCGATTTCACGGAAGATCGCTTCTTTGCTTAAGCGGCCAGGGTTGAAATAAACTTTGGAAGCAATGACGACGTCTTCTCGTTTTACATATTTTCGCAACGCTTTTCCCAGGTATTCTTCACTGGTTCCCTGAGAGTAGCTGTTTGCCGTATCAAAGAAATTGATGCCAGCATCCAGGGCGTGCTTGACGATTTTTTCTGTTTCTTCTTCATCCAGTGTCCAACCATGCATGGTGCCGCGTTTGCCAAAGCTCATGCATCCAAGGCAGATTTTGGAAATCTTGATTCCGGTATTGCCAAGAGTTGTGTATTCCATCGTGATTCTCCCTCTCTGTTTCTCTCGAGCAGAAAATATCCAGAAATGATTTTGCTTATTCTTTTTGAAGTCCTCTGCTTTTCTTTCCAGCCTCCAGATTCGAGCTGGAAGCTGATGACTTTATTGTAGAAGAATTGCCTGGTAGGTTGAAATGCTTATTTGTACAACTAACCAATGCTCGTAAGGCATAAGATCGCCTTCATGATTGTCTTTTGGCTGCCTTTCTCTTCCCTTTGAAATCTGAAACCAAAAAAGGGCTGCCCCCTTTTATCGGAAAACCGGCTCTTAAGCTAACAGTGTATTTAGCTATCATCACTATTATCGACAATATCAATTGCCGCTAAGCCTAATAATCCTGAACAATCCATCAAAAACGACAAATGGCCTAAAACACCTTTAAAGAACGTGTTTTAGGCCATCTTGCTTTTCACCAAACGGTGAGTGTAAATCGTTCATCATCCTTGTACATGGCCGGCTTTTGCCAGCTTTTATGGATCAGACCGGTCAGTTTATCAGTGGCAACCAGGACCATATCTTTCTCAATGCCGATTCAACAAAAATCGATACCCATGGCAAGCAGGCAGGGGAAATATGGATTCATCACCATAATCAGATTAGATACCGTCCGTTTTTCATTAACAAATATAACTCGAAAGCCCTTGTCGGTGCATCCATGCCGATGAAGCTGAACCGATCATGACCGAAGTACTCAAACGACTGCTTGACCGCACCGTAGCTGGCAGAATGCGGGTATTCACTTCCATAGCAACTATGCTTTTTACTCAGGCCATCTAATGGGCCTGTTTGAAGATCGTTTCAATCCAGTTCATTATGCCATCACAGCCAAAGGAACAGGCAGACTTGAAGGCCTCTGTCAGGATGTCTACAACAGTTCCAGTCATGAAGAAGACAGCACTTATACTTCATCTAAGTCTTCACTTCTGGATTGCTTTACCAGATCTAAGAATTTTGTTACAGGATGCCAATTTTTCTTTAAAACCTATTATCCGCATCTTTTTTCGAAGAAATTCTTAAGGGCATCCTTTTGCCTATTCTTGATCTTTCTGGAACTTTCCATTTTACTGGACTGCTTAATTCTGCCGCTGGCCGTTAACATGACCTTGATGCTGGCTTGCAGACAAAGATCCCGTCTGGCGGGAGGGCAGACGGGATCTTTCAGGATAGGATTTGAGATGAGAGAGTGGAGAGAAGTTTTTGGGGAGTAGTTAATGATTCCTGATTCTTCTGTTTGATGCAGGGATCGTTCAGGCAGTGAACTGATCTTTGAGTTTTGCTGTCAGTTCATTCATATTCATCAGCTCATCGAGAACAATGACTCTTGGATAGTCTTTGAAGACGTAGCCCAAGTCTTTTCCGACAACAAACAGGTCGGCACTGTTTACATTGACTTCCGATACAGTCGTGTGGTCAACACTGACCCCGTTGATGCCCAGGCTGGAAAGAGCGCGTTCTGTATTCATGGATACGATCATGGAAGATCCAAGACCGGAACCGCAGCAGCAAAGAATAGTTCTGATGGTTTTCATAATGTTTTCTCCTTATATTTCATCGTTTTTAACCAGATCGGATCTAATTGATCCGTGGAACAGTTCGGCAGACCGTTTGGAAAGTTCAGCTTCCAAATTTGGCTTTAAGCAGCAAACTGGTCTTTCAGTTTTGCAGTCAATTCGTTCATGTTCATCAGTTCATCAAGAACAATGACTCTTGGATAGTCTTTGAAGACGTAGCCCAAGTCTTTTCCGACAACAAACAGGTCGGCACTGTTTACATTGACTTCCGATACAGTCGTGTGGTCAACACTGACTCCGTTGATGCCCAGGCTGGAAAGAGCGCGTTCTGTATTCATGGATACGATCATGGAAGATCCAAGACCGGAACCGCAGCAGCAAAGAATAGTTCTGATGGTTTTCATAATATTTTCTCCTGATGGCTTTTGCCCTTATCTGTTATGAAATGTAGATATGGAATGAGTAGTGGATGAATCAGACTCTGATCCACTGGATCAAAACGAACCCGTATACATGAACCGACATATACCCCGATATACTGATATATGGTAAGGATTCAATCCAGAAGAATAGGCAGACTCAAAATTTAAAGAAACTGTTTCGGGATCCGGGATCAGTCCGACTCCCGAAACAGTGGGTTTTATTGTTGGCTCTTACTTGTTGCAAGAATCAGGTAATTCTTTGTTTATCTGCCTGCAAGGGCAGCTTCTTCTTCCTCGGTTACTTCAGCGGGCTTTTTTTTACGGCTGAACACATACATCATGATTGGCGCGAAGTAAACCACTGCACACAAGATGAAGACTGGCAGGCCTGGAGCCATATTGATGAAGTTACCAAACAGGATGGCCAGTGCGGAGAAGTCTGCATCTGAGAAGGTTGTGTTGCTGAAACCAAAGTTGGAGAACACGAACATGGACAGTGCTGGCAGGAAGGTGATCAGCAGACCATGAACGAAAGATCCAAGAACACAGCCTTTGTAGCCGCCTTCAGCATTTCCGAATACACCAGCAGTTGCGCCGCAGAAGAAGTGAGGAACAACCCCTGGCAGGATGATTGCGATTGGCGTCAGGTTTGCATTGGCCATAATCAAAATAATCATGCCAAGAATGCCGCCAACAAAAGAGCAAAGGAAACCAATTAATACAGCGTTTGGAGCATACGGGAAGACAACTGGGCAGTCAATTGCCGGAACAGCACCAGGAACCAGTTTTTCAGCAATACCACGGAAAGCAGGAACCAGTTCACCAACAATTAAACGAACACCGGACAGGATGATATAAATTGCTCCCGCAAAGGACATACCAGAGGTTAAAGACCATACAATCCAGTTTGTCTGCGTTTCAGCGCCTACGTTGAGCAGACCGCCAAGATTTGGATAGGAAGCCAGGATGACTTCTGGATCAGCCGTTAAGATCCCGCGGCCAACAGCCACAGAGCAGACGATTAAGAAGAAAATCATCATGGTTAAAGAAATCGATACAGTTGTGTCGCGTAAGAAAGTCAGGCGCTGGGGGAATGGAATCTCTTCAGTGGATTTAGTACCTTTGAAGAGTTTTCCAACCTGGGCAGAGAGCCAGTAGCCAACGCCTCCGAAGTGCCCAAAGCCAAGCTGATCGGTATGAACGATCTTTTTCATGGTTGGTTCGCAGATCATTGGAGAGAAACACATCATAAACGCCAGCAACATCGCACCGGAAATGACAAGCATTACGCCGTTGAGACCCGCAACACTTAACAGGACGGAGATCATGGCTGCCATGTATAAAGTGTGATGACCAGTCAGGAAGATGTAGCGCATTTTGGAGAAACGGGCCAGAACAATGTTCAGGACCATTGCCAGAGCCATGATGTAAGCTGTGGAGGTTGCAAAATCATTTAAAGCCAGGGAAACAGCGGCTTCACTGTTTGGAACAACACCCTGCATGTTGAAGGCATAGTTGAATAAGTCACCGAACGCAAGCAGCGAACCGGACTGTAAAAAGGAGGATCCGGCAGATAGCACCAGGAATCCGACGATCGTTTTGATCGTCGATTTAATAACGTCTTCAATCGGTTTTTTCTGTAATACCATACCGATACAGGCCAGCAGGCCGACCAGGATCGATGGAGTAGACAGGATGTTAATGATAAAGTTCAACATAAATTTTCCTCTCTTGTCCTTTTGGGTTTCTTGCCCTTTGGAGTTTTGTCGTAGATCTTCAATATTTCTTGATGGATCTGGAAATCTTTATTCTGGATGGGCATCCAGTTTCCAGAATGGTAAATCTGATTTAGCTGTTTTATCTCTTTTATAGCGGTTGTCTGAGACGGGGTCAATCCATGATTGAATACTTAAAGCGCGTCTTATTTATGCTGGATTTTAATATTTTGAATGCTCTTTTATTCAAAAACGACCGTCTCGTTTTTCACTTCCTTTCGCCAGACCATCTTTGGATGACCTTTTCGACGTGACTTCATAACTTTTCTTTTGGTTTGCAGCTTTATGCAAAGGACCCGTTTCGATCTGCTCTGGTCTTTCTTTTTAAGCAGCAGCGCTTTCGACAAACAGGTTGTAAATCTCTGAAGGAGTACCGGCGCCAAGAATCGAATCAATTTTGGATGGATTCATAAAGATGTTGGCGGTAGCCCGAATCCCTTCCATGTGGGACTCTCGATCACTTGCCGCTAAGGCAACCAGGACGTGAACATCAGGACCTTCTTCACTGAAGCGGACCGGATTTTTTAATACGGTGACGGCCATCTGTGTTCCGTTGACTCCTTTTTCAAAGCCAGCGTGAATCAGGGCCAGTTCAGGACATAAAACATAGTAAGGTCCATATTTGGCGGTGTTTTCCAGAACAGAATCTTCATATTCCCAGGTGCACCAGCCGCCTTCCTGTAAAGGAATCAGGGCGGTGTGGATGGCGTCTTTCCAGTCTTTTACGCCTTCTTGTTGGCGGCAGTTTTCAGGCTGCAGCAGTTTTTCAATCATGCGGTCTCCTTTCTGAATTCTTCTTTCATTTTTTCGCATGCTGTTCTCAGATCTGGATCGAGTGAGAACAGTCCTTTGTTGCCGATGATATAGATATCGGCACCCGCTTCCCTGAGGGCTTTGTAGTTTGCTTTGTTACAGCTGCCATCTATCTGGATGCGGTAGTGATACCCCCGCTCTTCACGAAGTTTTTTTGCCAGAGCGATTTTATCGAGCATTTCCTCAATGAACTTCTGACCGGCAAATCCGACATCGACGGTCATGATAGTCAGAATGTCTACAGAATTGAGGTAAGGCTCAACATAGGAGAGCGGGGTTGCTGGATTGAGAACGACGCCAAAATCACAACCGGCGTCTTTAATTTTGTGGATCATGCGGAAAGCATCCGTATTGATCGTTTCCGCATGGGGGCTGATGCAGCTGGCACCAGCAGTTGCACAAGCCTCGACCCAGTCAGCCGGTTCAGTTGTCATCAGATGTACATCAATATATTTATCTGTACACTGACGAACGGCTTTTAAGACCATTGGACTGAGAGTGATATTCTTGCAATAGTGGCCGTCCATAATATCGAAATGGTAGAGGTCCATCTGTTGATCCAGAACGTTCAGCTGTTTTTTCATCTGAACCAGGTCCATACACATTAAGGAGGGGGCGAATTGTTCCATGTCTTGTTTTCTCCTCTTCGCTGTTCGCACCATCAGAATATGAAATTTTTGCAACCAGAATAAGAACGGCTTCGTGCATGTTTTTGTGCACAAAGCCGTTCTCTTTTTTGAAGATTTTTGTTGGTAGGATCGAGGTGTCACAAGAAAGGAAGACAAAACAAATGAACACTGCTAGTACCACCTCTTATATTGAAGAAAAAGCCCGGGCAATTCGACAGGACGTGATTCGCTCAGTCTATCTGGCCGGATCCGGTCATCCCGGTGGATCTCTGTCGAGCGCTGAAATCTTTGCCACTTTGTATTTCCATGAAATGAATATCGATCCAGCTGATCCGAAAAATCCGGATCGCGACCGCTTTGTCTTATCCAAAGGCCATTGTGCTCCAGCTTACTATGCTGCTTTAGCCGAACGCGGCTACTTTGATAAAGAAGAACTCGATCACTTACGGAAATATGGATCGATCCTCCAGGGTCATCCTGATATGAAACATATTCCTGGAGTCGATATGTCGACCGGTTCCTTAGGTCAAGGCGTATCGGCTGCTGCGGGAATGGCGTATGGGCTGCGGATGAAAAACAGTCCTGCTCATGTTTATGCACTGCTTGGTGATGGTGAATTACAGGAAGGTCAAGTCTGGGAAGCGGCTATGTTTGCCGGATCCAAAGGTCTGAACAATCTGACCCTGATTGTTGACAATAACAATCTTCAGATCGATGGAACCATCGATGAAGTCAATTCTCCTTATCCAATTGACGAAAAATTCAGAGCCTTCAATTTCAATATTGAAGTGGTCGATGGCAACGATGCCCATGCAGTTCTGGATGGTTTTGAAAAGTTAAAGCGGAAAAGTGACCGTCCTTGCGTGCTCATTGCCCAGACAATCAAAGGAAAAGGTGTTTCCTTTATGGAAAACGTTGCCGGCTGGCATGGCAAGGCCCCAAATAAAGAACAGATGATGCAGGCAATGCATGACTTAGAGGAGGAAGCAGAATGAGTGCAGTTGCAACCCGCCAGAGCTATGGCGAAGAACTTGTAAATTTAGGAGATCAGGACTCTAATGTCGTGGTCCTTGATGCCGATTTATCCGGCGCAACGATGACCAAACTCTTTAAAGAAGCCCATCCGGACCGCTTTATCGACTGTGGAATTGCCGAAGCCAATATGATGACCGCTGCCGCAGGTCTTTCCACAACCGGTCTGGTTCCTTTCGCTTCTACTTTTGCAATGTTTGCGGCTGGGCGTGGATTTGAACAAATCCGAAATTCCATCGCTTATCCGCATCTCAATGTCAAAATCTGCGCTACTCATGCCGGTATCAGTGTTGGAGCTGATGGGGCAACACATCAGGCGATCGAAGATCTAGCTTTGATGCGTTCCATTCCTGGCATGGTTGTTTTAAATCCATGTGACGATCAGGAAACAAGAGCCTGCTTATGGGCGGCCCATGAATATGAAGGACCCGTTTATGTCCGTTTGAGCCGTCATCCGGTTGAAGCCATTTATACGGACTGTCAGTTTGAGATTGGAAAAGGAAAAATCTTAAAAGAAGGCGAAGATGTAGCTTTAATCGCAACTGGCATCGAGGTCCAGGAAACTTTAAAAGCTGCAAAAGCTCTTGAAAAAGAAGGGGTGTCGGTTCGCGTTGTGGATCTGGCTTCTATCAAACCAATTGATAAAGATCTGATTCTCGATTGCGCAGACAGATGCCAGCAGATTGTCACAATTGAAGAGCACAACATTATCGGCGGCCTTGGCTCAGCGGTTGCTGAAATCGTCAGCGAAAACCATCCAGTCCCAGTCCTGCGCATTGGTGTAGAAGACCGCTTTGGCCAGTCCGGCAGTGGTGTCGAATTACTCCATGCCTATGGTCTCGATTCTGAGTCAATCGCCAAAAAAGTTTTGACCTTTGTAAATCGAACTGATACAACTAAAGCATGAAGACAGAGGGCAAATTAGTTTCAGAAAAACAGATCAGTCATATCTGCAGATCACGGGACTGGAAAGACGCCGTTCATCAAGCTTTGGACCCGTTCTTTCAGGCCGGTATTGCGCCGGCTGAATACGAAAAGACCGTCATTGAGCAGATTGAAAACCTGGGGCCCTACTGCATTCTTCGTCCCGGCCTGGCTTTAATCCATGGTCCGGCGTCGGAAACGATCAAAAAGACCGGTCTTCACATCGCTCGATGTGACCAGCCGGTCTTTTTTAACGAGACTTCCCCACCAGTCACCTTGATGATCGCCGTATGTGCCCCAGATAAGCCGCAATACCTGGCTCTGATCAGTCAGCTCGCTGCACGATTGCGTGGTCAATACACTGCCAAATATTTGGAAACACTGACCGACGAGCAGCTGCTTGCTCACTTTGAATCGGTCTTTAAGCTTCTGCACTGAATCTGGTCTTAAGATTTTCAAAGTCATATCTCTTTGAAAGCCATTTACAATTGAACCACTACATTTCCAACGAGAAAAGAAAGGAAAATCTGAAACGCGTCCTGTGTTCAGGCCGCCCATTTCAGGTCCATTTCCCTATGAAAAAAGAAAAGACGAGCTTTTTTAAAAAGAAAGATCCGAATAAGAAGGAAATCAACAAAAAGGAATCCACTGCTCCAGTTCACCTTCAAGCTGTCCACTCACCGATCATTTCGATTTTCTGCTGCTGTGCCAGCGGACTTGGTTCTTCTTTGATGCTCAAAATGACGGTTGAAGAAGCACTGGAGATCGTTGGGCTGAAAAACTATGAACTTTCTTTTGGCCAGGCTTCTGCCATCCCCATGATGGCCAACCTGATTTTATGCTCCGATGAACTTGCACCAAATTTACATGTCAGTCAGGATGTCCGGGGGCTGCATGATCTGATGGATGAAAACGAAGCAGCCAAGGTCATTCAATCCTGGCTGAAGGAGCGCGACCGATGAGATGGCTGAATGAGAGAACACAGTCCATTCTAGAGTATTTATTAATGCTTTCTTCGCCCGTCAGTCTGGGAGAAATCAGCGAACACTTCCAGATTGCCAGGCGAACAGTTTATAACGAAATCGGTCGGGCGAATGTCTGGCTTAAATCCAGCGGCTTTGCCCCCATTGAAATCCAACGCGGCAAAATTGAGCCGCTTTCTTCCAATGTTATCCGTTCCATCCGCCGTCGGTTAGAAGAGAAAGAAAAGAATCTGTATATTCTTTCTCCCCAGGAGCGGGTGTGGTTGATCATCGCACTGGTCCTTTCCAAAACCGATCGTATTCTGATTGGAACACTGTTAGATCTGCTTGAAGTGAGCCGGACTACGCTGCTTGCCGATTTAAAAGCGGTTCAGTCTTCACTGGCCAGTTATGGCCTGAGTCTGAGCAGTAAAGGTCGCGCGGGCTATGAAATTGAGGGATGCCTGGTCACAAAACGGGCTTTGTTCTTAATGCTGCTCAACCGCATTCCTTCCCTGCCTAAAGAGACCTATCTATATCGACCAAGACTGGAAACTATTCAGGAACGATACATTCTGCTCAAACGCGTCGAAGCCAGACTGCATCATGAATATATTGAAGAAGATCTCTATGATCTGGCGGTTCTGCTTACATTCTGCAATCAAGAATCCATCAATTTTGAAGAGATGGATCGAAACCGGATTGAAGCCAGTGAAGAATTTCAGGCTGTTCAGGAATTCTTTGATTTCTTGTCCAGAGATGAACAGATCTATCTGACTCTTCACTTTCTGGGTTCCCGACTGACCGGATTTTCTAAAGAAGATTTCGACAGTGCAGATCCGGAACTGCTCAGTATTACGGATGCTTTTATTCAGGAATTCCAAAATGCAGCCTGTGTTGAATTTGATGACTTCAAATCGCTGCGTCAGGCTCTGTTTCATCACATCAAAGCTTCCCGCTACAGATATCGTTATGGGATTCAGATTGGCAGCCCTTTAGAAAAAGATATTCGCCAGGAATATCCGGAAATCTTCCGAATTACCCAGGAAACAGCCGTCTATCTTGAGCAGGCTTTGCAGGTTCATATCACCGATGGTGAAATCGCCTACCTGGCTTTACATTTTGGGGCTTTTCTTTCCATCCCCCACAAGAAAGAAAACCAACTGCGCATTCTCATCGTCTGCGTGAGCGGAATCTCCGCTGCCAACATGATTGCCAGAGAAGTCCGCCAGCTGTTGCCCAGTGTTGAAATCACTGGAATTGAAAGCCTGCGGTCTCTGGCCAATCCACATCTCAAAGCTGATCTGATCATCAGTTCAGTTGAGTTCCAGGCATTGATTCCCGTCATCATGGTTCATCCAGTTTTAACCAGAGAGGACCGAAACAATATTCTCAACCATCCTCTTGTTGCTGCCCATCAGCGTCAGGGCAACGCTCAGGCTCTTTATCTGCGGCTTGCAGATCTGGTCAGCGAAGAAAACCGGGAAATCCTTAAAACCAGACTGATCGACTACTTCAGTTTTGCAGGGAACGAAAAAGAAGCAAGGCCTGTTCATCTTGCTCCAATGCTAGACGGCCGCATTCGAGTTTTCGATGGTGCTCCGGACTGGAAGCAGGCATTACGTCTGGCTGCCTCTCCTTTGTTAGAACGCGATGAAATCACCCAGGGCTATATCAATACCATGATATGGCTAAGCGAAGAAATGGGCCCTTATATGTTCATGACCAATGATGTTGTCATTGCCCATGCCAAGCCTGAAGAAGGAGTCAATGAACTCTGTATCTCGCTGGCCTATTTCAAAGAACCGGTGGATTTTCTTGGCCGTCCGGCAAGGTTTCTGTTTGTTCTGGGAGCCATTGACCAGAGTACCCACTTTCCTTTGCTGAAAGAAATCCGGTCGTACTTCAAAAAAACTGAAGATCGTGAGAATCTCTTGCAGGCAAAATGCGCAGAGGAACTGGCTGGCCTGCCCAGAACAAAGTCAAACGCATAAAAATACTCTCTGCTTGCCTCACCTCAGAACGCATTTGAGAATTAACTGTAGGCCAAAATTATTCAACATCCCAAATCTGAAATTTTACTATCAGAGGCCAATTTCTCTTTGGTGACAGCTGAAGGACACTTTTTTAGATCCAGCTCAATCCATGTTTTGACCATCCTTCTGGTTCTTCGTTAGTATCAACTAACACCAAGCATAATAAAAAAACCGAAGAATATCGGATTTCTCCTTTATTCTTCGGGTTTCGCTTTTGTCTGGCGACTTCCTATTTTTGCTTTTACACTATCGTCGGCGTT
>CAJTVE010000062.1 GCA_910579655.1 uncultured Allobaculum sp. | reverse complement strand
GCTAATGGTTAGCGGTTGCGATGATACGCTCCCATAGTGGACTTTCACCACCTAGATGTGTGCCATGCCGGGCACACCGAAAAAAGACTGATCCCCACCGATCAGCCTTTTTCCGTATTGTAAATTGTTAGTTGTGTTCGCTTCTCTCTCGAAGCGGGTGACACTTAGCATCCAAGTTCTTTACGTTTTTCCTGGATCAGTGTGTCTAGATCATTGAGCGTTTGGCAGTCATCCAGCGACTTGATGAAACTCTTCGTGATTTCTAGTGATGTAGAACGAGCCAGGCTTTCTCCCATGTACTCTGTCTGGGAAATAATTGGCCGGAAAGTTCTAGTCAGTGCGTTTTTGTGATATCCAAATCCAGCAACTTCGATAAAGCCGATTGTCTGAAGTTTTTTCAGAACGATCTGAATCGTATTGCGGCTCAGGTCTGGTGAAGCTGTCAGGATGTCAAACGCGGAGAGTGGCTGGTCACTCTTCCATAAAACGTTCATGATCTGGGTTTCTCGTTTTGTGAGGCCGGTCTCTTTCATCGTACTCTTTTGTCCCCCTTGTAAAAATCGAATTCCTGTTGCAATAAATATTCCGCCTCTATTATTCTAGTTAGAAACTGGCAAATCGACAACAGATTGCCCCAAATGATGTATCGAAAAGTCCGGAGTTTTAGGAGTTTGATGGATTATCTGTACTTTTTTCCACTTCCTTGGTACCAAATGACAAATAAGGCGCCAATAAAATCTTGCCAGTTCCCCTGAAAGTGTTCACAAAGCCTTCACCCGAAAGCGCTGTGGAGACCATGGTCTTTCCCGAATTTTCAACGGTAAATTCCAAAGAGCTTGACCAGGCAATGGCAAAATTGCCATCCACTTTGAGCACATCATCTTCCAGTTCAATGAGAACAAGTGTCTCTTTCGGACAAGGAACTCGCAAAGCCGCAAAGCCCTGGCCCTTGAGCGCCATGGAAAACAGGCCCTCATTGCCAAGCGCCGTGGATGAGACATTGCTTCGCATGACAGTAGATTGCTGAACATCGGCACTGCAGGCCAGAAAAAGCCCCTTTTCAATGACAATGCCTTCCTGCCAGTCCTGCAGATTCACCAGCATGATGTCTTCATCAACCGGTTCCAGAACCAGCGTTCCACTGCCAGAATATTTCGGCGCAATGCAGCTCTGGCCGGTGGTCTTGCCGCGGATCTGCTTGCCAAGATAGCCAAACAGACCATTGGCATCACTGACCATCTTGCACTCGCCAGCCATCCACTGCATCATCCCGGCTGCAACCAGGACAGCGGACTGATTGAGCTGGCAGATCAGCTGTCGTTTACGATCCATCAGCAGGCCCGCATAGTAGGACTCCATCATCGCCCCGGGGCGGTTTTCGAGGTTTGGAGCCAGGTTTCTCAGGTGGGTGATCACCGTAAATGGGCCGAGTTCAGCACTGACTTCAACGTTGTCACTGCTTTTCAGGTTATAAATCCGATACATTCTTACCCTCACTTTCTTTTGAGTATATTTGAGAATTCACGTTGTGTTTCATTTTTTTGGATTCTGGATGCAAATCGGCAGCGTTTTTTAACTTATATCTGCTTTTTTCGCATTCTTTAAACACCAGCCGCGTTTTTTTGGGGTCGTCCTGAATTGAAAAGAAGCCCTCCAGCAGGAGCTTTCTTCCAGTCGGACGCTTCGGTCAAGCCGAATCCTTTCTATCTTAACCCAATCTTTATAAGATTGTTCAAGAATCCGTTTTCTTATTGTTCCTTCTCTTCGATTCTTCCCATTGGATTGAAGAGGCCGCAAACCTGACAGCGCTTTTTTGGACAATCCGGATTGCTTTCCGGCCTCTTTGTGCCTATGATGGCAATATTGCGAACAGAAAGGAAGAAAACTCATTATGAATTATGGACAGATAAAGAAATTTGATATTGCTGATGGCAATGGAGTGCGTGTCTCCCTGTTCGTCTCTGGCTGCTCCAACCACTGTCATGGATGCTTCCAGCCTGAAACCTGGGACTTCAACTATGGACAGCCTTATACGAAAGAAACCGAAAAAGAAATTTTCGAGGCTTTACGCCCTGCTTTTATTGAAGGACTGACCATTCTTGGCGGCGATCCTTTTGAAATTGCCAACCAGAGTGAAGTCGCAAACTTAGTTTCCATGGTCCGCCGCGAACTTCCAAATAAAGATATCTGGATGTACACGGGCTATATTCTGGATCAGGATCTGCTGGATGGCGGTCGAATGCACACCCCCTATACCGACACCATTTTAGAAAATATTAACGTTCTGGTCGATGGGCCATTCGTAGAATCCTTAAAAGATCTTTCTTTAAAATTCTGCGGTTCCAGCAACCAACGCCTGATCAATGTTCCTGCGTCTTTAGAAAAACAGGAAGTTGTTCTTTTCAATCCCGACTTTTTCAAATCTGACGACGAGTAGTGCTGACATCAGCGACTTTCCCTGCCGATGAAATGAGGTGCAGTCAATGATCCGTGACTTTAATGTCAGAGAGTTCAGAATCGTCCGCCACGGAATGGATGATGCTCGTGAACTCTTAGAGATGGGCGAACCGAAAAGCGCGCTGGCGGCCTTGAGAGAGCCTAAAAAGATTCTGGAAAGGAAGATTAACAACACCAGAATCCTGGCCATTCTGCTCATTGAGGAGGCCGAAATTCTTATTGCGCTGCGTTGCTTTCCCAAAGCAGAAGCCGATCTGGATCGGGCATTGGAAGTTCTGGACGCTATTGATGACCATGAATCCACAATCCGCGAAAAGATTGCTGATTTGTATAGCCGCCTGGAAGACTGACGATCTATTTATTCCTGCCTTATTCCTGCCGATCTGCAATCCAGCATAGAATCCCTCCAGTTGAGCGGCCGACATTTCTTTGCCAGCATCGAGGATTTTCTCCATCTCAATCTTAAACTTCGAAACGCCTCAGCCAATTTTTGGTTCTCTGAAAAAAGTGGCAGGTAGCTCTGCCCCGAGACCTTGCGGGAATTTATCGCAGAGGCGAAACAGCTCCGCTCCCCAATCCATGCAGTATATCCTCGATAGATATGAAAAACTCAATAGCAGAAAGTAAGCGGTCACGGTGCTGACCGCTTTATTTGTAATTTTTTGCGTACTCCTTGCATAAATCCCTCAAAGTGGATTTGCTATAAGTAAGATTGATACGACAAAACCGATGCAGCAAAAAAGCCGATGAGTGAATGGATTTTCCATCCAGATTCATCTCATCGGCTTTTCAAGATTCTGAATCGATTTTAGTCAATAGCAGTAACTGCATAACCAGCATCGGTTACAGCATGGGCTAACGCTTTGGCATCCAGATCTTTTCCCTCGACAGTTGCAGTGCCATTAGCCAGATCAACTTTGACGGAGTCAACACCGGCAACAGATGCAAGGGCTTTTTCAACGCGGGCCTGGCAGTGCGCGCAGGACATTCCAGCAATTTCCAGAGTCATGGTTTGGTCTCCTCCTTTCTGTTCTTCGTGGTTCATTTCAAATAAAGCTTTCTCAATTGAAGCCAGCTCGACAGCAGACTGCCCGCAGACTTCAAGGGTATGTTTTTCAAGGTCGACCCAGATCCAGGAAATGGATGGGTTTTTCATGCTTTCAACCAGCTTGCGCCATTTTTCAATATCGGCCTTGCAAAGATCCGCATTGAGATTGAGTATCTGACACTGATCGCCGACTTCAACTTCATAGCCGGCATCATCAATGGCTTTTACAAACGCTTCTTTGGCAATCGGCTTCACGCTTTCCACATAGGCGGTTCCCGGATGCAGGACCACTTTGATACAGGTCACGCCATCCAGACCTTTCAAAGCCTGCAAGACATGATTGACGCAATGCATGCAGCTCATGCCATTGACGTTAAACATCGTAATAGCCTTGGCTGGTTCAAGAGCCTGGGCAAAGTAAGAAGCACTTTCAGCCGGGGCATCCTGAGCGGTTTGGCTGCTGGAACCCGTGCCGGCTGGAGCATTGAGATCTGCCGGGTTTGGAACCGGGTTGGATTGGGAATAGAGAATCAATGGCTTTTTCTTGAGACCGGCAGGAATTGGTTCTTGCTGAGACTCTTTGATCGGTTTGACAGCCTGGCCGCGTTTGGGTTCAGCAGCTGGGTTGAGATGCGGGGCATCCGTCCGACGGCTGGTCTGTGGCTCAGACTGATTCTGATCCAAAGCCTGACTGGCAGCCGCTGCCTCTTTCTGGTCCGGATCTTTCAGGCTTTCAAAGGTGACCTGGGCAGCCTGAGCGGCACTGTCTGTGACTTCAGCCTTGGCCGGCTTAAAGAAGCGCAGGCGTAAGGCGTTCAGGCAGACAGTAATAGACGAGAACGACATGGCAGCCGATCCAAACATTGGGTTGAGCAGCCAGCCAAAGAACGGATAGTACAGGCCAGCAGCAAGAGGAATTCCCAGAATGTTGTAGAAGAAGGCCCAGAACAGGTTTTCTTTAATATTGCGGATGGTCGCTTTGGAAAGCGAAATCGCAGTGACGACGTCCATCAGGTTGTTTTTCATCAGGACAATATCAGCAGCATCAATGGCAATATCGGTGCCGGCACCAATCGCAATGCCGACATCGGCACGCATCAGGGCTGGCGCATCGTTGATGCCATCGCCGACCATAACCGTCTTGCGGCCTTCCTTTTGCAGTTGGCGGACCACAGATTCCTTATCCGCGGGCAGAACGTCCGCAATGACATCCGATAAATCCAGTTTCGAGGCAATGGCCTGCGCCGTCTGGGCATTGTCACCAGTTAACATAATGACTTCAATGCCTTCCTTGCGAAGCATGCTGATGGCCTGGCGCGAGGTTTCACGGACCTCATCTGCGACACTGATCAGACCGGTCAGTTTGCCATTGATCGCAAAGTAAAGGGGTGTACCGCCGGCTTTGGCTGCTTTCTGGGCCCGCTGGGTGATGTAGGCGCTGATGCCAATGCCCTGTTCTTTCATGAAAGCAGGGTTTCCGGCCGTAATGGTCAGGCCATCTACATCGGCCTTCAGCCCACGGCCGCCAAAGGCTTCAAAATTCGAAACCGGAAGCAGCTGAAGATCTAAAACCTTTGCTTCTTCCAGAATGGCTTTGGCTAATGGATGTTCAGATCCGGATTCAGCCGAAGCGGCTAATCGCAGGAATTCTTTTTCGTTTAAAGCGGAGTTAAAGAGCGTAATCGAAGCAACCGCGGGTTTGCCTTTGGTGATGGTGCCAGTCTTATCGAGAACAACCGTATTGATCTTCGCCAGCTCTTCCAGAGCGGAAGCCGATTTGACCAGAATTCCATTCTGGGCGGCTTTACCCGTTGCCACCATAATGGCAAGCGGGGTGGCCAGGCCCAGCGCACATGGGCAGGAAATAACCAGGACCGAAATCGCGCAGTTCAGCGCAAAGCCAAAACTCTGGCCGGCAATCAGCCAGCCGATCAGGGTCAGGGCTGCAAGAACCAGGACCGTTGGAACAAACACCGCCGAGACCCGGTCTGCCAGTCTGGCAATCGGCGCTTTGGAGTTGCCGGCTTCATCCACCAGCGAAATGATCTGCGAAAGAGTTGTATCATTGCCGACTTTGGTGGCGCGGAAAATAAAGGAACCATTCAGGTTGGTCGTTGCGGACATGACTTCATCGCCCGCTTTTTTATCGACTGGAATCGACTCACCGGTTAAAGCCGCCTGATCGACTGTACCGCTGCCAGAAACAACAACCCCATCGACGGGAATGGTCGCTCCCGGAACAATTTTAATTAACGTACCCGTCTGGACAGCATCCACTGGCGTCTGGGCAAATTCTCCATCCGCCTGCTGGACAAGAGCTGTTTTTGGAGCGAGCTTGACCAGTTTGGCCAGCGCATCGCCAGTTTTGGTTTTGGAGCGGGCTTCCAGATATTTACCTAAGGAAACCAGCGTAACGATCATGGCGGCTCCTTCAAAATAGAGAGCATCCATGGCCGAGTGAATCATCTGATGGTCCATGATGCCATAGCCATAGGCCATTTTCAGCAGTCCATAGAAACCATAGACAAAGGAGACAGAAGAACCCAAAGCAACCAGCGTGTCCATGTTCGGATTGCCATGGAACAGCGTCTTAAAGCCATGCGTGAAAAAATCCCGCTGGATAAACAGAATAATTGTGGCTAAAAACAGCTGAATAATGCCATCGACCATCATCCAGTCCATGGACATCAGAAAACTGAAGACACCCATCATCGGCAGCATTGAAAAACACATCAGAATGGCCAGCAGAATCAGCGAGCTGACCAGAACTTTCTTTTTATGTTTCATCTCGTCCTGCATCCGCTTCGAACGCATTTCGTAATCATTGGCGGCTTCACTTTGGTTTGCGGCATTTTCAATGTTCGTGACCGGTGTTTTAAGCGCGGCGTCATAGCCAGCCTGTTCAACCGCCTGAATGATCTTTGCCGCATTGACTTTGGCTGGATCGTATTCCACTTTCATGGATTCAGAAAGCAGCGATACATCGGCTTCACTGACTCCCGGCAGTTTCGAAACTGCCCGTTCGACAGCAGCCTGGCAGGCTGCACAAGTCATCCCCGTCACATTAAATGTCTGGGTTTCAGTATCCACATACGTTTCGACTGTCTGTTTTTCCATATCAACCTTCCTTTCCTATTTCATTCTTCTGAAGACTTTCATCCTTCTGAAGACGTTTTTTAACTTTTCAAAGACCTGATCTATCGCTTCAGGCCCCTTCAAAAGGGTTCAGAAACCATAAGTTGGCTCAGGCTTACTTTCCATTATAGTCAACTTTGCAGGTTTTCGCTTTGGAGCGTTCTTCCTCATTTCTTTTGCCGGGCCGTCACTGGACGGCAATTACTGAACGACACCTTGCCACAACAAAAGCCAGCCATATGTCCGTCAGGAAAAAGAAAGAAAAAGAAGAGGAACTTTGCGATTCGATCATCCGGGATTGACCTCTTTTCTTCAATTCTTACGCCCAGTTCTTATCAGGCAGATTCTGCCCGTCTGCATAGAAAAAGCGAGATCTTTCTTCGTATCTTCAGAAGAAAGATCTCGCTTTTGTATTTTTCGTTTTATCGATCGTTTTTCTGGATTTTCCAAAATTCCCAGAAAAGACATGCCGCCCATTTTTCGATGCCTAAAGTCTTTTTACAAAAAGCCAGCCATCTTCAGGCTGCCATTAATTAGCGTTGGAGATGACCACTTTAATCCGACTCCACAGATCGGCAATGATCTTACGAGCCTTGGCATTGTATTCGAAGACTTCATCGTTGGCATAGCCCGTGCGCGGGATATAAGAATCAATGCCCGCAAATTCGGTATTGGCCAGTTCTTCTTCCGCTTCTTTGTTGGTTGCGGTATAGCCAACATAGGAAGAGTTGAGCATCTGGGCTTCATAACCAGCCGCATAGTTGATAAAGGCATAGGCCAGTTCTGGATTTGGCGCACTCTTTGGAATACACATCGCATCAGTCCAGAGGTTGGTTCCTTCATTGGGCAGGAAGTAACCCATCTGGTCGTTTTCCTGAATGACATAGGTGGCATCCCCGGAATAGATCAGGCCGAGTGCCTTACGGGCATTGGCCATGTGGTCGATGATTTCATCAGTGACAATTTCCGGCTCCATCGTCGTACCGACTTGGGCCAGCCAGTCGTAAGCAGCCTGCAGCTCCTGTTCATTATCCGTGTTCATGGAATAGCCAAGATTTTTCAGGGCCGTCATGAACTGGTCACGCTCAGAGTCATACATGAAAATATCGCCTTTGTATTTTGGATCCTGGAAAATCGCCCAGCCTTCCCGTTCAAGATCTTCAAGCGGAACTTTTTCCTTATCGTAAACGATCCCCACCGTGCCCCAGAAATACGGAACGGAATACTGGTTGCCCGGATCATAGGCCAGATTGAGAACTTTGTCATCGAGCTGAACCAGAGCTTCATCGACTTTGGTCGGATCCAGTTTAGTCAGCAGATCTTCCTGAATCAAGCGCTGAATCATGTAGTCCGAAGGAATCAGCACATCAAAGGCTTCGCCGTTGGCAACCTTGATATACATCTGCTCATTGGAATCAAAGTTATCCACAATGACTTGCGCACCCGTCTGCTCTTCAAAGCCGGCAAGCATTTCATCAGAAATATACTCGCCCGGCAGATACAGATGCAGCGTCTGGCCGGCAAACGCCTGGCTGCCGCCATCGGGTCTGAAAAACACCAGAAGCAAAGCCATCGCCGCAATGATCGAACCGATGGTGATATTGCGGGCTGAATGGTTGGTGGCTTTTGGCACGTAGTCTGGATCTGCTTCGCGCTTTCTGGCTATTTTCTGGCGGATGACGGGGATAATATTGACCAGAAGCAAAATCACAGTGATCAGTAAAACAAGCAGCGTGGAAATCGCGTTGATTGAGGGATTGACACGCTTGGCCATGGTGTACACCATGATCGACAGGTTCTTGACCCCTTTACCGGTCGCAAAATACGAAATGATAAAGTCATCAAAACTCATCGTAAAGGCAATCAGAGCTCCCGAAACAACGCCCGGCATGATTTCCGGGACGATGACTTTGGTCAGGGTCTGGAAAGGAGTCGCTCCAAGGTCCATCGCCGCATCGGCCAGGTTCGGATCAAGCTGACGGATTTTCGGGGTAACCGAAAGCATGACATACGGGATACAGAACGCAATATGAGCCAGAAGCAGCGTCATGAATCCCCGCTCGATATGGAACGTGATAAACAAAAGCATCAGGCCGATGGCGGTCACGATATCTGGATTCATCATTGGCAGATCGTTGATCTGGATGACGTAAGCCTTGACCAGCTTGCGGGAATAATTGAGCCCGATGGCGGTCAGCGTCCCGATGATGGTTGAAATCAAAGTTGCAAGCACCGCAATGACAATGGTGACGTAAAGCGAGTCCATCATGTCATGGGAAGCAAACATCTGCGCATACCAGCGCATGGAAAAGCCGGTGAAACTGGTCAGTGATTTTGAGCTGTTAAACGAGAAAACCACCATGAAAACAATGGGCAGGTAGAAGAAGATGATCGTTAAAATCGTCATGATCATACCGACTGGACGTTTTTTCTTCATGCATTCTTCTCCTTCTGGCTGGCCTTGCGGTCAGCCTTGCGAACCAGGGACATCAGCAGCATCATGATCATGGCCATGATGACCGAAATTGCCGAACCGAAATTCCATTCGCCAACGGTAATGAACTGGTTTTCAATGACGTTACCAATCAAGAACCATCCCCCGCCGCCCAACAGTTTCGGGATAAAGAAAGCCGAAATAGCAGGCAAAAAGACCAGCGTAATTCCAGAAATAACGCCTGGAATCGACAAGGGGAAAGTGACTCTCCAGAATGTCTGGAAAGGCGACGCCCCCAGATCACTGGCTGCTTCTTCCAGGGATGGATCCATCTTGGTCAGCGAAGAGTGAATCTGCAAAATCATGTAAGGCAGATAGTTGTAGACCATGCCAATCAGAACCGCTGCCTGGGTATAGAGGATTTCGGCATCCTTGATACCAAACCAGCTAAGCACAATTGAGAGCGGTCCGCCTTTGGACAGAATGCCAATCCACGCATAAGTACGCACCAGCATGTTGATCCACATCGGCAGCGTAATCGCCAGGACCATCAGATTCTGCGTCTTTTTCGAGCAGCGGCTGATCCAGTAGGCGATTGGATAGCCAAGCAGCAGACAGATGGCCGTGGTTTCGATCGCGATGGTCAGCGAGCGCCACAAAATCAATAAGAAGTCCGGATCCGTAAAGAAGCGGATGTAGTTATCTAAAGTAAAACGAAACGTCGTAACTTCGTTGCCAGGCTGAATGAGCGAGTAAAACACGATCAAAAGCATCGGCAATAAAAGCATGCCAGTTCCCCAGATCAGATATGGGATGGCAAGACGGCGCCAGGTCTTCATGAGATAAAGCCCTCTTTTTCCATGACATGGATATCTTCAGGTTTGAAGTCCAGACCGACTTCCACACCTTCTTTGACATTGGCCGTGGTGTGAACCTTGAATTCACGACCGGTTGTCCAGAATGTAATCGGGTAAATCCCGGTTTCGATATTTTCCGGATCAAAGTCATAAGTCACAGTCAGATTGACACTCTGATCTTCGTTATCGAGCTTCCAGCCCTGCGCGTTGGCCCAGGTCTTCAGATCGGTATCAAGCGCAATGGATTCCTCAATTTCGTCTTTGGATTTAAAGAAGTCAAATGCGGACACGCCTTCGTTTTTCTTCTGGTTGCGGACCACCTGCTGGTCGACCACCTGAATGGTTTTGGTAATCGACAGATTGTTCTGGGTTGTAAAGGTGATCGTATAGGTACCAATCTTGTCTTCGAGGTTGGTTTCCACTTTTTCGATCGACAGCTGTTCATCGGTTTCATCATTCCAGGCCTGGGCATCGGCACGGGCGATCAGATCTTTTTCCTCGATGCCTTCCATGTCTTCAACATCCAGATAGAAGCTGTTGCCGGAAATATGGATATGGCCGTCATCGACCTGGTTGGCGCTTTCTTCGGTGATATGCATATTGACCGTTACATGGGTGCCAGGAACCGTTTCGACGACGACTTCATTGAGCATGCCTTTAAATAACACACTTTCGACCGTTCCGTTCAGTTTTCCCTGGTTGTAAGGAACCAGGTTGATATCTTCAGGGCGAATCACCACATCGACCGGTTCATTGGTTCTGAATCCCTTATCAATACATTCAAAGTCGGTTTCATCAAAGCGAACGAGTTCATCTTTGACCATGATGCCGGGAATAATATTGGATTCCCCAATAAAGCTGGCCACATAGGCGTTGGCCGGTTCATTGTAAATTTCGGTTGGGGAGCCGACCTGCTGAATTTCGCCCTCTTTCATGACGACGATCTTGTCGGACATGGTCAGCGCTTCTTCCTGGTCGTGGGTAACGAAAATAAAAGTAATGCCGACTTCCTGCTGAATCCGTTTCAGTTCGTACTGCATTTCCTTGCGCAGCTTTAAATCCAGCGCGCCAAGGGGTTCATCGAGCAGGAGCACATTGGGTTCATTGACCAGCGCGCGGGCAATGGCCACCCGCTGCTGCTGTCCGCCAGAAAGCTGGGTGATTTCTCGTTTTTCATAGCCCTCCAGACCAATCAGGCGAAGCATACGCATGACTTTCTGTTCAATGATGTCATCCGACACCTTCTTGAGTCGAAGGCCGAACGCGATGTTTTCATACACGTTCATATTTGGAAACAGTGCATACTTCTGGAACACTGTATTCAACTCACGTTTGTAAGGGGGAAGTTTGGTAATGTCCTTACCGTCAACCAGAATTTCTCCTTCATCCTGGTCAAGAAAACCGCCCAGAATGCGAAGCAGGGTTGTCTTTCCGCATCCGGAAGGCCCAAGCAGAGTGACAAACTCGTTTTCATAAATGTCCAGATCAATTCCCTTCAGGATAATCTGGTCATCAAAGCTTTTCTGGACGTTTCGAAACTGAATCAGCTTCTTTTTTTCGTTTTCCATCCTCAATTCCTTTCCAGAGCCTGCCGGCTAGAAAACCGGCGGCGTCGAAATCCACAGCAGCTGCGCATTGCTTTTGCCGGTATTGACGATCTGATGACTCAAGGAGCCATCCATATAAAAAGTCTCGCCGGCATGAACAGTTGCGCTGGTGCTGTTTTCAAATTCAATCCGGACAGTGCCGCGAAGGACATATCCGAACTCCTGACCATCGTGATTGGAAACTTTCATGGATCTGCCTTTTACAGGCAGCCGCAGCAGGATCGGTTCCATCTCGTTTTTCTGCGCATTGGGAACAATCCAGCTGATTGAATATTCATCCTGCTCATCTTCAAAAAAATCGTCCTTGCCAAACACGATCCGCTCGTCGCTTTCCTCCTGGAAAAACTCTGCCAGGCTGGTCCCGAGGGCCTCGAGAATGTTTTCGAGCGTCGTGATGGAGGGGGAGGTCAGATTTCGTTCGAGCTGAGAAAGAAAGCCTTTGGTCAGTTCACTGCGGCTGGCCAGCTCTTCCAGAGTCAGGCCGCTGGTTTTGCGCAGTTTCCGTATTTTTGCACCAATATCCACAGGTCCCTCCGTTTAGTATCACTAAACAAACGATAATCTTTAAATAAACGCAATGCTTATTATATCGATCGCGCCGCAGGGATCAATTGAAAGGACAGAATTTGGCAAAGTTGTCCTTTCTGAGGCCTGCCATTCTTCAAAAGTGTTGCTTTTGCGCTCCAATGTCAGGCATTTTCTGTTTGCCCGTTCTATCGCCTGACTTGACAGGAACAAAATCCGGCGGATTCTGGCAAGTTTTCAAGGCTTTATCCAAAGATTATTTTCATATCCAATCCGGATGGCTTCCACTTTTGCGCTCTGAAACCTTACGGCAGTGTTCCCAAGCGGCATTCATGGACGGCTTTGAGGGCTGCGGAGGTTTTGTTTATCTTTTTAGCCCCCTGTTGTCTGTCAAGAAACTGTAAAGTTGGTAAAATTCTGGAAATGTAAACGGAACGAATCGGCCGCCTGTCTTACTGCCTGGTAAAATCTGCCTTACAATGCGCCCATCTTTCGCATTCCGCCATTAAATTTAGTAAAATGCCTTTCGTCAAAAGGAGACCTTCTGTCAATGAATAAATCATCTTTTCTGATGGATACGCTTCGCGGCCTGGTCATCGGCATTGCCAACATCATCCCTGGGGTATCCGGCGGGACCATGATGGTGGCCATGGGCATTTACGATAAGCTCATCTATTCCATCACCCATCTGTTTTCCGATTTCAAAAAATCGATTAAGCTGCTGATTCCGATTTTTGCCGGCATCCTGCTTGCGCTGGCCCTGCTTTCCAAACTGATCGAATACTGTCTGCTTCACTGGCCGATCGCAACCAATCTGGGCTTTTGCGGGCTGATTCTGGGTTCTGTGCCAGCGATTACCCACCATGTCAGACATAAAGGCTTTTCGCCTTCCATGGCTGTCTGCTTTGTGGTGTTTTTCGCGCTGGTTGTGGGCGGAGCTTTGATGACTGAATCCTCTGCGTCCAACGTGACCCTCAACACCAGTTTCATGGGGCTGGTCATGTTGTTTATCGTCGGCGTGATCGCGGCGGCCACTATGGTCATTCCCGGTGTTTCCGGTTCAATGATGCTGATGTTAATGGGCTATTACGAACCCATCATCAATCTGGTCTCCGAAACGGTGGATTCCCTGCTCCACTTCAACATGGCCCAGTTCGGCCATTGTTTCTTACTGGCCCTGCCCTTTGGTCTTGGCGTAATCCTCGGTATTTTTGCGATTGCCAAACTCATTGAATGGATTCTTTCCAGGTGGCGCCTGCAGACGTATTGGGCCATTCTGGGTCTGATCCTGGCTTCCCCCTTTGCCATTCTGATCAAGACCGACTGGGCGACTTTCTCGATCTGGCAGCTTCTCTTTGGCCTTCTTGCCGGCCTGGCCGGAGGATATGCGGCCAGCCGTCTGTCGGAATAACCCCCAGCTTTCCGGCTCAAGCTGCTGTTTTCATTCATCAACTGAAAATCACAAACTGAAAATCACAAACTGAAAAAATAAGCACCGATTCAAACCGTTCCCCATTTAAAACCGTTTCGAATCTTATGGGCTGCTCTTTGCAAATCTTCCTTTTGCAAAGAGCAGCCCTTTTTATGCTTCGATTTTCTACGCTGCCCATCTGGTCAAAAAGAAAAAGAGGCACCCGGTCTGGATGTCTCTTGCAAGTTTTCTATCTGTCAAAATCCGTCTGGCTGAATCTGCCAGTCTGGTTTGCCGCCTTGCGTTGCCATGCAGGTTTCGATTACGAGAATGGATGAACCAGGCGCAGCTCAATTTTGTATTTTTCTGGCGTATCCAGGCTTTGACGAATGGCTTCCGCAATTTCTTCAGCCGTTTTCTTCTCTTCGTATGGAACAATCAGATCGAAAAAGAGATGTGTCCGTCTGGTCCGCTTTTCAATCCGGAAGTCCTGAATGGTCCAGTGATTTCCCATTCTGGCCACACTGCTGGCCACTTTATCTTCGAGCAGATTGGTCTGAATATCGTCGAGAATGACAGGATCAACATGAGTAACCAGCTCGATGTTCATATCCTTATAAACCTTCCGTTCAAGCCGGTCGACTTCTGAATGGACATCAATCAGTCCAAGCGTTCCATCGACTTCGACATGCGCTGTGGCGTAAGTATATTTTGGACCGTAAGAATGAACCGCAATGTCATGAACATCGATGACCATCGGGCTTTCCATGATCGTATCGATGATCTGGTTAATCTGGTCAGCCGATGGGGCTTCTCCAAGCAGAGTGTTGATGACATCTTTTAAAAGTCCCCAGGCAGAAAACAGGATAATCCCCGAAACGATGATGCCGACAACGCCATCCAGATCGTAATGAATCAATGGCGAAACAAGGGTGGAAAACAGAACCAGCAGGGTTCCCATCGTATCATTTCGGGAATCCAGCGCATTAGCCAGCAGCAGGTCGCTCTTGTATTCAACGCCGTATTTATGGTTGTAGGCATACATGTACAGCTTGACGCAGATCGATAAGATCAGCACCGCAACGGCTGCCCATTCAAAGTGAACAGGACCTGGATGAATGATTTTCTCGATAGACTGCTTGAGCATTTCAATGCCCAGATAGACAATGACCATACCCATGAACAGCGCCGCAATGGTTTCCGTGCGCTCATGGCCATAGGGATGCTCTTTATCTGCTGGCTTTTCGGCAATTTTGAACGAAAGAATCGAGATGATATTGGACATGAAATCCGTCAGGTTGTTGATGGCATCTCCTTTAATGGCGACCGATCCCACCATATAACCAATCGAGTACTTCGAAGCAAACAAAAAAAAGTTCAGTCCAATGCCCACATATCCAAGCAGTTTGCACACCGCATACCGAATTGAGCTGGCATCCTTCTTATTGTCTGTTTTTTTGTCCGTTATCAGCTTGCGAATCAGAAAGGAAATCATAGATTTCGACCTCATTTCTTTAAAATTACGATTTCTTATGATAAAGTATTGAAACATACGGAGACGTATCGAAGTGGTCATAACGGGCCTGACTCGAAATCAGGTAGTCTTAACGGGCTCGTGGGTTCGAATCCCACCGTCTCCGCCACTATGAAAAGTGCAGCCGGCCCTGCCGGCTTTTTTTATGCCTTCTTTTTGGATTCGAGTCTATCGGTCTCAAAAGAAGGCTTTTTACATGAGCTGAAATCACTCCTGTAATAGAAGAGTATAAAAGAATTCAACCAGACCGGCATAAAAATGCCCGTGCCTTCCGTTACAAATCGTTTCTTTTCAATGATTTTCCTCTCAGCCTTTTTTGGACTGCCCCGCTCCATCTTCTGCTCATCTTTTCTCATCGCCCCAACAGGATATAATAGGCAGGAAAGGAAAAGCTGCCTTTTGGCAGCAGGTAAATCTATGTCTGATGAAGTTATTGTTGTATTCAATTCCAGCCGTTTTGGTCAGGGAAATCCTCAGCTTGGCGAAAAACTGATGGTTTCCTTTTTAGAGTCTCTTGCAGATCAAAGCGCAAAACCACGCGCCATTCTTCTGTACAATTCCGCTGTGGTTCTGGCCACCAGCCAGTCTCCAGCCAGCACCCAGCTTGATACTCTTGAAAAAATGGGTGTGGAAATCCTGGTCAATGAACAGAGTCTGGCTTTCTATAACCTTGGATCCGTTCGCACAGTCGGTAAACCTGCCGATATGACCGCGATGACTGAGCGGATGCTCAACGCCGGTCTGGTCGTCAAGCCATAGTCTCTTACTTTTTTCTTAAAACAGGCAATCCCCCTTATTTGTAGGATCGCCACCGTTTCGTTTCCGCTTACATCAGCTGAATTTGACAATTATTGAAATTTTAATATCCTATCAAAGATGCCAGCTGATGAATGTTTGCAGGCAGATAGAAAGGAACTTTCTGATGGAAAAATGGACTCAGGATCAGTATGAACAGACCCTTGCACGCAAAAAGCAGGAAGCTCACGATGCTATGCAGCTGTACATTCTGATCAATGCCAAAGATCTGCAGGATGAATGCGAACCAGGCGTAAAAAATCTGTCTGCTGCATGCAAAGCCATGCTCAACCAGATGCTTGAAGGCGACGGCTTTGAAGTTGAACCAAAAGTCAAAAGCAAAATTGCTGGAAAACTGACTGTTCGCTATTATGTCGACAACCTCGATCCGTCCCGTCGTAAATACTCTGAAGTCAATCAATAATCCGACTTCCATGCCGTCTCAAATGCAGCTTTCACTCCATTTGAGACGGCTTTTTAATGCCTTGAAGCTGTTTTCTGAAGCCCCGCTTTTATGTCCCTTCTTTTCCCTCAAAAAACTCGTCTGCTTTGATTCTGATCCGGTTCTCCTTCGTTCAGTATCAAGTTTCATCGTCTTACTTTTTTCTGTAACCCCTGCACCCATTATTCCTAAAAAAGCGCAAAAAACCCCTATCAAACAAATTTGATATCATTT
>CAJTVE010000061.1 GCA_910579655.1 uncultured Allobaculum sp. | reverse complement strand
ATATCAAATTTGTTTGATAGGGGTTTTTTGCGCTTTTTTAGGAATAATGGGTGCAGGGGTTACAGAAAAAAGAAGAGAGAAAAGGAGAAATCGAATGAAAAGAAAAATGAATGTTCCATTGGCAGCTTCTTTGGTCATCAGTCTGTTCAGTCTTGGCGGATGTTCAGCCAAAGACGGTGGAACGGAACAGAATCAGAATCCATATACAGGGAAATGGATTGCGGTTTCTGCCGAAATGATGGGGATTTCGGTATCGGTTGAGGATATGTTTGAGGATGGCTTTTCTTTTGATATCGAGAATGGAAACCAGATTGTTTTCAATGCAGATGGAACGAAAGGCCAGGGGACGTATAAGGTTCAGGACGATGAGATTTCCATTGCACTCGAAGGGGAAGAGATTGAAGGAACGATTGGTGACGACACCATTACCTTTGATGGCCTGATGGGAGAAGAAGGGATCAAGATCATCTTTGCCAAAGAAGGAACTGAGGCCGCCAATCCGGCGCTGTACCTGTCGGATGAAGAAAAAGCGTTTATCGGAAACTGGATGTCTGATGGCGTGGAAGAACTGCTGGAAGATGAAATGTCGACCACGATGGATGGCGTCGATGATATTCATGATGCCCTTCGCCTGGAGTTTAACGCCAATAAAGAAGTGACGGTGGTCTATAAGAAAGAAGAACTCGGAACCTATGCCTGGTATGCATTTAGCGACACGGCAGGAATTGAATGTGAGACACCTTCTATTCTTGTCGGGGTCAATGAAGACGGAACCCTGAATGTTGATTATTCGGACGACGAGAACTACTACACCTTCCATATGGTAAAGGCAGAGTAAAAGGCAGGGTTTGGCGCAGGTGATGGAGCCAACAAGACAAACGCAGCCTCGCAAATGGGCAGACACTGATGAAATCAGGCTGAAACTAACTTATTCGAGTATTCGGAGAAGTCTTGAACTTGAGGAATAAGGCTTTATTAGGCGGACACTCGCAAGAAGCCGCAAGGAGAATGACGATAACCTTGGTTCAAAACAGGACCATTATCTTAGATAAAGAAAATGAGAGCAACTCGACCAGGAGTCAGGCGAGAATTTCCTTGGGCTAACCCCCATGGGGGTTAGCCCAAGGAAACCCCATCTGTTGGAGACTCACTTGGTTCTGATTACTCTCGTACAATACGAGGAGATCAAATATGGGATTTATAAAAGCTTTTGCCGGGGCGATGGGCGGAACACTGGCTGACCAGTGGAAGGATTTCATTGTCCCACGCGATGATGTGAATGCAACGAGTGCCGTATTCGGGGCCAGAAGAAAAGAAACAGACCGGCGTCGCGGATCCAATACAAGTCGCGGATCCAATACAAAAGGATCGGAAAATATCATTACCAACGGCAGCCGGATTGTTGTGCCTGAAGGAACTTGCGCCATTACGATGCAGGATGGAAAGATTACGGGCTGCATTGCCGAACCGGGAGGCTTTATTTATACCAGTGAGGACCAGAATTCCCAATCCATTTTTGCGGGCGACGGGATGATGAGTTCTTTGTTGAAAAACTCGTGGGAACGGTTTAAATTCGGCGGCATTCCCAGTGGGGAACAGACAATCTTTTTTGTCAACTTAAAGGAAATCCCGGGAAACAAGTTTGGAACTCAGTCAGAAATTTACTGGGATGATGCGTTTCTGGCCACACAGGCCGGCGCGATGACGCGCGGAACGTACACTCTGAAAATCGTTGACCCGATTCTGTTTGTCAAACGATTTGTTCCGGTGAGCTATTTGCGCCCGGACAGTGAAGTGTTTGATTTTGCCGACTATGACAATCCAGCAGCCGACCAGCTGTTTAACGAAGTGGTCAGCAGCCTGTCCGCTTCTTTTTCCATCTACTGCAATGATCCATCCAAAGGAAACCGGATTTCCAGAATCCAGTCTGACCAGATTGGTTTTGCAAAGTGCCTGTCCCAGGCGGTAGAAGAGGGCTATGCCTGGCGTTCCGACCGCGGCCTGGAAATTGTCAAAGTCGCCATTTCGGCGATTGAATACGATGCGGACACGAAAGCCCTTGTTAAAGATGCCCAGAAAGCCGATGCGCTTTCCGGTGCGCGGGGGAACTCATTTATGCAGCAGGCCGTCGCGCGCGGCTTTCAGGCCGCCGGTGAAAAGGGCGGCGGCAGTGGAATGGCCTTTATGGGCATGGGCGTCAATGCAGCAGAGGGTATCATGGGAAATTTCCAGCAGCCTGCCAAACCTCAGTATCAGCAGCCGACCGGCCCAGCTCCAGCTGATCCGTTTGCCGAGATCCAGAAATATAAGCAGCTGCTGGATTGCGGAATTATCACGCCGGAAGAATTCAACCAGAAGAAAAAAGAACTGTTAGGGCTTTAGAAAAATAGCGACTGCCATGACTGTGACATGATTGATGGCGCAAAAATGCTTTCACAAAAGAAATCCGTTGTGAAAGCATTTCTTATTTCAAGCCGTAAGAAAGACCGAAAAGAGGATTGGATCAGAAAAGAAAGCAGGTCAATTGATGGAAGAAAACAAAGAAAGAATCATTCAGACCGATGAGGGAAAAGAACATGGACAAACCAAATGTCCCAAGTGCGGGTCGACAGAAATCGCTCTGAACCCCAAAACGGAGAAGCTTCGCTGTTTGTTTTGCCGCAATGAATTTGAGCCAGAAAAATTCGAAGAAATGGAAACAGATATTGAGCATCTTGAAGGAGAAATCATCGGCTCAGGGGCTGCTGACATTCAGACGGATGCCGATAATCAGATTGTGACGCTGAAATGTTCGAGTTGCGGAGCCGAAGTGGTCATCGATACCGCTACCCAGACGCAGGCCAGATGCCACTGGTGTCGGAACATCCTTTCGCTCAATAAGCAGATTTGCAATGGAGCCGTGCCGGATGCGGTTCTGCCTTTCAAAGTCAATAAGAAGGAAGCCAAAGAATGCATCGAACAGTTTGTTGGAAAACGGCAGCTTTTCGCTCATCCAAAGTTCAAGGAAGAATTCACGGCTGACAATGTCATGGGTGTTTATCTGCCCTATATGGTCATTGATACCAATGCCCATGCTTCGTTTGGCGGGCAGGGGGAAATCGAAAGCCGTCAATACACCAGAAAAGAAAACGACAAGGAAAAAACATATTACGATGCGAAGCTGTATAACGTGGATCGGGAATTTGATCTGGGGATTGAAGGACTGACAGTTGAGTCCAGCCAGGACAAACTGGATGTCCATTCCCGCGATCGGACCAACAATATCATTAACTCGATTATGCCTTTTGACACGGAAAACTGTGTACGATGGAATGCCAATTATCTGCATGGCTACACCTCAGAAAAAAGGGATGTCAATGTTGACCAGCTGTCCCCTGTGGTCCAGAAGCAATGTGAAGAGATCGCAAAAGACCGGGTAAACGAAACCATTTCGCAATATGACCGCGGCGTGCGCTGGGATTCGCGCAATCTGGTTTTTAAAGGCCGCCAGTGGAAATCAGCCTATCTTCCCATCTGGCTGTACAGTTTCCAGGAAGAAAAGAACGATCAGAAAATCATTCACTATGTAGCTGTTAATGCAAGGACCAAAGAAACCATGGGCAGTATTCCCGTCTACAAACCAAAGCTGCTTTTATTTTCGGCTGTCATCGAGCTTGTGGGGCTGATCGCGGCACTGATTTTACATTTTACTGTTTTCGATCAGGGCCAATGGTATCCCTGGCTGCTGCTTCTTTCGGGCTTCATTTACTATCTGGTGATCCATAACAAATACCGCAACAGCTCAGCTGTCCATCACTATGTAAAAGAGACGAAATGCAAGGTTTCCAATATTGAAAAGCAGGACACCTTCATAAAAGAAAGAACCGGACTGGACAGCCCAGCAATCGAGGGAGCCAACAATTGCTGAACAGGCCCACCAGACCCAACAGGCAGATGGAAAGGAAAAAATCTGGTTGAGTACTTTGCAGGGATAGAGGTTTTTAGCCCAATGACGTGGCAGAGATTTCAGAGAAGACGTGGCCTGTCTTCAGGCTTTGGAAAAAGAGGCGGTTGAGATTGGTGATAAACTGAATTCGATCTTTAAACAAGAGATTCGGTCTTTAGACAAGACAGGAAAGCGGGGAATTCAGGATGAAAATCAACGGTCAATGGATTGAACAAAAACTTTCCCAGAATGGCTTCACAGTTCAGGATCTGTCAGATCAGAGCGGTCTGGATGTTGCAGAAATTCAGAAGATGATTGAAACCAGTGAAGGGAATGAACTGGACTGGAATACAGTTCTAAGCACCCTTAACCAGTATCCGGCCTTATATGCGCCTGCTAATGATCTTTTAACGATCATCGAAGGCCAGATGGAACAAAGCTCTGCAGACGAACCTTGCACAATTTTTTATGGCGTCAACCAGAGTGATCTGTTATTTGTGGCTATTCAGTTCAGTGACCTGAGTGTTCATGGAGCTAATGTCAGCCGTGACTATCTGCATCGGATTGATCAGGTCAGTCTTGGTCAGGCCTATGCCCTTTTCCAGGCTCAGGCGGATGCAGTTGCCAACGCGAACGCCAAGCTTAAAAATAATCGAGAATAAAAAAAACAAGCGGAAAAACCAGATTTGAAAGAGTTTTTCCGCTTGTTTCCTGTTTTTAGAAGAGAACAGTTTTGTACTCATTTATGGTTTTTATGCCATGAAAAATCAAAGCCTGTAAACTCGGTAACGATAAATCTGTTTTTACAGCTGTAAAACAATGCCGACTACCGCACAGATACAGATCAGTGCGATCGGGTGCAGCTTTTCAAATTTCCAGGCAAAAAGGGCAGCTAAAGCCATCAGGCCGACATTGATCCAGAAGGAACCATCCAGCACCAGGGCGTTGGCTGGAAAAAGCACACTCGCAAAAACACCAATGGCAGCGGACAGAATCAGCCCGCAGGTGGCCGGGCGCAGGCCATAGAAGGCTTCCTGGACATACTGATTGTCCCGATAAGCTTTTAAAACTTTTGCAATGACGCAGATGATGATGACACTTGGCATCACCAGCCCAACTGTCGCAATAATGGCACCCAGAATGCTTCCCCCCGTGACGTGATAACCGACGTAGGTCGCCATATTGACCCCAATCGGGCCAGGCGTAGACTCGGAGATGGCGATCATGTTGAGCAAATCGCTTTGGGTAAACCAGTGATACTTTTCCATCATTTCGTACAGGAAAGGAATCGTCGCCAGACCACCGCCCACAGAGAACAGGCCAGTTTTGAAAAATTCCCAGAACAGGATCAGATAAAGAGATGCAGAACTCATATTCACTGACCTCCTTTGTCAGATTCATTTCCTGAGGCAGAGGCAACTTCTTTCTTTCGCGCAGGCAGTCCCTCGCCAGCCGATTTTGCGGCCGGATCTTTACCGGTCTTTTTGAGGACGATCAGGCAATAGATAATTCCAGCCGCCGCAGCGCCAATGACCGCAACGGAAACCGGGATCAGATTGAAATAGGTCAGCGCCAGGACAATCACAAACAGGATCATTCCAAAGATATCTTTGACCCCCTTGCGATAGAGCCGGATGACGGCCTGGCCAATCAGAACGCATACCGCAATCCGGATGCCGGCTAAAGCGTGCTGGACAATGGGCTGATCGGCAAATGAAGTCAGCAGGGAAGCGATCAGCAGGATAATGACCAGCGAAGGGGCAACAATTCCGGTTGTCGCCACAATAGCGCCAGTGATCTTTTTTTGCGAATATCCGACAAATGTGGCAGTATTGACAGCGATGATGCCTGGTGTACACTGACCGATGGCGTAATAGTCCACCAGTTCATCATAGGTTGCCCAATGCTTATTGGTGACGACCTCTTTTTCCAGCATAGGAAGCATTGCCAGTCCACCCCCAAAAGTGAACAGGCCGATCTTGAAAAAGGTCCAGAACAGATCAAGGTAAATATTCATATTCTACTCGTATAGTCACTCCATTCCATTCTTTTGATTTCATTTATATCCGAAAAAACCGGATGGTCAATAATTAAGACTTTGTAAGATCGTCTAGACTGACATATTGGCGTATCATGGAGACGATGGAACTGATTCCCCCACCTGCTTGTGGGGAAGTTTTGCCTGGAGGTTTTGATTCCTGTAAAAAACGAGTACAATACTGCTTTGAATTTGAAACGAGGTACATATGAAACTGAAGAAATTGCTTTCCAGCCTGGCCGGTGCAGTTCTGATCAGCCAGTGCTTGTTTGGCTGCTCAGGCAACTCCAAAGGCGACCTCAAAGTCGTCTCTACCAAGACGGTAGAGCTTGGTGAGCCAGTCTCTTTAAAAGCATCAGATTATCTTCTCGAACAGCCTTCCCAGACTGTGCTTGATGAAATTACGGTTGATTCCGATCTGAAGACAGACTCTAAATATAACTACAACGCGTTTTCCGAAACAGTCAGCACTGCCAACAAAGATTTTCTGGAAACAGGCAGCTATACGATTACGCTCAACTACAAGGGGCAGAAGTATCCGGTTGCGCTGACCGTTAAAGATACGGTCATGCCAGAATTTGTCTCTCCGGCTGCTGTTGTGACCATCCCAAAAGGAACCGCAAACTTTGACTTCTCCAAAGTCTACCGCACGACCGATAAAGACAGCGTGACGCTCAGTGTTGATGGTGATTTTGATGTCAATAAAGTCGGTGCTTATCCCATTACCCTGATCGCAACGGATAAATCTGGAAACTCTAACTCTCTGGAAGTAACCATCAATGTTGTGGGCAACAACACCCCAATCAAATCCACGGACCAGTTTGATAATGAGCTGGTTCCATCCGAAAGCGATGACGATTCCCAGGCCAGTGATGCCAATGCCAACCAGCAGGATTACACCACCATCCCGGATGACAACACCACAACTGATCCATCCAATCCGACGACCGACGTCACTTTGCCGGATCCTGACGATGACCAGACAACAGATCCATCAACTCCATCAACGCCCACTGTGCCAAACAACCCAACCGCATGCGGCATTTCCAACCAGCCAGCCGGCACTTCCGTTTACCGGACGTTCTCAGACCTGTACAGTGCCGGAACGAACTGGAACAAGCAGTCTCCCAACAACTATTTCTATTATCTGGAAGGAGTTGATGACTGCGGCAACAAAGTTTACTTCCTGACAACAGGAACCCAGGAGTTGATTCCAGGACCAGATGCACCGGTCAATCCAGGTCAGGGCGTGACTCAGCCATCTGAAGGTGACGATACAAGCACACAGCCTGACATGTCGGAAGACATCCATAACGCCCAAAGCGATGAATAGTGTTCAGCATTGAATCACGAAACTGAATCCAAGCCAGACTGAACCAACCCAAGCTCATTCCAACTGATCCAGACTGAAACCTGAGTATCCAACAGACCAGTCACAAAAGGACTGCTTCTTTGATCTCCTGATTGAAGAAGTAGTCCTTTTTTCTGGAGTGAGAGACCAGCCAGGCATCAGGAAGAAACATTAGCCAGAAAGCAGAATTCCAGAAAACCACAACCGCAAGACACGAAAAAACCGGCCGCATGGCCGGTCAGATTCAAACTGAATTCTCTAAGAAGAGGATCCTGACAGATCGCTCTACCAGAACGAGTACGCTTTGATGACAGTATCGATGGTTGTATCTGGATCGAGAGTCACTGGAGATGCTGATGTCGTTGGATCATAAGCAACCCACTGTCCATTGGCGTCTACGCTATCAATCGCATAGTATTTGGGCGCTTCATAGGAACCCGTTACGATGATCGTTGGATATCCCTGCGAAACGTGGTCGGTAATCTGGGTTTTGTAAAGCGCAAGCGGAATCATAGGAACACCATAGGTTAAGGCTGCCCCCGAGAAGATGGAATCCTCAGCTTCGCTGACTTCATTGTTTTCATAGCCAGCTTCTTTGGCCCAGCGCGCAATGGAAAGCGGCGTGATCGTTGGATCATCCAGGCAATAGCTGAAGACATCCGCAATGACAGTTGGAGCGCCGCCGCTGATCGCCATGATGGAGTCACGATAAGGCACATAGCCCCATGCCTGATCAAAGGTTTTCAGATCTGGCATCTGCTGGGTGACATCGCCAAGGGTTACATCCGTTCCAGAATCATTGGCATGGTTTGGATATTCAAGAACAAAAGCCACCAGCCCCGGATCTTTGGCCAGAGCGACGATATTGGCCGGATAGCTGGACGCATTGTTGAAGAGGTCTTCATATTGCTTGATGGGTTCCTGAACCTTGGCTTCCGTCTGGCCTTCGAATTTGGCAGCAGCCTGGGCATCCCCTTCTACGGCTTTATTGAGTTCTTCAAGATCCGCTGTGCTGTAGGCATTGAGAGCAGCAGTTTTGAGAGTTTCAAAGGTCTCATCATCCCAGTCGGCAGGTTTTTCCAGGTTGTTCACCCAGTTGACATAGTCGTTATATTGTTTTTCCTCCGCTTTCTGCAACTGAACGATTGGGTTGGAGGATTCCTTGTGATCCATCCAATAGGCAGCTCCAAGGGAAACACCGCCTAAAGCAATGGCAACGACCAGACAGGGAATCCAGAAGTTTCTCTTTTGATTGCGCTGTACACGGGACAGCTTTTTGCGATTGTCATCGTCAAGATCTTCTTTCCAGTCAGAACGGAAAAGATCTTTTTCATCAGCGCCTTCTGGCGCCTGGTTTACATGTTTAACCTGTTTCATGCGGTTATTTTAACATGACGTATCATAATTTTTTGCGGCTTTTATGGAACATTGCAGGATTGATATTCAATCCTGTCAAAAACGGATGATGAAATACTAATTTCTAAACACTTTTTGCAAAAGCAAACGCTTCAGATACGCAGCTTCAGATACGCACGGGATGGATCGACATCATCCAAAGCCATGACGATCATTTCTGAAAGATCACCAGAAAAACCTGCAAGTTTTCCACGACCGTCAATTGACATCCTGATAAGCTCAGTCGGTTTCGTGCACAAGAAGACCAGAAAAAGAAGGTAAAGAAGAAAACTAAAGAAGAAGACTAAAGAAGAAGACCAAAGAAGAAGAAAATCGGCTCAAGCCAGACAGCAGAAGACACATGCGTAAAAATTTTGAAAAAATGTAAGATTTAAGCCGGCTTGATCTCCAATCTGGATTGGCTACAATAATGAGCATGGTAGATCACTATCCAAAAACAAATCCAGCGGCCCCAAAGAGCCGCTTGCCAAAATCGACTTCTGTTTCGAGTTCAAAAACCGTAAAAGCAAAAGTCCGTAAAAAACGCCTGCGCCGCGGCCTGATTCGTGCAATCAAAAAGTTCTTCATTGCTTTGGTCGCCATTGCCTGCTGCCTGGTGTTCATGCATACTTTGATCGTGCCTTCGATTGTCGATACCCATCTGTCCAGCGGTGAATTCAGCGATGAACAGATGATTGCCTTTGCCAACGAGCGGCTGTTAAACCGTTCCAGCAAATCTCTTTCCCGCATTCCTGTCTTTGCCCACCGCGGGTTTGTCAATGACAGCTTGGATAACTCCTATGCATCTTTTGACCTGGCTCTTTTATCGGGATGTCCGCAGATTGAGCTGGATGTTCACGCCAGCAGTGATGGCGTGCTCTACGTCAGTCACGACAACAATCTTTCTGGCATCTCCGGATCCAACTGGAAGATAACGGAACATACGAGTGCCGAACTGGATGGCATCCTGATGAAAAACGGAGAAAAGCTTCATCGCCTGTCCGAGGTCATTGAACGCTATCGCGATCAGATGATTTATCTGGTTGAACTCAAGGATGACAGCCCGGATCCAGCCCCATTCCTGGATGTCGTGCGCGGCCATCCTCAGCTGGCTGAAAACATTCAGGTGCAGTCCTTCTATCCGGAAGTTCTCGAAAACATCCGTACTGAGCTTCCAAACATGTTTGTTCAGTATTTGGTCAATGACCGGAACACTTACAACGAAGCATTGAAGATGGAGTGGCTTGATTCCATTGCCCTGGACCAGAAACTGGTCAGCCAGGATATCATCAATCAGGTTCACCAGTCCAGCAAGGAGATCTGGGTCTGGACGGTAGATTCAATCGATAAAGTCCGCGAGTATCTTCGCATGGGGGTGAATGGTGTCATTACGGATCTGGACAGTGCTGTGATCATTTATAAAGAGATGAGCTTTGAAGAAGACAAGTAAGAACGTCAAAGACAAGCGGCAGCTGTAGAGCGGCAATTTCTTCCCACGGCAAGTTAGGGGGAGAAATTGCCGTATGAGATGACTAATGCTAAGAATATGAGTCCAGAAGATGGGCGCCACCGATTGCGATGGCCCAGGACAGCCCAAAAAAACGAAACCAGACAGAATCTTTGCCAGGCAGTTTTCCTTTCGAACTTTCGTGAATGGAAAGCTGCTTTTTTCTTGCCTGGTGCAAATGGCTTGCCAGGCAAAGCAAAGATTTTCACGCTGGTGCTGAGGAGAAATCATCTGAATGTCAATAAAAGTGAATTTCACAAAATTCAGATCTAATTTGGGAGCTGATGGCAAAGTCAAGTTTTTTAGCGTGAAAGCTGAAATCGGTGGAGCACTTTATTTCTTTCTGTATAAAATAGGTCTGCCACAGATGGACTGGACTTAGACAGCAAATGAATTCCTGTGGTATGATCCTGTTTTGGATCAGTAACCTGGTCCAGACAGAAACGAACTGAAAATCAGCGCCGTTAGGCTATAATGATAGGCAGAGTAAAGGAGAAACGCATGGCCAAAAAAAGTGTCTATGCAGCCCTGGAAATCTCGGATCACGAGGTTCGTCTGGTTGTATCAGAAATCTTTAATGATCGAAGCAATATTCTCCGTGTCGAACGTGTAGAACACAATGGCATCCGCAATGCGCGGATCACTGATGAAAAAGCAGTAGCCGATGCAATCGAAACGGCAGTCCGCCAGGCACAGACTGCATTAGGCTATCGCATCGAACGCGTTCTGCTGGCAATTCCTGCCAGAAACGTAAGACCGGTTAACAATAAAGTCCATGTGGAAATTGAAGATGGGACCCATACCGTCCGCCGTTTCCATATCCAGCAAGGACTCAAAAGCGCGCTGGGCGCCCAGAAGTTTGAAAATGAAGAACTTGTAAACGTCAACAGAATTGAGTGTTTCGTGGATGGAGCCCGTCAGGATAAAATCCCACTGGGCAAAGATACCGAATCCTTTGATATGGAAGTCGATCTGCTTTATGCCGATAAAGAGATCGTCTACTCCTACGCAGCAGCCGTTGAAAAAGCCGGCCTGCAGATCCTGGATCTGGTTTTGGATGTCTATGGAGCTGCCAAAGAGACTGGCGCTTTAAGTCAGTCTGCTGACAAACCAGTCATTCTGATCGATCTTGAAGCTGACCATACAACGCTCGCTTTTCTGATCGAGAACAAGATCGCATTTACAACCACCCTGGATAAGGGCTACCGTTCCTTTATTCAGACCCTGCAGGAAGAATACGGATTATCCGACGAGACCGCATGGCGCCTTCTCGAAAATCTGTTTGAATCCCGTGAGATGGATACGCAGGATGTTGTCATCTATATTGAACAACAGGAGGACAAACGCATCGAAATCACATCCCGTCAGCTTGCCGATGCCGTCCTGCCCAAGATTCGCAGCTGGATTGCCGACATCAATGCCGGATGTGCCAAGATTCTTGAATCGATGCCAGCTCGCTATCTGATCACCGGCCAGGGAGCCAACATCCCCGTGCTGAAAAACTTCTGCAGCGGCTTTAACGCCCCGGCATCGGTGTATGCCATTTCCACCATTGGCGCCCGCAATGGAGCCTTTGTCTGTGATCTTGGCATGATTTACAGCTGGATGGATTCCAAGCAGTACAACAACCGCGGTGATCAGACTTCCGTCAATAACAACGAACTGGAAGAAAGTATCGAATCCATTACCCGCTATGTCAAAGACGCCGAAGGCGGCTTTACCCGTAAACTCAAAAAAGCAATGCTTGCCAATAAAGAGTAGCCAAAAGCAATCGCTTGAAAGCCACTTTGAAGCAGGGATTGGCCATGTTCACAACAACCGTCCGCCCGTACATGTCTTGCATATAACTGGACATAAGGTGAAGACAGAGTGGATAGAAAAAGAAAACGATCTCATAAAATTCTCATTTTACAGTCATTTCTTACTATTCCGTCAACTGTGAACATCCTACAAGAAATTAGCTGAAAAACTTCAAAAAACCTGAGGGACAGCCCTTTATACAGGTAAAATTAGAAACGGCAGTCAAAACGAAGTAGAAGCAAAAAGAGATCGAAAATCAGAAATCCAGCCTTTGTCATTCTGGATTTCTTTCGTTCTGTTTTTCCTTTTGCCTGTCCCTGCAAAAAGATCGCAGGATCGAGTCGCAGATCGTTTTGTTTGCATGGACAGACAAGAGCATACTTATCCTGAATCCTTTCTTGTTTCTTTTAAACAGAAGAAATCCATTCAGACCACATGCCTCTTGATCAGCTTTACGCCAGAAAGCAGTCGCAAAGCTTATCGAACCAGACAGTTTAATCTTCGATTTGATCACCCAGAAGCAAACCCCAAAATCGAAGAAGACTGTTTTTTACCAATCCAGAAATCCAGACAGAAAACCAGGAGGAAGAAAGCAATATGCCAGAAATGAATCAGAATGCAGATATCCGTGTCATTGGCGTGGGCGGCGGCGGAAGCAACGCTGTTAACCGCATGATCAATGATGACGTTCAGGGAATCACTTGCTACGTCGCAAATACCGATGTACAGGTTCTCAAAAGCTCCGCAGCCGAAAACAAAATCGTTCTTGGAAACGATGCCACAAAAGGTCTTGGTGCTGGCGGAAACCCAGATGTAGGCCGCAAAGCCGCTGAAGAAAGCGAAAGCGACATCCGTGAAGCCGTAAAAGGTGCTGACATGGTCTTCGTTACAGCAGGTATGGGCGGCGGAACCGGTACCGGTGCAGCCCCACTGGTGGCTAAACTTGCCAAAGAAGAAGGCGCTTTAACCATTGCCGTTGTTACCCGTCCATTCTCCTTTGAAGGAAAACGCCGTGCGAAAAATGCGGAAGAAGGCATCGAAGAGTTGAAGAAATACGTAGACTCCCTGATCGTTGTTTCCAACGACAACCTGCTCGAAGTGATCGGCCGCAAACCAATCGAAGAAGCGTTCCAGGCTGCTGACAACGTACTTCGCCAGGGCGTTCAGACGATCTCTGATCTGATCTCTGTTGAAGCGCTTGTTAACCTTGACTTTGCGGACGTTCGTTCCATTATGCAAAACCAGGGCCGCGCTCTGATCGGTATCGGTATGGCAGAAGGCGAAGACAGAGCCATTGCCGCTGCTGAAAAGGCCATCCAGTCTCCATTACTCGAATCCGACATCGCAGGCGCTAAATCCGCGATCATCAACATCACAGGCGGCGACAAAGTCTCCCTCTATGATGCGCAGAATGCAGTTGCGGTGATCCAGGATGCAGCCGGCGGTGAACTCGACAACATCTTCGGTATCGCCATCAACGAACAGCTTGGCGATGCAATCATCGTTACTGTCATTGCAACAGGTTTCGAAGATGATCAGCCAAACGCGAAAAAATCCAGCAAAGCTGCTCCAAAAAAAACAGCGGCTTCAAGCAATACAACGGCTAACCCAGGTCTGTTCACCCAGCCAAAAGTATCCGCTCCAAGACCAAGCGGAGTTTCCACATCTGTAACCGAATCGGATACAGATGATTCCATCCCTAACTTCTTCTTTCAGAACCGTGGTTAATCCGGCAGAAGATAGGAAGAAAACTCTAGACCATCATCCCTCAGACAATCAATGTCTGGGGGATTTTTCGTGGCTAAAAGTTTGGAAAAAAATCATTGGAAGAAATATTCAGATTTTCTTCTATGGCAAGGACATCGATTATGTTTTCTTTCCCTAGGATCAAGGCTGTTCAACCTGAAAAGACAGGGATTTCTAGTCTTACCAGTGCTATACATTCCAATTTTCAGATATGAATTCGAAATTTTTCATCTGAGAATTGGAAAAGCTCTGCTCGTGTTGTAGTCTTACGAAACAGGACCAGAGCTTTCTGGAAAAGAGAGGTTTTCAAACTGTTGAAAAAGAAGGGTCTGATGATTTTTTGATAAAACCCAAGGAATGAGAATAATGAAATCGGATTTAATTTGCTTGTTAGTGAAAAGAAAGATTCATCTTTTTGCTGTGGTGAGTGAAACTCTTTTTCCAGGATAGCTTTCTTAACCAGAACTGAACTTTCAAGTGTTGCAGCGTGACTTGTGTAATTTTTGGAATTGCAAGCTTATTTGGATAAATTCAAGAGTGGCCACTTTGCTATGGAGATAAATGTCGTTAAAAAGCATTAACGGTTTATCTGAATTTTGCGCATAATCCAAGCTTTTTATTGCGGATTTATAGCGTGGATAATGCTTTGGATGTATAATGTTTACAGATGTTGCTGAATGATATCGGTTTTTGTTCGGTTTGCTGAAGCCTCTCTAATCGCTCTTTGAAGTGAAAAGAATGAGGACTGAGATTTTGTATCATGCTTAAGTACCATTAAAATAATAATAAAGGGAGGAATCGATCATGAGAAATGCTTCTGAAACGGCAAACTTCTTTCTTTCTAAAGAGTCAATGTCAAATAAGAAACTGCAAAAGCTGACTTATTATGCTTATGCTTGGACATTAGCTCTTTTGAATGAAAATGCTGAAAAAATGCAGTATCACTTGTTCAATGAACCAATTGAAGCCTGGGTCCATGGACCAGTGATTCCGGATTTATACCAGAAATATAAAGAGTATGGCTGGATGGATATTCCGAAAGATAATCCATCCTTCAATTTCTCCCCTGATGAGTTGGATATCCTGAATCAGGTTTGGGATGCTTATGGATCTTTTAGTGCGAATGAACTTGAAAATATTTCTCATCAGGAGGCTCCCTGGAAAAAAGCAAGATTAGGTTTAGCTCCGTATTCTGCTTCTTCAAAAAGAATTTCTGATAAAGACATGTTCGAGTATTACAATGAGCAGGCCAGTCAGTGATGAAGAAGTTGAATGTAAAAGGTCCTGATAAAAACTCGGAATTTAGAATGGTAAACGTCCACACCAGAAATCTTGATCCAGAGCTTCCGTTGTTGTTTACATTTTCTAAATTCCGTTTTTTTCCAATCAATCTTAAAGACAGTTTTAATAACCATTTTGAGGATTCGGAAGAATATATTCGGAAGACGACGAATCTGCTTGGATTAGCTCTTCCGATGCTCTCGAATGAAAGATTAAGTATTTTCAATGACTTATCAAAGACTAAGAGTCTTCATATTCACACCTTAGATGGCAAAGAAGAAATACTGAAAGCAATTTTTGAAGAATATCATTATTCTGAACAAGAAATTGATGATTTTTTAGAAGGAAAGCAAATTTATCAGTTGGAAGTGCCTTATGAGAATGGAGCTACGAGAGTAGTCTTTGAAAAAATTGGCAATTTGTTATCGTTCCTTTTCCTTGATCCGAATCATCATATTTATATGAACCGCAGATATGTCGAGAGCAATCAATCCTTGTTTTATGAGTTTTGCCCGTGTTATGCCCAAAATATGTGTGATGTAATGGAATATATGGAATCATGTCTGGCTTTTGATTATCTGGATCACGAAAAATACAATAGTTCCTTTTCCAAAAGCTATTCACCGAAAAAGGATTAGGAACTCCTTAGAAGTAAAATCTAACAGATAATCATCGAAACTCCTTTATATAAAATGTATATCAAGCTTATCAATTAGAAATTAATATTCAGCAGTTCCTTAGTTGTCAATGACCCCACCCAAACTGCATAGCAATTTGGATGGGGTATCCTTGCCTATCATATGAAATGCTGTCTTCGTCCTCTCTTGCTCAGAATTTTCAGATAGAGATTTTTTTAATACTATGCTTGGAAATTGTGGTGATAAGGCCAATTGGATTTATGCGGTTCCAAAATAATTTCATGATCTTATATTGCCTTTGTTTATTGACTTTATATTCATTTACAGGGCGGATTTAGTTCTCTGTTACTGTTCACCGAGGATGCCAGTGGCTAAAAATTAAGTCACTTTCAGAATAATCCACTTTAAAAATATAAACAGGTCAGCCGACAGAAGATCGGATCTTACGCAATCTGTGTGGTCCGCTAAGAATTACTGATAAGCATTCCTTTACTTGAAGAATTAAAAAATAGACTGATCAGAATGTCCTTAGAAAACCATAGACTTTGCGTAAGAACCAGAAGATCGGCTGACCTGTTTTCGTGTGCCAGGCATGGCGTTTCACTTGCTGGTGGAAGTCCAGCCATAGGTTTACATTGCCAAGTGTAGAAAAGCCCAAGGGTCGTGGGAACAAGCATCGCTCAAGATCCATGAAAAAGCAATGGTGCTCTTTCTTGAGCAACGGATTTTAACAGTTGGTTATATTGGGTTTTTAAGGAAAAAACAGTCTATAATGAATATAGATGTGTTATTATAAATACATGAGAATGAAGACGTCACAAGCCTGCAAATACCTCGGGGTTGCCAGGCACACCTTGTACAAAATGATTGAAGATGGAATGCCTGCCCATCGCTCTATTGGCGGACACTACAT
>CAJTVE010000060.1 GCA_910579655.1 uncultured Allobaculum sp. | reverse complement strand
ATGCCGAACACTGTTCGCAGGCAGGAGTGAGTACATTTTATCCCTCCAAGGACAAATTCTACTCATTTATTGAAGGGATTAAAAGGGAAAAAGGCATTGAAAGGACAAACAGGAAAATCGGGGAATCAGAGAAATAGGGAATCAGGGAATATCAGAAAGCCACAAACATACGTTGCGCGCAGGGGAGCGTGGGAAAAGGGAAAAAGAGGAAACGGTTTGAGCATACAAGACAGGTTCTTTCGAATGCTGGGGCCATGGATGAAGGCATGGCGTAAGAATTGATCAAAGTTGAAACAGTCGTAGTTGAAGTGGCCGGAATGAAGGGATGGCAATGAAGGGATCGTCATAAAAGGATCGTGGAGGATGGTTTTGTGCCTTCAGGTTTTATATCGACAGGTTTGTCCTTACAGTCTTGTCCTCAAGTCATGTTCAGTGGACAAGCTGGTATAATGCAGGCATGACCTTTTGGATTCTTTTCGTATCCGGATTGATTCTGGCTTTGATTCTGCTTTTTTTCTGGAATCAAAAGCTCAACAAGTCGATCCAGATTACCCGAAGATCAATCGAACTGGATTTTCTGCCGCCTGCTTTTGATGGATATCGGATTTTGCAGGTATCTGACTTACATGGCAATGATCCTTACGATCTGATCGATAAAAGTAAAGCCTTCAAACCGGATCTGATTGCCTGTACCGGGGATATTTTTGATGGTGTAAGGAATACGGAAACGACTTTTCGAGTTCTCAAGGAACTTGCACAAATTGCCCCTGTTTATTTTGTGAGCGGCAATCATGAATACTATGCAGGCAACTGGCCAGAGCGTACTGCCCGCTTAAGAAAGATGGGTATCCATCTTCTGGAAAATGAATGCACCCAGATCTGGAAAGATAGCCAGAGCATTGAGCTTTGTGGGGTTGATGACCCGGATCTCAATTATCGCTGGTTGTATGCCAGAAGACTGCAGCAGCATCACCAAAACATCGCCAAGCTTCCTTCCAGAAAAGATAAGGTTCGGATCTTGCTGTCGCATCGGGCGGACTTGTTTGAACAGAGCCTTGAAGCGGATGCGCACCTGATTTTGAGCGGCCATATTCACGGCGGGCACTGGCGGATCTTGAATAAAGGGATTCTGACTCCGTATAATGGAGATCGGTTCGTTTTTTTTCCAAAGTACGATGCTGGACTGTTTCGAATCGGAAACTGCCAGATGTTTGTCAGCCGCGGACTTGGCGATCAGATGCGCATTCCAAGACTGCTCAATCCACCCGAACTGGTCTGGATTACTCTTCGCCGCAAACCAGAAAACAACACTTCAAGCAAGCCGGATTGGAAATCCAATCACAGGCTCGATTGCAGACCTGATTGAGACCCGATTGCCCCGGCAAATCGGGAAGTTTTCTGAAAAAGCGAAAAAACAGGAACCAAATCTTTCATTGATTTTTAGAAAGGAAATCTAATGTACCCAATTCTGTTTTCATTTGGCAGCATTCACTTCTATTCCTATGGACTGATGATTGCTATCGGTATTCTTGTTGCCTATTATCTGGCTGAAAAGAAAATCAAAGCCAATGGCATTGACCCCAAACGCCTGGAATGGCTTGTTTTCTCAATTCTTGCCGGTGGATTTGCAGGATCCAAGATCCTCTACTGGATCACCCGGATTCCAGACATCGGCACCGACCCAACGATTTTTACCAACCTGGGTGATGGATGGGTTGTTTATGGTGGAATCATCGGCGGTCTTGTTGCCGGCTGGTTCTATTGCCAGAATCACGGCATGAACTTCTGGAAAACCTTTGACATGATTATTCCGGAAGTCGCTTTAGCACAGGGCTTTGGCCGGATCGGCTGTTTTCTGGCGGGCTGCTGCTATGGCGTGGAAACCCATGCCTGGTATGCGGTTGTGTTCCCGGAAGAGTCATTGGCACCGGCAGGGATTTCCCTCTTTCCAAGCCAGCTGGTCATGTCAGCCTATGACTTTGGCCTGTATTTCTTTCTGGAATGGTTTTCCAAAAAGAAGAAATTCAATGGGGAAGTTGGGGCAGCCTATCTGATTGCTTATTCCTTTGGCCGTTTTGTCATCGAATTCTTCCGCGGGGATATGATCCGCGGGGTCGTGAATGGTCTTTCTACTTCCCAGTACATTGCCATTGCAACTTTCATTGCAGGGATCGCAATTATCGTGATCGGCCGCAAACGATTCTCCCAATCCAACAAATAGACCTCTCATGGCAGGAACAGTTCTGATGGCTGTTCCTGCTTTTTGCATGGAAACAGCCAAGAAAGAAGACTGACCAGGGCCGGGAAAAAAGCAATGATGGACCGGATCAAACGCTTTTCGAGCCATTTCTTTGTGTCCTTTCATCTTTTTTCTGCATAGTTTCCATGTTTCTTTACGAAATGTTCCATCGAGGATGGAAATTCTGTGTTTAAATAGGTAAACAAAACCATGATATAAACACAATTCAATCCCCAGTCTATGAACTTTCCAAACTGCGCAGAATTTTTAGGAGGAGAGGAAGGCAGAGCGGCCTGATATTCCAATATCTTGATTGATCGAAAAAGATCATAAGCTTTCACTGGGCAGATGAATTGTGACAAAGAAAAGAAAAGAAAAGAAAGGAAGAAGTGCATGATTACTTTATTCTTTATGATTATTGGCTTGATCTTCATGGGTTCAGTGATTTCATTTGTCCTGAACGCCTTGTTTCACCCGATTCGGACGGTCAAGAAGATCATTATGACCATTGTCTGGGGTGCAGTGGCCCTCTTTATTCTGACCCTGATCTGATTGCTGCAAAAAAGGAAGTTACAAGGGATAACCGGCTGCCGAAATGAACAGATTTAGAACGAAAAAATAAAAACGGCCGAAAATGTAATGATCAAAATGATCAAGACGTTTTCGGCCTTTAATTTGTTTCCACCACTATTGCCTGATCGCATGGACAGGCAATATGGTCAGGTAATATCTTCCATCTTTTAACATGGATATCAGTTCTTCCAGACCGTATAAAAGATAGCAATAAGAGCACAGATCCTTGCCGACTCTTACTGTATAGGAGAATTGAGCTGAATGATCTGGTCTGCAAGCTCATCAAAAGAGCGGTCATGACTGACAACCAGAATGGTTTTGCCCTGGCTTTGCATCGCTTTGAGCAGATTCATCACCCGCTTTGCGTTTTCTCGATCCAGATTTCCGGTTGGTTCATCAGCCAGAATCAGATCACAGGATTTTAATAAAAGTCTTGCCAGAGCTACCCGCTGCTGTTCTCCACCAGATAGCTCATAGATTCTGCTTGCCAGTTTTCCTTCTAAACCGACCTGGTGCAGGGCATCCTGAAGCAGCTGAGACTTATTCTTCTGCTTTTTCTGATCCAAAACCATGTCCAGATTGTACTCAACAGTCTGTGAATCGACCAGAGCATAATTCTGGAAGAGCCACCCAATTTTTTCTTTCAAAAATTGAATGCTTTTACGAGAATAAGGTTTTACAGTCTGACCAAACAGCTGGATATCACCCTGGTCAGGACTGTCTAAAAGTCCAACTAAAGAAAGCAAGGTTGACTTGCCTGCTCCGGAAGGTCCTTCAATGATCACAAAGCTTCCTGCCGGAATGATGAGTTCGGGGATATCGAGAACTGTTTTCTTGTTAAAGCTTTTCTGAAGATGATGGATTTCAACTGCAGGGATTGTCATAGACTTTGTTCTCCTTTCAGGATTCGATGGATTCTTCCTTTTTCAAATTTTCGGATCGTCGTCCAGGAAATTACAATGAGAAGCAGCAAATAGGTCAAAGAACCAGCTGCGATGGTTTTGATAGCTGCTTTTTTCAGCAGTAAAACAAGCAGCACACAAAGGTACATCAAAATTCCAATCGCAAACCAGACCTGGTATCGCTTAAACCAGGAAAGTCCAAGATGGTATTGAACTGCAATCAGCTTCTGATCAGAAGCCAGCCAGATTTGCAGCAGACTCTTGAGCATCACGCCAAGGCAGAGCAGATAAATCAACATCACCAGCCCGTTTTGAAGCAGTGAAATCGTCACGCTGTTTTTCGTGTTGTTATAGTTTAAGGTGTTCAGTGAATAATTCAAAATTCCCTCAAGATGATTCGTCTTTAAAAATTCCTGGACTTCCTGTTCTGTCTGCTCACCTTCGACAGGAATGAAACGATAGCTCTGGCCGTAGTTAGTTGGTGGCTGATTCACACGGATCACTGGGTCCCGATAGGGAATCTGAGAAATTGTCTGATCGGAAACCAGATGAGGATAAAGCCGGATTCCATCTTTGACGTATAGCTTCTGTCCCGATTGGCACATCATACGAAGCTGGTCGTTTTCTTTTAATTCCGCTACACGTGATTCCGGAATCAGAATCAATGGCAATTGTGCTGGATACTGGTCCAGGTTCAGCATTGTTCCATCCTCCAGCATGATTTGGTAGTCCTTCAGATAATTCGCATTGACTTGAACAAAAGGCTGCCCCATTTCATGAAGCTCATTGGAAAAGGTAAATTCCATGAGGGAGAAGTCTTCATAGATTCCATCATGCTCTTCTAAAAACTGATTCCACTTGGTCATCACCTCGATGTCATTGGCAATCGCCTCAATGCTGTTTGTTTCTGAGTCATCTGTCTTCTGGGTATTCCAGAAACTGTCTGTCAGATAGCCGGTAAATACTGACTTATGGCTTTCCAGAATGTAAAGATCCCGCAGATTGGTCAAACAGGCTTGAATACTTTGTGAAGCGGGAAGAATCAAGATAGCCGTACAGAAAAGGCACCCCAGACAAAGAGAAAGAATCAAATTCGTTGAAGCTTTATTGGATGTACTTTTTAAGGACAACCGCATCCATTGAATGGACAGAAGACCTTCTATTCCCATCAATCCCACCGAAAGAAGATGAATGCATAGAAAGGGAAGGCCTGTTTTCAGATAGAAAGCCTGAATACTGGAGGCTGGAAACCGCAACAAAATGAAGACAGCTGCTGCAAGTGAAAGACAGGGAATAGAAAGACCGAACCAGAGAAGATCTTTTGAAAATATCCTTCGAAAGGTTGTCCATGTATCGACTCCATTCAGTTTATGAATGCTGATTTCTTTTCTTTTGATCACGATCCAGGCGGTAAAAACCAGAAGAGTGCTCACCAGATACAAAATCAAAAAAAGAGTGCTCACCAGATACAAAATCAAAAAAGGAGAGACCCAAAATTCATTGAGAATTTGTTTTGCACTGGCAACAAAGCCATACCCCACAGAAACAATACTGGAATCCTGCTCTTTGAAATAATTTGGAAAGTGTTCCATCAACCTGTCCAGACTCTGTTCATTTTCGGCGATGACTGTCACTGGATACTCGTCGATTGGTTCCGTTTCTTGATCGCCTGATAAAAAGGAAAAGAAGGGAACAATCATTGTCTGGTCATCAGAGGCTGTATTCAAAAAGCCGTTGAGCATATTGATCTGTTTTTGGTCTCCTTTTGGCAGAGTACTGGCAGAAAGATTCCCATTTAAGCCAAACAGGCCATTGATTCCTGACAGTTTTAAGATTTCCGGATCTACCGAGTCAGGAAGAAAAAGCCTGGTGGTGTATGTGGCGTAGTAAAAATCTCGGCTTTCCATCTTTGTCATTAATAAAGTGATTTTCTCGTTCTGACAGAAATCCATCAGACTTGATGCAATCTTGTCTTCTTTCATTTTCCGGAAATCAGCTTGATAAGTACGGATGCTTGCCAAGGATGGACCCTCACTCTGTATCGAGGCAGTCAGGTTGTTGAGAGAAGTCTGCTGCCATTGGGATACTTCGTAAAAATTACTAAGAAGAAGAAACACAAAGCTGCAGATTGAGAGAGACAATAGAATTTTTTTCATCGATTACTTCCTCCATTCGTTCGCAAATCAAAAATCCGCTCCAATTGAATGAGAAGAATCTTTTGGAGCGGACAGTTGATCTATTTACTATCACTTTAAATCTCCTGTTCTTGTTTATATTGAGTATATCATGGTATATTTTGATCGAATACTTGCAAATTTTCATGAATATTGGGGAGAACAGATGATGAATATGTCTAACCACTTAGGTTTGATTGAGAGAAAAATTCGATTAGAAAAAGGTTTAACGTTAGATAATGTCCCTGAACTTTTCAGTGAATTGTGACTGGTGTTCAATTATGATTAAAATCATAAACGCGAAAACAAGCTATTTATTCTTTATATAAGAAAAAAATAGCTTGTTTTCCGTATAAAGCAGTGTATAATTATGGTATAGATAGTTAAGACGCAGATCTCGCTTAACAATAAAGAGGAACGATTATGGTATATTACTCAACTCTTGTTCAAGTCCCTTCTGAAAACATTCATAAATCCCGTAACTATATCTATCTCGTTACTGGACGTGAATACTCCAAGGAGAAAAAGTGTAACATCTATCAGAGAACGTTGATTGGTAAAATTAATCCAGCAGATAATCAGACGATGTATCCTAACGAGAGCTACTTTAAGCTCTTCGAGTCTGAGAAGCCTGAAGAAGATCGTTCACAGCCCAATCTCGACCACTCTGATGTGCAGAGGATTGGAGCAGTTGCCATGACCAGAGCTCTTATGGAAGATCTGTCTCTGCTGGAGAAACTGAAACTTGTATTTGGAGATGAAGACGCAAATCTTATCGCAGATCTTGCTGCTTATATTTGTTTATCAGGATCTTCAGTTATGCAGCACTTTCCTGCCTGGGGATACGATCATCCTCTTTATAGTGATACTGCACTATCCGATTCATCTATCAGCCGCTTTCTAAACCAATCGATTACTCCAGGACAGACTTACGCTTTTTTGAAGGAGTGGAACAAAGGAAGAAGCAGACAGGAGACTCTTTACGTCAATGGCGATGCCACCAACATGAATACTGATGGCTGTGGAATCGAACTCGCTGAAATGGGCTATGCCAAAGATGATAAAACAAAGCCACAGGTTAATATTGCCATCGCTGCTACGGCTAAAGACAATCTTCCTCTTCTCTATGATCTTTATTCGGGAAGCTATAATGATGTATCAGAATTCCCTTATATGATCAGAATGTGCAGTGAATTTGGATACAAATCTATCGGTTTTATTCTGGACAGAGGATATTTCTCCAAGGACATTCTGCACTCTCTTCGCGACAAGGGTTACAAACTGATCATGATGCTTAAAGATAATAATCTTTGCGTTAAGCAGCTTATCAGTGAACACGGGAAGCTGTTAAAAAGGAACTGGCAGGCCTATATCGATGAACACGATGTTTGTGGAATTACAATCCCAGGTCCCTTGTTTAAAGATGATAATGAAGTCTGTTACAGACACCTGTATTACAGTCAGGCCCTGGAACTTAAAGAATCACGTCATCTCATGGCAACTCTGAATAAATACAAGGGCGAGCTCGACAAGAGAATCGCAGAAGGCGATCTGAAAGCGGATGAAGCGAAACGCTATGCCAGATATTTTGATTTGGAGCTTTCTGATGGTGTGGTTGTTTCATACAAACCAAATGATGTCAACATCGAATATGAACAGGATATGCTCGGATTCTTCGTTATCGCTTCGACAGAAGATATGGATGCTGCTCAGGTTTTGACAATCTATAGAGATCGGGACGCAGTAGAAAAGCTTTTTGGGTTTATAAAAACAGAAATGGACTGTAAAAGATTCAGAGTTCATAGTGATGAGAGTCTGGGGTCAAAGGTATTTATTGTTTTTATTGCCACAATTCTTCGCAGCCAGATCTATACCCGTATGAAAAAGATCAGAGACAAGGATAAAAAGCACTTTACTGTCCCCGCAACAATTAAAGAACTGGATAAGATTCTGGCAGTTCGCCAGGGAGATGATGAGCCATTTATCAGAAATCGTAAGCTGACTGCGATACAGAAAAAGATGTTAAAAGAATTTGGTGTAACTGAAAAAGATATAGACAAATTGATAAAGTCAATATAAGAATGCCCCCGATCTATCTGTTAGAGCTGATAAATCGGGGGGTATTTTACTCTAAGGAACATTTTCCTGAAAAGTTCAGGTAATGTCTCTGCCGATTTGGGAATCTCCCGCGCCTTTTTAAGTTATGCCGAAAACGGTAAAAAGACTTTAAGAGAAGAAGATTTTATTAGATTTCTTAATTATTACGGCGTTATTTTTGATTTCGATTTGTCAACTGCTGAAAAAGTGCATTCGATTCTCGATAAACTTGTAATGGCTCTAACCTACCGTAACCACGATCGAGAAATCCAGATTGCAAAATCATTCATGAACGATAGATACCTATATGAAAATTCGTTTGGATGCATCTACTTACCTTTAATCGATTCTTTTTTAACAATTCATGAACTTTCCGGACTCACAATGCAGGAACAATTAAAAGTTTTTGAAAAAGCAGAAGAGTATCTATCCCTCTATTCAGAAGACGAAAGAGCACTTCTCGCTTGTGCTAGAGCTCAACATGCCAAACGAAGCCGTAAATACAGTTACTCTATTTACTTGTATAACGAATCTTTATCTCTTTTAGGTAAAAATCAATGGCCGCAGTTAGAAGGGGTCATCAAGATGAGCCTGGCCATCGCACTTTCGGCAGAATTATCCTTTTTTGAAGCCTATGAAATGACAAAAGATGCAGATCTTATTTTTACTTCGCACAGCAATTATATTCAGGCCCTGGTTTGTCAGAACAACATCGCAAACTTCCTGATTGAAATGCAATGTCATAAAGATGCCCAAAAGGTTATCGATAAGATATTTATGATCACAGATAGTTTTCCCAGTCCTGAAATCTATATTCAATCTACAAAAACCCTGCTTCTGGCAATGACCTTGCAAGATCATTTTCAAGAAGTAATTGACTACTCAAATGCCCATGAACAATCCTTTGACAATGGATATATTGGTAATTACTGCCTGATTCCTTACTGTTATTATCGATTGGGCGATTACAAAGCCTGTCTGCAGACGATCAAAGCGCTTTCCAAAGAAAAGCCAACAGCAGATGATAAAGCTCTTTTTGCTTTGCTAAAAGCAATTATTATACAAAATCCTCACATGATCGAAAAAGAAAAACAAAGAATGGAAAGAATTTGTTGTAAGCAGCGTAACTGGTGGATGTTAATGATTTTATATCAATTAATGGTTTACTATTATACTGTAAGTGAGGAAAATGAATTATTGATTGACGCTTATGCCAGACAGGCAATGGTCTTTAGTCATAAATTGCCACCTTCTTAGATCCAGACTATTGTTACCTCTCAATGATATTTGTTATTTTTCTCGAAAGCGCAAATCAATTATGTTTTGAAAAAGCCACGAGAAAAGATTCCTTTCTATAGGCAGGGAATAAAGACTGTTTGCAGGATAAAATTGTCTTTTTATGTTCGTAACAGACAGGCTAATTGAGGCCGAAGACAAAATCGATGAATAATGGCCGAGCAAGCTATCAAATTAAGAAACGTACATCGGTCACTACCTGGGCAGGATCGGAAAGAGAGGGAGGGGCGGCTGGACTGGAGTAGCTGTTTCTCTTCCCACTTTCCACTTTCGTCGAAGTAAACGAACCGTTCGTGCCGAATATGGATATAGGTATACTGCATTGTAAGATGCGATTGACAAAAGTGCCGTAGGCAAATTGATGTTTGTTATATGAACAACGGAAATAAGAACACAAACTCACATCCATTTAGAAATGTTTCTCACTGTTTATTCCGCCCTCTGGTTGTATTTCGATAATATCAAAGCAAATAAAGATTGAATACCCACAAATTTTCATGAATATTTACTAGATACCGAACGCATGAGGAGTCAAAAGGCTAACTATACTTTTAACTGTTGACTTTGCCAGTCTGAAGACAAAAAGTGGACTTGAACTCAGCTGGCAAGCTTAAAAGTGGTCTGCAAGTTTATATCGGGTCGATCTTGCCTTTCCAACTGCAGTGATCCTGCCTTGCTGCTGTAATTCCTTTAGAGCTTTATATATGGTCTGGCTTGAATATCCTGTAACTTCACTGAGCTGGGTTTTAGAAGCAGAGGCTCTGGTGGACAGGTAGTCAAGGATTGTATCGCTCAGAGACTTCTGGATATTGATTTTTTGACGCTCATACTCTGCAGATTTGTCATCGATCTTGTACAGGGACTGACTTAAAGTATAGTCTCTGTTCTTTCCAGAACCGTGCCCTTCGACAAGGCCTGATTCCACCAGATTTTCTACAGCCGTTCTTGTTCTTGCCTGACCGATATGAATCAATGAAGAGAGTTCCGTCAAGGTTAACCGACGTTCCTGCTCCAAATAGGACCACACAAGTAATGCGTTGATTGAGAATGTTTTTCCGGTTCGGGTTATTTCGTCGCTGAGCATTTGTGTGAACGTGATATTTGGTTTGGCTCTTGGAATATATAATTTCACTTGCTGGGAGTTTGATTCTGAATAATCTGGCAGAGGTCTTCCGTAAACAATGGATCCTTCATAAATTCTGTCTATTCCTCTACCGGTTCTTTCAGCGAGCCCGATCCGTTTCATGATGTCTGTCAGTAATGGATTTCGGCTTTTTGGCTCGGCTGTAAGTAAATCCTCCAGCGTAATTCCTGGCAGAAAGCCTCCAGGACTGCATATTGTTAAGCCTTCGTCATCGATCAGCACTCTGACTGGCTGCAGACGAGTATAATCACGATGACAAAACGCATTGACTAGTCCTTCGCGAAAGGCCTGAAAAGAGAATTCAGGAATTGGTCGTCTGAACATACCTTCCATAACTTCTGTCTCTGGATTCCAGGCGTTAAACAACTCTTCAAATCGTTCGACTGTAGAAATCAGAGCATCAAAACTATGATCATTTTTTCTGACGGCAAGACCTTCAATGACTTGGAAAGCAGATTCAGCGGAGGGAATCAGTTTTCGAATCCATTCGGCTTTCCCGATCAGCAGGAGCCCTGCTACAGTCGGATAGTCTTTCCCGTTTCTTGCGGTCGTAATATGCAAAGCATGAAGCAACTGTTCGTCATCCAGTTCCAGCAGACTGTAATCGCCCTGTCTCTCACGAATCAAAGTGCGCAGTTTCTGAATTAACGGATAGTCAAGAACTTCTGATGCACTGATTTCAAGAATCCTACCAGAATAATCCAAAAGCCTTAAGTCAGATCTACGTGAATCCAACTCAGCTGGTGTCATTCCAACGGTTTCTGGTGTTCCATCCACTTTTAGTCTTCTGATCAGATATTTGCCTTCAGAAGTGGAAGTCAAGGTTGTACTTTGCGGAATTTTCAAATCCAGAACCTGAAGACCCTGTTCTTGAATCAGTTGCGCGTCGACATATAAAGGCGGGACTGTACGATTTTGAATCATAGCTTTAACTCCTGATTCATCAGCATGATAGGGCTGAATTCCTGTGACAGTGCTGTCGTCTTCGATTCCCAGATACAAATCCCCACCTTCGGCGTTGGTCATTCCAACAATACTGTCCACTAGATCCTTATCTGGATATCCTTTGCGATCGCTTTTAAATTCAACAGGAGTGATTCTTTTTTTGGAAACGTAGATACCATATTTATTCTCCTTTATGCAGAATCATTATATTCATTATAATATCGTTCTATAATCGTTACAATCGTTAAAGTATCATTATAATCGTTAAAGTATCATTACAACCTAAACTCTACTCAATTTTTAACTATGGACCTGAAAACGTTAGAATTTCATCTTAGATAAAGAAGATTTTAACTACTCTAGCTGCGCTTCTCCATAGTAAAAATTAACTATGCGCATATTCGCCGTCTGAAAATTTAGTAACGGTATATTTCTTTATCTAAAGATATTTCACTATATTTCCATTAGGTACTGATTTTCATAGTTAAAGACTTTGTAGAGTTTAAGTTACAATAAAAATCTCTATCTCTGCAGTAGCGAACAAATCCCTTACGGATTTGATTCGTGAGGCTCACATCATTTCCCGTTGCTAAATAAATCTAACATTATGCCCGAGGTAGAAAATGCGAGAATTACATATTGATCAAAATGATTAAAATAGTTTTGGCCTTTAATTCGTTTTCACCACTATTGCCTGAGCGCATAGGCAGACAAGATCTTCCATCTTCCAACATGGATATCAGTTCTTCCAGACAGGATAAGAAAGCAATAAGATGCAGATTCTTGTCGATCCTTACTGTACGGGAAAATTGAGCTGAATGATCTGGTCTGCCAGATCATCAAAAGAGCGGTCATGGCTGACAACCAGAATGGTTTTCCCCCCTGGTTTTGCATCGCTTTGAGCAGACTCATCACTCGCTTTGCGTTTTCTCGATCCAGATTTCCGGTTGGTTCATCGGCCAGAATCAGATCACACGATTTTAATATAAGTCTTGCCAGCGCTACTCGCTACTGTTCGCCGCCAGCTAATTCATAGATTCTGCTTGCCAGTTTTCCTTCTAAACCGACCTAGCACAGGGCATCCTGAAGCAGCTGAGACTTATTCTTCTCGTTCTTCTGATCCAAAACCATGTCCAGATTGTATTCAACCGTCTGTGAATCAACCAGAGCATAATTCTGAAACAGCCAGCCAATTTTTTAGAAGAACAACAGAAAAACAGATGCTCGACTTTTATGCGCAAAAAGAGAGCATCTATTTTTCTGCTTGATTCTTGGTGGTTGAGGCTCAGGCAAGGATATCCATCCAAGGGGCTATGCAGTTGTATGCCATCTGGGCATTGACTTCGATAGAGCATGGACCTTTGGGGTGCCCGCTCTAGATCTACAGACCAAACAGCTCATTGGTATTAACCTGAGCGTCGAGAATCCGTCCAGATGGCCGGTCGACATTTTTGAGCATGGATTCCAGTTTATTTGCGATGGCTTTTTCAACAAGGAATTTTGGATCCAGACCGCGAAGTTCAAACAACAGCAGCGGCTTCTGATCGAGCCGGATGCCGATGCCATACATCACCGCAGCGACGTGCTTACAAAGATAGGCGCCATCCGGGCAGTCACAATGAAACTTGATTTCGGAAGGAGAAGGGAAAAGGCCTTCTTTGGCCGTAAATAAGTCCTGCAACTCTTTTGGAAATTCGCCTGCCACTAACGTTTCCAGCGATGAAATCCCGAATTCACAGCGTTCCTGAATCGCTTTCTTTGCCTTTTGACTTAATGGCTTGATGGTAATGGTAATGTCATAGGGGGTGCGATCCGATCCCTGGACTTTGGCATGAACAACGCCTTTTTCAATTTGAAGGTCAATGACCATACCGTTGCGGCAATAGCGCTGCCCTCGAGGCAGTCTGTTGGCATAGTCTGAGTATTGTTCCATGTTGGCACACCAGGCTTTGCCCCACCAGTTTGTGCAAAGCTTTCGCTGGGAGCCGGTGCCTGGCACAACAATTGGATCGTAAATAACACCTTTCTTTTTGGCCCGTTCGATCGATTTACGGGCTTTGGCCTGCAGTTCACCAACTGTAGGCGTTTTGTAATAGAAATTGCCATAGTAACTCATAACGTTAACCTCAATGTCTGGATGAGCTCATCATCAGAAAGGGAAGTCAGCCAGCTTTCGGTCGAGCTGCTGATCACATCATCTGCCAGTTTCTGTTTGGAGGTAATCATTTTATCGATAGCCTCTTCAATTGTATTGGAGCAGACAAACTTATGGACAATGACATTTCGTTTCTGACCAATTCGATAGGCACGGTCAGTGGCCTGATTTTCAACGGCCGGGTTCCACCAGCGGTCAAAATGTACAACATGGCTGGCCTGGGTCAGGTTCAGACCGGTACCGGCTGCCCGTAAGGAGAGAACAACGAAAGGAATATATGTTTCCTGTTTATTGAAAGCATCGACAATTTCCTGACGCTGTTTGATCGGGGTCTGGCCGTGAATGACATACCCTGGAGCACCAAAGATCTGTTCAAGAAATCTGGCAATCGGTTCGGTCATTTCGCGATACTGAGTAAAGACCAGAACCGATTCTCGGTTTTCCGCAATCGGGCGGCAGATTTCTTCGAGCATTTCGAATTTGCCGCTTTCCGCTTCAGTAAATTGTTTTTGTCCAAGATACTGGTCGGGATGGTTGCAGATCTGTTTGAGCTTATTGAGGGTAGCCAGAACCAGTCCGCGGCGGTTGATGGCGTTGGTGGATTCACCCAGTTCCGGCCGGTTTTCCAGCTCTTCTTTGAGCTTATCGACGACATTGGTATATAAGACTCGCTGCTGTTCAGAAAGAGTAATGTAATCATTCTGCTCAACCTTATCCGGCAGATCGTTGATGATCGATTTATCACTTTTTAAACGTCTCAGCAAAAATGGAGAGATGATTTTTTGCAGGCGGCTCAGCTTTTCAGCCTGCGGACGACTGTCATCTTTCAGGTAGGCGCCAAACTGGTTGAGATTTCCAAGCAGGCCGTGATTGAGGAAGTCAAAAATCGACCAGAGGTTAACCAGATCGTTTTCAACCGGGGTACCCGTCATGGCCAGACGCATGGCGGCAGGAATCTGCTTGATCGAACGCGTCTGTTTGGTTTTCGGGTTTTTAATCGCCTGGGCTTCATCCAGAATCAAAAAATCCCAGTCGACTTCCTGCAGCGAGTCCAGCCGGGAAGCCATGCCATAAGTTGTCAAGTTTAAGAAGGGGAGATTTTCGTGCGAGGTATTTTCAAACGCTTCGACGCCGGCTTTGCCATGGATGACGCCAATCTTCAGATCCGGTGTAAACTGGGCAGCTTCCTTAGACCAGTTGGCAAGAAGGGATGCAGGAACAACCAGCAGAGCCTTCTTTTCTGGATGATTCTGGTGTTCTTTTTCCAGCCAGGCCAGGGTCTGAACTGTTTTTCCAAGACCCATATCATCGGCAAGAAGTGCGCCAAAGCCTAAAGAAGAAAGAGCATTGAGCCAGTTATAGCCTTCCTGCTGGTAGGGGCGCAAGGTGGCCTGAAGTTTGCGCGGCAAGGCTGTCTTGCGCAGAATTTTGGGATCAGTCAGCTTGTTGAAGATATTGCCCATCCATTTACCATTCGAGATCTGAATGTCGCCATCTTCCTGGTTGTCCATCCAGTCCGGTGTCTCCATTCCGCTTTCCAGCCGCAGTGCTTCACCAAGATTCATGGAATGAGGCATAGACTCCATTCGTTCCAGCAGGGCTTTCAGCCTGGCGTGATTGACTTCTACCCAGCGCCCTTTAATTAAGGAAAGACCTTCGGCACTGGCCAACAGCTTGCGAATATCCGCACTGGTCAGCTTCATGCCCTCAACACTCAGCTCCGGACTCAGCGCAATCAACGCATCCAGGCCCAGCAGCGACTTTTGATTGCCGAGTTTGACATTGAGCGCCACTCTTGAAGAACGGCTTCGCCACCAGTTTGGAATCCGGCAGACAATTCCGATCTTCTCCAGCTCTTCAACGGACTTCAAAAAGGCATAGGCCTCTTTTTCGTTCAGGCCAATCGTGTGAAACAATTCTCCTGATGTCATGAAAGATCCCAGTTCCGGACAGATTTCAGCGGCCTGGTTCAGGCAGGAGAGCAGTTCGAGCATCTTTTTCTGATCTCCTTGGTATTCATGCAAAATCTCTGACAGGGGTAAGTGGCGCACATCTCTCTGTGGAGTGATGTGGGTATAGGTGGCCAGAAAGGCAAAGGGATACAGTCCATTTTTATATTCAACCAGATGGAAGAAGATCGATTCGGCTGGATTCAGTGCTGGATTTTTCTCGTTAAAGAACTTCTTGACACTGTGTGGATACAGAACAATCTGGTTTTTAAACACTTCAAGAAGATGGGCATAAGCCTGATCAATCCATTGGGAATCAATCAAAGAAGACTCTTTAACAAATGGTCGTTCGTTGAGCAGTTTTTCCTTTTGGTATTCATCGGGAGCAAGCTGAATATTTTCACGCAGTGTTTCCAGCCCTGGGGCCTTGAGCAGATCCGAAATAAAGGCGGCTCCTACTTTTTGCAGAAATTTTAAAACCGTAGACTGGCTTTCAATCGGTGCTTCCAGCCCCAGTTCAAGAACAGCATCCCAGGGGGAAAACATAAACCGCAAAGCCCGCTGCTTTTGCGAACTGTCCAGTTGGTCCAGTTCCGCCTGCGAAATTCGAAGGGTAAATCCTTCAGGCGTAATTTGATAGACAGGTTCCATAAATTTTTCCTCGTATTTGTTTCCTTTGATTCCAGAAACCGAAGCAGATAACAGATTCAAGATTCAATCCAGTCTTTGTTTCCAGAAGGAGTTACTTCCAGTGTAACAAAGCACATTGAAAACGAATGGAAAGACCGGCGAATTCATCTTGTAAGAGCCGTGTTTCATCCGATTTCATTGCTTCGCCTATTCTTTTGTCATTCAGACTGAACGTCCATCAGCCCTATCGGTTAACGCCATCCTCTTCTCTTGATGGGTTTTAGACCAGGCTGGTTCTTTTTGGTTTGTATTCTTTCCGACTCTATTTCTTGTCAATTTTCAAAATCATATAGATTTTCTCCCCTCCATACATCGCAGTGCGATATACTAGAGCCAGCAGTTCGATGTATGGAAAAGCTGGCTGGAAAGGCGTCTATGGATAAACATATCAAGAAAGTCTACGTACCAATGACCGAAACCGGGTTCTATATCCTGCTCAACCTGCGAGAAGAGGCCCATGGCTATTCCATTGTTAAAAAGACCGAGCAGATCACCCATGGCGAAGTCATTCTCGCTCCCGGAACTCTGTATGGATGGCTTTCTAAAATGGAAAAAGATGGTCTGATCGCATTTGTCCGGGAAGAGGAGAAGCGAAAATTATACAAAATTACAGATCTCGGTCAGGAGGTTCTTGACCTGGAGATCAAACGAATTCAGCGGCTGTATGAAAACATGAAGGAGATGACTTCAGATGAAAAACGTTAAAACTGTTTATCGCTTTTTTTCGATTTGTCAGTGGACCTGAACAATTCATCAAAACCGACAAATGGCCGGAAACACCTTTAAAGAACGCGTTTCCGGCCATTTTGCTTTTCA